>QIGN01000055.1 GCA_003228955.1 Hyphomicrobiales bacterium
CTCACCAAAAGCTACACCACGCGCAAGCAGTCCTGGTTCGGCTCGCGGGACGGCGGCGGGATCACGGTGGTTGACGATGTTAATTTCGACATCAGGCGCGGCGAGTGTCTTGGCCTGGTTGGAGAGAGCGGTTGCGGCAAGACGACCGTCAGCAAATTGATCATGCGCGCGGTCTCGCCCGATGCCGGGACCATCACCTATAACGACCGCGGCAGGCAAATCGATCTGCTTTCGGCAGGGGACCAGGAGATGATGGCCCTTCGCCGCAAGATCCAGATGATCTTTCAGGATCCGCTCGGCTCCCTCAACCCGCGCATGACGGTTTTCGATATTATCCGGGAGCCATTGATCATTCACGCGATCGGCTCCGCGCGCGAACAGGGCGATATGGTGCAGGAACTCATGCGCCTTGTCGGGCTCGACCCTCGTTTTCTCAATCGTTACCCGCACAGTTTTTCCGGCGGACAGCGCCAGCGCATCGGTCTGGCCCGGGCGCTGGCCCTGAAGCCCGATCTGCTGATTTGCGATGAGCCGGTTTCCGCGCTCGATGTGTCAATCCAGGCCCAGGTCCTGAATTTGTTCAAGGACCTGAAGAAAGACCTGAACCTCACCTATCTGTTCATTTCCCATGACCTGGCGGTGGTTGACTATATCGCCGACCGCATCGCGGTGATGTGCAAGGGCCAGATCGTCGAGATTGCGCCGCGCGAGCTTTTGTTCCGCAACCCGGTCCATCACTATACGCGCCGGCTGATGGCCGCCGTGCCCTATCCCGATCTGGACCGGAAGCTCGATTTCTCGACCTTCGGGCAGGCCGGCGGGGATGACCCGGTGAACTGGCCCGAGCCCTTTGCGATGGCGCCGGGCCGGCCATCGGCGATGTTCGACCTCGGCGGCGAACATTATGTTCTTGCCGCCGAAGGAACCCCGCTGCGGGAACTCGCATCATGAGAGCTGCGTTGGGGGCATGGCTGGCCGCACTAATCTTGTTCGCATACCCGGTGTCCGCCGCGAAGCTGATCGAGGCGCCAAGCCTGGTCAGCCGCGTCGAGGCTGGCGATCTTCCACCGATCGAGAAGCGCGTACCGGAAGAACCCTCCATCGTCGATCTGGCCTCGGCGGGCAAGGAACCGGGCCGGTATGGCGGCGAACTGCGGTTGCTGATGGGCAAGCAGAAGGACACCCGGATGATGACCGTGTATGGCTATGCGCGGCTCATTGCCCTTGACGACAAGGTGCGTTTTTATCCCGATATCCTGAAGAAATACGAAGTGCGCGAGGGCCGCGAATTCACGTTTTATCTGCGCCCGGGACATAAATGGTCGGACGGACAACCCTTTACCGCGGAGGATTTCCGTTATTATTGGGAAGCTATCGCGACCAACGAAAAAATGTCGCCGCGGGGCATGTCGAAGGCGCTGCTCGTCAACGGCAAGCCGCCTACATTCGAGGTCATTGACGAGACCACGGTGCGCTACACATGGCAAACGCCGAACAGGGAGTTCATACCCGCGATCGCCGGCGCGCGTCCGCTGCAACTCTATCGCCCGTCTCACTATCTCAAGCAGTTCCATATCGAATATGGAGACGTGAAAAAGATCGAAGCGCTGGTCAAGTCGGAACGGAAACGCGACTGGGTCGAACTCCACTCAAGCCGCGACCGCTGGTACCGCATGGACAACCCCGCCCTGCCCACGCTTCAGCCCTGGCTGAATACAACACGGCCTCCCTCGGTCCGCTTCGTATTCACGCGCAACCCGTTCTACTACCGTGTCGACACCAGCGGCCGGCAGCTGCCCTATATCGACAAGGTGGCCATGACGCTCGGCGGAACCAAGGTTATCCCGGCGAAAACCGGTTCGGGCGAGTCTGACCTGCAGGGGCGTTATCTGCGTCTCGACCACTACACTTTCCTGAAAGAGGGTGAACAGCGCTATGACTATACGGTCCGCTTGTGGAAGAGATCGCAGGGCGCGCATATTGCGCTGTACCCCAATCTGAATGCAGCCGACCCGCAATGGCGGAAACTGCTTCGCGATGCCCGCTTTCGCCGCGCGCTGTCGCTGGCCATCAACCGGCGCGAAATCAATCAGGTGGTCTATTACGGACTTGCGCGCGAGGGAAACAACACGGTTCTGCCGGCCAGCCCGCTCTACCGGCCCCGCCTGCAAAGCGCCTGGGCCCAGTTCGACCTCAAGACGGCCAATGAGCTTCTCGACGGCATGGGCCTGACCCGCCGGGACAAAGACGGTGTCCGGCTGATGCAAAACGGTCAGCCCCTGATCATACCCGTCGACACCGCCGGGGAGAGCACCATTCAGGTCGACGTGCTGGAGCTGATCCACGACAGCTGGCTCAAGGCCGGCGTCAAGCTCATCACCAGGCCTTCGCAACGGGAGGTTTTCCGCCAGCGCATTCTTGCCGGCACGACCATCATGTCGGTCTGGTCCGGCATCTCAAACGGGATTCCCAGCGCCTCAATGAGCCCCGGGGAGCTGGCGCCGACCAGCAAATATCAGTTGCAATGGCCCAAATGGGGCTATTGGGGCCAAACCAGCGGGAAGATGGGCGAGCCGCCGGTCCTGCCGGCGGTCAAACGCCTGGTGGAACTTCACCGCGCATGGCTGCGCGCCGCCAGCATCGCGGAACAGGAGAAAATCTGGCGCGAGATGCTGGACATTCACGCCGATCAGATATTCTCCATCGGCATCGTCAACGCCACCCTGCAGCCGGTGCTGGTGAACAACCGGTTGCGCAATGTGCCCGCCGAAGCCTTCTACAGCTGGAGCCCTGGCGCCTATTTCGGCGTCCACAAGCCCGATACATTCTGGTACGCATCGCGATGACCGGCATTGGGACTGAAACAACAACGCGAACGGAGCGGGGGGAATGATCGGCTATATTATCCGGCGCGTGATGATCATGATCCCGACTCTGCTCGCGATCTCCATGATCGTGTTCATCATCATCGAATTGCCGCCGGGCGATTATCTGGAAAGCTATGTCGCCGAACTGCAGGCCCAGGGCGAGAGCGTCGATCCTGAGCATATCGAGTATCTGCGCGAACAATATGGCTTCGGAGACCCGCCGGTGCAGCGTTATCTGAGCTGGGTTGGCGGGATGCTGCAGGGCGATTTCGGCTATTCCTTCGAATACCGCCTGCCGGTATCGGAAGTGGTCGGAGACCGGCTTTTTCTGACCATCCTGGTGTCGATGGCGACCATCCTGTTTACCTGGATAATCGCCTTTCCGATCGGCATCTACTCGGCGACACACCAGTATAGCTGGGGCGACTATGGTCTGACCTTCATCGGGCTTCTCGGCCTGGCCACGCCCAACTTCCTGCTCGCCCTGATTCTCCTGTACTTCGCCAATGTGTATTTCGGCACCTCCATCGGCGGGTTGATGGACCCCGAATATCTGGACCAGCCCTGGAGCATGGCCAAACTGATGTCGGTGCTGGAGCATCTGTGGATTCCCGTCGTCGTCATAGGCACGTCGGGCACGGCGGGAATGATCCGCCGCCTTCGGGCCAACCTGCTGGACGAGTTGCAGAAGCAGTATGTCATCACCGCCCGGGCCAAGGGCCTTGCGCCCTTCAAGGCGCTGGTCAAATATCCGCTGCGCGCCGCCATGAATTTTTTCATCTCCGATATCGGCAACCTGCTCCCCGCCATTATCTCGGGGGCCGAACTGGTCGCGGTGGTCCTGTCCCTGCCGACAACCGGCCCCATTCTGATTGCGGCCCTGCAAAGCCAGGACATGTTTCTGGCCGGGTCCTTCTTAATGTTCCTGGCCACGCTGACGGTGGTCGGCGTGCTGATTTCGGATCTGCTGCTGGCCTGGCTGGATCCGCGTATCCGTCTTGCGGGAGGAAGCACGAAATGAGCGCTTCCACGCGCAAAAGCGCCAAACTCGAGCATTTCGTATCCAGCGAGCCCTTCGATCCGCAGGTGGCCGGCCAGGCCGTCTCGCCCGCGCAGGAGAAATACTACCTGGCGTCTCAATGGAAGCTGATGTGGTGGAAATTCAAACGCCACCGGCTCGCCGTAATCTCCGGGGTGTTTCTGCTGCTCACCTATTTCTCAATCCTGATTTCCGAATTTCTGGCGCCCTACGGCCTCCAAACCCGGAATGTGAATTTCATTTTCTCACCCCCGCAGAGTGTCCGCCTGTTCCACGAGGGCTCCTTCGTCGGCCCGTTCGTCTATGGCACGAACTACCGGCTGGACATGAGGAACCTCAAACGGGTCTATAGCGAGGACAGAAGCAAGATCAACAAGCTGCGCTTTTTCTGCCGTGGCGACAGTTATGATTTCTGGGGGATCGCCACCAGCGATCTGCATCTCGTCTGCGCCGCGAAGGAGGGGACGCTGTTTCTGCTCGGCACCGACCGGCTGGGGCGCGACATTCTCTCCCGCATCATCTATGGCGCCCGCATTTCGCTCACGATCGGGCTGATCGGAATCACCATTTCGTTCTCCCTGGCGTTGGTGATCGGCGGTCTTGCGGGATACTATGGCGGGCTGGTCGATCTCGTTACACAAAGAGTGATCGAGGTCATACAGTCGTTCCCCCAGATCCCGCTGTGGATGGCGCTCGCGGCCGTGCTGCCGGTGACGTGGAGTCCGCTGCTGATCTATTTCGCCATTACCGTGATCCTGGCGATGCTCGACTGGACAGGGCTGGCGCGCGCGGTGCGCTCAAAACTTCTGTCGCTGCGCGAGGAGGAATACTGCATGGCCGCGCAGTTGATGGGCGCCAGACCGAAGCGCGTCATCGCCCGCCATCTGCTGCCGGGCTTTATGAGTCATCTCATCGCTTCGGCGACCCTGTCGATCCCGACGATCATCCTCGGCGAGACGGCGCTTTCCTTCCTTGGTCTTGGCCTGCGCCCGCCAATTACAAGCTGGGGCGTTTTGCTGAACGAAGCCCAGAACATCTCCGTGGTCGCGCTTTACCCCTGGCTGATCCTGCCGGTGGTTCCGGTGGTGCTGGTCATTATAGCATTCAATTTTCTCGGCGACGGCCTGCGCGACGCGGCCGACCCTTACAAATAACGCCCGGACCCCAGGTTGCGGCGGGGTCCATGCATATTTCTTCCCGGCAAATGCGTAGATACAGGTAGGGTACGAACCTGAACAGGAGAAAGGGCCAATGCTCGCGGATTTGAGAAACTTTGTTTTTGGAGAAAAAACAAGTGGGGCCCTGCCCCAGCGGGTTCAGGAAAATATTGCGAAACAGCAGCAGCAAAGCGAAATTCTGATCGGCTGGATGCAGTTCGCGCTCGTCGCCACATTCGCCACGCTCTATGCCCTGTCCCCCAAGACAGGGGCGCAGGCCGTTTTTCAGCCCGTACCCTGGGCCATTTCCCTGTATTTTCTGTTTACGGTCGTCCGGCTCTTCGCCGCTTACAATAACTATCTTCCGGACTGGTTGCTGATCTCCTCGGTGGTCATGGACACGGCGCTCCTGATGTTCCTGATCTGGAGTTTCCATATCCAGTATGAACAGCCGGCGTCGTTTTATCTCAAAGCGCCGACGGTGATGTATGTGTTCATTTTCATCGCTCTTCGAACGCTGCGTTTCGAGCCCCGCTATATCGTCTGGGCCGGCGTAACCGCCATTCTTGGATGGGTATTCATGGTCGGATATGTCGTTTTCTCCGAAGCCGGAAACCCGATGATCACACGCAACTATGTGAGTTACATGACATCGAACTCCGTCCTGATCGGCGCCGAGGTCGACAAGATTTTGTCCATGGCCGCGGTGACGCTGATTCTGTTCGTGGCCATCCAGAGGGCGCGCCGCATCCTCAACCGCGCCGTTCTGGACGCGACCGCGGCCAAGGACCTCTCCCGGTTTGTCTCGCGCGAGGTGGCCGAGCGCATTACGTCATCGGATCATGCCATCCAGCCCGGCGATGGGGAATCGCGCATCGGCACGGTGGTATTCACCGATATCGAGGGGTTTTCAACCGTTTCGGAGAAACTGACGCCCCAGGCGCTGGCGGAAACTTTGAACGAGTATTTCGAGGAAACAAGCAAAATCATAGATAAATATGGCGGCGTCATCACCCAGTTTCAGGGCGATCTGATGCTGATTACGTATAACGCGGTGACCCGTGACGACAACCACGCCGCCAATGCCATGAAGACCGCAATCGGGATTCGTGAACTCACGCAGGAGAAGGTTTTCTGCCATGGCGGAAAACTCCCCACGCGCTGCGGCGTCAATACCGGAGAGATTGTTATCGGCGCTATCGGATCAAAGGAGCGATTGAGTTTTACCGTTCATGGCGACCAGGTGAATGTGGCCGCCCGGCTGGAGCAGCAGAACAAGGAATATGGCTCCTATATTCTGGCCGGTGAAAACACGGTGCAAACCTGCGGGTCGGAATTCGATTTCGAGAAAGCCGGCGAAGTGGTCGTGCGCGGCCGCAAGGCGCCGACAAAAATCTATACGGTGAATGGTTAGTGGCGTATTGCCGGTAAGCAGGAACCGGCTATCGGAACAATGGTGCACATAGAAAAAGCCGGGATCGCAGTTTTGAGTCCATCAAAACATGAAACGATCCGGGTCATGAACCCTTCGTATTTTTCTGGCTGGCGACCCCGGGAGGATTCGAACCTCCGACCCCCAGATTAGGAATCTGGTGCTCTATCCAACTGAGCTACGGGGCCTGCGCTCTTCTGATAGCGCGCGGAGGAGTCATGCTCAAGCCCGGCCCCCGGCGGCAAGCGCCGGAAACCCGTTCCCGGCGATGCCCCTGGCGCCGGAGTGCAGGAAAGCAGGGCCGAAAAAACCTATTCGGGCTTTTTGGTTGCTTCCAGGAGATAGGCGAGAATATTTTTGCGGTCGCTCTCTTTCTTCAAGCCGGGGAACCCCATTTTGGTCTTGGGAATATAACTTCGCGGCTTCAATAGAAACGCGTCGAGCGTCTCCGCGTCCCAAACGAGTCCCTCCGCGCCCTTCGCTTTCAAGGCGGGGGAATATTTGTAACCCTCAACGGACCCGGCCGGACGGCCAAACAGGCCCAGCAGATGCGGCCCGAACTTGTTCTTTGCCTCATCCACTACATGGCAGGCCTTGCACTTCTTGTAGACATTTTTGCCCTTATCAGGGTCGCCCCCATTGGACATCGCCGCGACTGGAGTTGCAGTCAGCATCAGCGCAATGGCTGCTTGGATCATTTTTCCCATCGGGTACCTCACTCAGATTTTCTGGACCGGACGACCTATAGCAAGTCCGCCCTACCCAATCATATTCAAATATCCATAGATTGAAGTCACAAAATTGCAAGCACGAAAAATGTCGCGCCTGCCCGGCGCCGTTTCATGCGGACACTGACGGTTTACCGGCGCTTGTTACCCGCGCGCCAGGCCTCAAGATCGCCGGCCGTATCGATGCCGCGAAGCGGAGCATCGCCGGCGGCCGGCACGGGCAGGGTTTCGCTCTCATGCCGGGCGATCAGCTGCTTGGCGCCTGCATCACCGGAGAGACTTTGCAGCTCCGCAAAAAAGCGCGCGGGCCAGATCACCGGGTTACCCTGATCCGCCCCCTCGCTCACCGGATATACGATCCTTGCGCCACCTTCTTGCGCAAATGCGTCGAGCAGCCGGTCTGCAAACACCGGCGTAACGTCCGGCATATCGGCCAGAACAATCATCGCCCCGGCCACATCCCCAGGCAGCGCCGCAACCCCGCGGCGCAGGGACGAGGACAGGCCCGCGTCATGGTCGCGATTGCGGACAATGCGCAAATCGAGCCCGCCAAGGGCTTCGGCAATGCGATCCGCCTCGAAACCGGTCACCGCGACAACACCGGCCAGCCGGCTGCCGAGCAGCCGCTCCGCCACCCGCCGCACGAGCGGCGCGCCGTCAATCTTCTCAAGCAGTTTGTTTTTGCCGCCAAAGCGGCGCGAGGCGCCTGCCGCGAGCAGTATGGCGTAAACTTTCAGAGTACCGGTTTCAGCTTGCCCCATCTGCCTGATCTCCCGCCCTCAAGGCGCTTACGACTTCGGCGACAATTGAAAGTGCGATTTCGTTTGGGGTTACCGACCCGATATCGAGACCCACCGGCGCATGGATGACGCGGCATTCTTCTTCTCCAAAGCCCCGTTCCTTCAGACGCCCCACACGTTTCTCATGGGACCGCTTGCTGCCCAACGCCCCGAGGTAAAAGCAATCGCTTTCAAGCGCGACGCTCAGCGCCTCATCGTCAATGTCCGGCACATGGGCGAGGCAAACGAGGGCGCAGCGCGCATCGAGGCCAAGTTTTGCCAGGGCCTCGCCGGGCCACTTGGGAACGATCGCCGCGTCGCCAAAGCGCTCCGGCGTCGCAAAGGCCGTGCGCGGATCGATGACGAAGGGTTCGATGGCGACCTCGCGGGCCAGCCGCACCAGCACCTGCGCGATATGGGTGGCGCCGACGATCATCAGCCGGGGCGCGGGCAGAAATGGCTGCACGAAAATCTCACCCGCGCCGGTTTCGGCAATCTTGCCGCGGCCGGTGCGCAGACATGCCGTAATTTCTCCTGAGTGAGGATGTCCCGTCCCGCCGCCGCCGGGCGCGAAAATTTCCTCCCCGCCGCCATCCAGCCGTGTCACCAGAACCAGCGCGCGGCGCGCGGCGCGCGCCTTCAGCAGCTTGTCCAGTGTTTCCCTGCGCATAAGCTGCCTATTCCAGTTTCTCGGCAAAAACGCGGATGCGCCCGCCACATGCCAGTCCGACCCCCCAGGCGGTTTCATTGTCCACACCGAATTCAAGCAATTCAGGTTTGCCGCTGGCGATAATGTCTTGCGCGCGCGCGATCACTTCCGCCTCGACGCACCCCCCGGAGACAGAGCCGGAGAAATCCCCCTTGTCGTCGATGACGAGATGCCCGCCAACGGGCACGGGCGAGGACCCCCAGGTCTCGACCACCGTCGCAAGCACCACCTTTCGGCCCTCGTCGAGCCAGGCTCGCGCCGTCAGCAGCGCCGCGCTCATGATGCAGACTCCTCATCGTCGCTTTCACCGCCGACGACCTTCTGGAAGTTCTCAAAGAAATCGCCCGCGAGCGAGCGCGCGGCGTTGTCAATAAGACGCCCGCCAAGCTGGGCGAGTTTGCCGCCCACCGTGGCGCTCACATCGTATTTCAGGATCGTGGCGCCGCCCTCTTCCCTCAATTCGATGGCGGCCTGCCCGCGCGCGAACCCGGCGGCCCCGCCCTTGCCCTGACCCGACAGGGTATAGCCGTGCGGCGGATTGAGGTCCGAAAGGGTCACTTCCCCCCTGAAGCGCGCGCGCACGGGTCCGACTTTCGCCCGCACCACGGCGGTGAAGCGCGTATCGGAGACCTTCTCCAGCTCCTCGCATCCCGGGATCGACCGGCGCAGGATGTCGGGATCGTTGAGCGCGGCGAACACTTCTTCTCTTGGCGCGTCGATTTTTATTTCGTCTGCGAGCTTCATTGCGGCGGAATAATAACAGAGTTATGCGCCATGAATATTCTCAATATCCCCGGAGCAATGTATGGTCGCGCTCGTTACGCCAACGCCCCGCCCCCATGAAGGAGCTCCGCAAAGCGCCATGCCCGCCATTTCCCTGAGCGTGAACGGCAAACCGGTTGCCGGCGAATATGAGGCGCGGACGCTGCTCTGCGATCTGCTGCGCGGCCCTCTCGCCCTGACCGGCACCCATGTGGGCTGCGACACCAGCCAGTGCGGCGCCTGCGTGGTTCTCATTGACGGCGACCCGGTGAAAAGCTGCGCCATGCTCGCGGCCCAGGCGGAGGGCTGCGAGATCACCACAATCGAAGGCTTGGCGGGAGATGGAAAACTCCACCCCATGCAGGAGGCTTTTCGCGACCAGCACGCCCTGCAATGCGGTTTTTGCACGCCGGGCATGATACTGACATCGGTTGCGCTGGCGCGAAACAACCCCGCCCTCGGCGAGGAGGACGTGGCAAAAGGCCTTGAGGGCAATCTGTGCCGCTGCACCGGATACCGGAACATCATCCGCGCGGTCATGGCCGGCGCGAAGGAGATGGCGGAGCAGGGCGATGTATGAGTTTCGCTACCATCGCCCCGGGACATTGGAGGACGCGGAAAAGGCGTTCAGCAAGGGCGACGATCCGCTGTTTCTGGCCGGCGGCCAGACGACGCTTCCGGTCATGAAGCAGCGTCTCGCCAGTCCCTCGGACCTGATCGACCTTGTCCGTATTCCGGAACTCAGAGGTATTTCGCTCAAGCAAGACACCCTCACTATCGGCGCCATGACCTGTCATGAGGATGTCGCGCGCTCCGCCGACGTTAAGAGCGCCCTCCCCGCCCTGGCCGGTCTGGCCGGCGATATCGGCGACCCGGCGGTGCGCAGCCGCGGCACGCTGGGGGGCTCCATCGCCAATAACGACCCGGCGGCGGACTATCCGGCTGCCCTTGTGGCGCTGGGCGCAAGCGTCCATACGCCGTCCCGCGTGATCGCGGCGCAGGACTTCTTTACCGGCATGTTCGAAACGGCTCTCGAAGAGGGCGAGATGATCGTGAAAGTTACCTTCCCGGTTCCCGAATACGCGGCCTATGCGAAATTTCCCAACCCCGCGTCGCGCTACGCCACGGTGGGGGTTTTTGTCGCCAGGACCCAGGACGGCATTCGGGTCGCGGTCACGGGCGCGGGGCCTTGTGTGTTCCGGGCGGGCGAGTTCGAAAAAGCGCTGGAGGGCGACTTTTCCGCCAATGCCCTGGACGGCGTCTCCATTTCACCGGACGGACTGAATTCAGACCTGCACGCGTCGGCCGCATACCGGGCAAACCTCATCGGCGTCATGGCCCGGCGCGCGGTTGCAAAGCTGAGCTGAGGGCGGACAACATGGAAAAATATGGAATAGGCCAGCCCGTCCGCCGCAAGGAAGACGCGCGTTTCATCACCGGCGCTGGCACCTTCGTCGATGACATTGCGCGCGACAACCTCGCCCACGCATTCGTCCTGCGCTCCCCCTATGCGCACGCGGATATTCAGCGCATCGATACCGGCGAAGCCATGGCCATGCCGGGGGTGCTGGCTATCGTTACCGGCGCGGACTGGGTCGCGGAAGGCTTCGCGCCCATGCCCAGCAAGTCCGCGGTCCAGACCAAAATAGACGGCTCTGATCTGAACCAGCCGCCACGCCACGCCCTCGCCATTGAGCGCGCGCGCTATGTGGGCGAGCCCGTCGCCCTCATTGTCGCGGAAACCCGCGCGCAGGCGCGCGACGCGGGCGAAGCGGTCGAGGTCGACTATGAAGAACGCGAGGCGGTCACCGATCCGGCCAAAGCGATTGCGCCCGCCGCGCCGCGCATATGGGACGATATCGAGGGCAATTTCTGTCTCGATTTCGAGCTGGGCGACAAACAGGCCACGGACAAGGCATTTGAGGGCGCGGACCATGTGGTGACGCTGGAGCTGCGCAACCAGCGCGTGACGGCGGTGCCCATCGAGCCGCGCGGGGCCATCGCCGAATATGACGCGGCGACAGGCCAGTATAAGCTGCATAATTCCACCCAGAACGTCCATGCCAACAGGGCTACCTTCTGCGATGTTCTGAAAATCCCGCCCGATGAGCTGCATCACATCGCGCCCGATGTGGGCGGCGGGTTCGGCGCCAAGAACAGCGGTTATCCCGAGCCTTCTCTGCTGCTCCATGCGGCGAAGAAACTCGGCCGCCCGGTCAAATGGATCAATGACCGAAACGAGAGTTTTCAGAGCGACACCCATGGCCGCGCCCAGGACTCGAAAGTCGAACTGGCGCTGGACCGGCACGGCAAATTCCTTGCCCTGCGCACCACGACCATTGGCGATATCGGCGCCTATTGCTGGACCATCGGACCCTTTACCCCAACGGCCGGGTCGGCGCGCACGCAAGGGGGGCCGTATTTTTTTCCGGCCATGTATTACACCTCCCAAGCGGTCTTCACCAACACCATGCCGCTCGACCCCTATCGCGGGGCGGGGCGCCCGGAGGCCTCGTTTCAGATCGAGCGCGTGGTGGAGCTCGCCGCGCGCAAGCTGGGAGTTGACCCGGTTGAGCTGCGCCGCAGAAACCTGATGCCCGCCGACAGCCTGCCGCGCAAAACACCCATGGGCCTTGACGTGGACTCAGGCGATTTCCCGCAAGTGTTCGAGCG
>QIGN01000131.1 GCA_003228955.1 Hyphomicrobiales bacterium
GCATTCTCCAGCAGGCCGCGATAAATTTGCGTCGATATATTGCGCGGCAGCAGCGCTTCGAGTATCTCGTCTTCCTCCGGCTCATATTCACAGGTGGCCTGCACCCCGGCATCGTCCCCGCCTTCTTCCACTTCGGGCAGTTTCACAGGGATCAGTTGCAGGGCTGTCGGCACCTGCGTCAGAACAGATTCGAACTCGGAAAAGAACAGCGTGCAGACGTCGAACTCGCCATTGGCGAACATGTCCAGAACACGCTGGCCGATCTTGTCCGCGTCTTCGAAGCCAAGTTTCTTGACCGCCTTCATGTCAATGAGGTCGATGATGCGGGACGACTGATCGCGGCGGAGCGCATCGCGGCCCTTGCGTCCGACGCACAGGATTTTTACCGTTTTGCCCTGCTCAAGAAGCTCAAACGTATATTCGCGCGCCAGCCTTGCGATATTCGAGTTGAAGCCGCCGCACAGGCCGCGCTCGGCCGTCGCCACCACCAGCAGGTGAACCTTGTCCGAACCGGTGCCCGCGAGGAGCGGGGAGGCTCCTTCCTGCACGGAGACCCGCTCGGCCAGATTGGCGAGTACCTTGTCCATGCGCTCCGCATAGGGGCGCGCCGCCTCGGCCGCTTCCTGGGCGCGGCGCAGCTTGGCCGCCGCGACCATCTGCATGGCCTTGGTGATCTTCTGGGTCGCCTTGACGCTGGCGATCCTGTTGCGAAGGTCCTTGAGTGAGGGCATTGCGCCTGTTCCTGAGGGTTCGTGCCGTTACGCCGCGAAGGCTTTGGTGAAGGTGTCGAGTGCTTTTTTGAGTTTGTCTTCCGATTTGTCGTCGAGTTCGCCGGTTTCGCGGATCGTGTCGAGCAGTCCGCTATGCTTGTCTTTCAGGTGCCGCAGCAGCTCTTCTTCAAAGCGCCCGACTTCCGAGACCGGAACATCGTCCAGATAGCCGCGTGTGCCGGCGTAAATGGAGGCCACCTGCTGATCGACCGTCATCGGCGAGAATTGCGCCTGTTTCAGCAACTCGGTCAGCCGCGCGCCGCGCGCCAGCATGCGCTGGGTGGAAGCGTCCAGGTCGGAGCCGAACTGCGCGAAAGCCGCCATTTCGCGGTACTGGGCCAACTCGCCCTTGATGGCGCCGGCGACCTGTTTCATGGCTTTCACCTGGGCGGCGGAGCCCACGCGGGAGACCGACAGGCCCACATTCACCGCCGGGCGGATGCCCTGATAGAACAGGTCCGTCTCCAGGAATATCTGACCGTCGGTGATCGAAATCACATTTGTGGGGATATAGGCGGCCACGTCATTGGCCTGGGTTTCCACCACCGGCAGGGCGGTGAGCGAGCCCGCGCCATGGTCCTCGTTCAGTTTGGCCGAGCGCTCCAGCAGGCGCGAATGGAGGTAGAAAACGTCGCCGGGATAGGCTTCACGCCCCGGCGGGCGGCGCAGCAGCAGGGACATTTGCCGGTAGGCGACGGCCTGTTTCGACAGATCGTCATAGGCGATGAGAGCGTGCATGCCGTTGTCGCGGAAAAACTCACCCATGGCGCACCCCGCATAAGGCGCCAGGAACTGCAACGGGGCGGGTTCCGACGCGGTCGCCGCGACAACGATGGTATATTCCATCGCGCCGTTTTCCTCCAGTGTCTTGACGAACTGGGCGACGGTCGAGCGCTTCTGGCCAATGGCGACATAGACGCAATAAAGCCGCTTGCTTTCGTCGGAGCTCTCATTGATCGATTTCTGGTTTAGGATGGCGTCGAGGATAATGGCCGTCTTGCCGGTCTGCCGGTCGCCGATAATGAGTTCGCGCTGGCCGCGCCCCACCGGGATCAGCGCATCGATGGCCTTGAGGCCGGTCTGCATCGGCTCATGCACGGATTTGCGCGGCAGAATGCCCGGCGCCTTCACATCCACGCGGGCCTTTTTCTTGGCCTTGATCGGTCCCTTGCCGTCGATCGGGTTGCCCAGACCGTCGACAACACGCCCCAGCAGTTCCTTGCCGATGGGCACCTCGACGATGGCGCCGGTCCGTTTGACCGTATCGCCTTCTTTAATGTCGCGGTCATCGCCGAAGATGACGATGCCGACATTGTCGACCTCAAGGTTGAGCGCCATGCCGGCGATGCCGCCGGGAAACTCGACCATCTCGCCGGCCTGAACATTGTCCAGACCATAGACACGGGCGATACCGTCACCGACGGACAGAACCTGTCCGATCTCGGAGACTTGCGCCTCCTTGCCGAAATTCTTGATTTGATCCTTCAGAATGGAGGATATTTCCGCGGCGCGAATATCCATCAGCCGACCTCTTTCAGTGCGAATTGAAGACTATCAAGTTTGGTTTTGAGCGTTGTGTCGATCATGCGGCTGCCGACTTTCACGATCAGCCCGCCCAGAAGCGCTGGATCGACCTTTGACGTCAGCCGCACGTCCTGGCCGATGGCCGATTTGAGCGAGGCCTTGAGGGCCTTGATCTGCTCATTGGAAAGCTTGTTCGCCGAGGCGACTTCCGCGGAAACCTCGCCTCTGTGGCGCGCGGTCAGCGCGGTGAAGGCGCGGATCATGTCCTGAACCGCGAACAGGCGTCGGTTCTTCGCGATCAGTCCCAGAAAATTTGATGTGAGGCCTGAAATCTTCGCCTTTTTGGCGATGGCGGCGAGCGCGTTCTGCTGATCTGCGGCGGAAAAGACGGGGCTGCGGACAAGGCGCTCCAGATCGGCGCTGCCTTCAAGTAACGCCTTGAATTTTGCCAGATCGCCTTCAACGTTTTTGAGCTTTTTCGATTCCAGCGCCAGCTCGAACAGGGCGCGCGCATAGCGCCCTGCCATGCCTGCAATGATAGGATCTTCACCTGCCACGTCAAATACGCTCTTCTTTTATACGGATTTCAGCCCGCGTTTATCGCGCGAACCCCTAGGGTTTCGCGCCGTCCTAACGAGAGGCGGGTAGTTGGTTTGAATGCCCCCCAAAGCCGCGCTTGATCTACCATATGCCTATCGGACTGGCAACATAAGCGAAACCGCGCCAGTGCATGGTTTTTGTCGCATATGGCTAGAAGCCCGCCAGCCTCTTCGCCGCCTGCCCAACCGCCGCCTCGCGGTCCTTCTGGCGCACGGCGGCCGCGCTGCGCGCGCGCTCGACCAGCGCCTTCTCCGCCCGGGCGGGTGAACCTGAATCGAAAGGGGGCCGCGGGTCATATTCAATTCCCAGTTGAATTGCGCGCCCGGTGTCCTCGCCCAGCACTTCGGCGGCGACGGCGAGGGCAAAATCAATCCCGGCGGTAATGCCGCCGCCGGTGATAATGTTTCCATCGCGCACAACCCGCTCCGCCACCGGTGTCGCGCCGAAGGCTTCCAGCATATGGAGGGACATCCAGTGACAGGTCGCCCGTTTGCCGTTGAGAAGCCCGGCGGCCCCCAGAACGAGGGACCCGGTGCAAACGGAGGTGACGTATTCCGCGCCCGAAGCCTGCGCGCGGACAAAATCGAGTGTTTCCGCATCGTTCAGCAGCGGGTTCATGCCGGCGCCGCCCGGCACGCAGATGAGATTGAGCTGCGGGCAGTCGGCAAATATGGTGTCCGGGGTCAGCAGCATGCCGCCGCCCGCTTTCACCGGCTCGAGCGATTTCCAGATCAGCCGGACTTCGGCATCGGGAAATTTTATGAACACCTCATAAGGCCCGGTGGCGTCGAGCTGGGTGATGTCGGGAAAAATGAGCAATCCGATACGGAAGGTCACGGGCATTCCTCCTGGTCTTCAATGCAAGCGCGGCACCCTACATGAAATTATACGGATCGACATCTACCGTAAGCCGCACGCTCCCCCTGGGGCGCGGTGCAACCCTGAGCCATTGGCGCAGAAAGGCCTGAATGTCGGTCTGCTTCGCGGCCTTCACCAGAAGCCGCACGCGGTAGCGCCCGCGAATGACCGACAGTGGCGCTTCGGCGGGTCCCAGGATGCGGATTTTCTCCGACCCAGGCGCATGGGCCACGAGTGCGCGGCCATAGTCATAGGCCTGCGCCAGCGAAGATGCGGAAATCACAAGCGCGGCGAGGCGTCCGAAGGGCGGGTAGCCGGCCCCCTCGCGCGCGGCGATTTCCTGGCGCAGAAAGGCGTCGCGGTCGCCCGACACCAGCGCTTTGATGACCGGATGTCCGGGCATATAGGTCTGAATGTAACCGCTGCCGGTGATCGCTTCGCGCCCGGCGCGCCCGGTGACCTGGCTGAGTAACTGATAGGTGCGCTCCGACGCGCGCGGGTCGCCATGGCCGAGCCCCAGGTCCCCATCCACCACGCCGACGGTGGCGAGTTGCGGGAAATGGTGCCCCTTGGCCACGAGCTGCGTGCCGATAATAATGTCGGCCTCGCCTGCTGTGATGGCCCTGAGCACGTCGCGCAGCGCCTTGACGTTGGGCGCCAGGTCGGAGGAGAGAATGGCGATACGCGCATCGGGAAATCTTTCCCGCACTTCCTCGGCGATGCGCTCCACGCCGGGACCGCATGGAATGAGAGACTCTTCCGCGCCGCAATTCGGGCAGGTATTGGGCGTGGCTTCAGTATGTCCGCAATGATGGCATTGCAGGCGGCCGCGAAAACGGTGCTCCACCATCCAGGCGGCGCATTGCCCGCACTCGAAACGGTATCCGCAGGCGCGGCACAAGGTCAGCGGCGCATAGCCCCGGCGGTTTAGAAACAACAGGGACTGCTGTTTGTTGCGAAGCGTGTCCTCGAGCGCCTGCACGAGGATCGGCGAGAGCCAGCGCCCCCGCTCGGGCGGCGATTTCCGCAGATCGATCGCCCTGATACCGGGCATCGATGCGCCCGAATAGCGTTGCGGCAACTGCACATGGCCATAACGGCCCTGCATCACATTCACATGGCTTTCCACGCTTGGCGTCGCGGAGGAAAGGATGACCGCGAAGCCGCCGATTTGCCCTCGCACAACCGCGATATCGCGGGCGTGATAACTCACCCGCTCTTCCTGCTTGTAGGAGGCGTCATGCTCCTCATCCACCACGATCAGCCCCAGACGCGGGAAAGGAAGAAACAGCGCCGAGCGCGCGCCGACCACCACGCGGGCCTCTCCTTTCGCGACGCCAAGCCAGTTGTTACCGCGCTGGCGCGGTGTGATGCCGGAGTGCCATTCGAGCGGCGCGCAGCCGAAGCGCGCCTCGAAGGCCTCCACGAACTGGCGCGTAAGCACGATTTCAGGCAGCAGGATCAATGCCTGTTTGCCCGTGTTGAGGGCCGCCGCGACGGCTTCGAAATAGACCGGTGTCTTGCCCGATCCCGTCACCCCGTCAAGCAATGTGACGGAAAATTCTCCCGCCCCGACGCGCTCGGTCAGGGCGCTCGCGGCCTTCGCCTGATCGGCGCTGAGCTCCGGCTTTGAATAAGCCGGGTCCGGGGCGGGCGGCATTGCGGGCGCCAGTGCCTCGACCGACAGGGTTCCGGCGTCCACCAGTCCGTTGATGACGCTGGCGCCAACGCCGGCGGCTTCCATCAGATCGCGCCTGGACCACGCCATTTCGTTGGCGGCCACCTCCAGCACGCGCGCCCGCGCTGGCGTCATGCGCCCCGGTTGAGGCCCCGCCAGCCGGTGGCCAAGGCGCGGCTTCACCGGCCTGAAGGCGTCGCGCGCGCTCATCATCATGCGCAGAACCATGCCGGGCGGCGCGAGCGTGTAATGCGCCACCCAGTCAACCAGCTCGCGCGAGGGGGGTGGCAGTGGCGGCATCTCGAGCCTCTCGAGCACCGCGCGCAATTTGCCCGGATCGACGGCCTTGCGGTCCGCCGCCGGATTGCCGTGCCAGACAACGCCGATGCGCTCACGGGAACCCAGTGGAACAGCGACAAAATCGCCCGGCTCCAGCGCTATTTCTCGCGGCGCGAGATAATCGTAGGGTGCTTCCAGCGCCAGCGGCAGGAGGACCGGGATTGTTGCATCAGGGGCCAAGGCGTGTCTCGTTAAGGGAAGCGGAAGAATCAGGCGTTTATAGTAACGCCCAGGAAGCCCGATGCGCATCAGGAGTTGACGAACCCCATGAAGTTTTTTGTCGATACAGCCGACGTGAATGAAATCCGCGATCTGGCCGAAACCGGCCTTGTGGATGGTGTGACCACCAATCCGTCCCTTGTTGCCAAATCGGGCCGCGACTTTACCGAAGTGGTTCAGGAGATTTGCGGCATCGTCGATGGCCCCGTCAGCGCGGAGGTCACTGCGACCGAGGCTGGCGCGATGGTTGAAGAGGGCCGAAAACTGGCTCAGATCGCTACTAATATCGCCATCAAGGTGCCGCTGACCTGGGACGGGCTGAAGGCCTGCCGCACGCTCTCCCGGGGGGGGACCATGGTCAATGTGACGCTGTGCTTCTCCGCCAATCAGGCGCTGCTCGCGGCCAAGGCCGGGGCCACTTTTATTTCGCCCTTTGTCGGCCGGCTCGACGACATTGGCGAGGACGGGATGGACCTCATCCGCGATATCCGCAAGATTTACGACAATTACGATGCGCTCGATACGCAGATCCTGACCGCGTCCATCCGCAGCGACGACCATGTGAAACAGGCGGCGCTGGCGGGTTCCGATGTGGCGACGGTGCCACCGGCGGTTTTGCGGGGGCTGAGCGAGCATCCGCTCACCGACAAGGGGCTCAAGGCGTTTCTGGCGGACTGGGAGAAGACGGGCCAGACGATTCTTTAAGATCTGAGAGGCTTAAGTCGGGGCATGACTGGCGCCCATACAGACCTGATGGCCAAAGCCGACCTCGGCGATGCCGTGGAGGCGTGGCTGCGCTATCTGGCCGTCGAGCGGCAACTGGCGGAGAAAACCCGCGAAGCCTACACCCGCGATCTCAGGTATTTTCTTGGATTTCTTGCAAATTATCGCGGAGGCCCCGCCTCGCTCAAGGATATGGAGGGGCTCACCACGCGCGACTTCCGCGCGTTTCTCGCCGCGCGCCGCGAAAAAAACGTCTCCAGCCGGTCGCTGGCGCGCACGCTGTCCGCCTTGCGCATGTTTTTCCGCTTTCTCGACCGCCGGGGCATCATGAAGAACGATGCCATTTCCGCGGTGCAGACGCCCAAATTGCCGCACGCCGTACCCAAGGCCCTGAGCGTCGACGCGGCGCTGTCGCTTGCGGCCGATACCAGTCCCGGCGAGCCGGCCGGCGCGCCCGAATGGGTATCCGCGCGCGACAGCGCGGTGCTGACTCTGCTTTACGGGTCGGGTTTGCGCATTTCCGAGGCGCTTGGCCTCGCCCGTGCCGAAGCGCCGGTGGGGCGCCATGACGTGCTGCGGATCACCGGCAAGGGCGGCAAGGAGCGCGTGGTGCCGGTTCTGCCGGTCGCCCAGAGCGCCGTCGCGGCCTATCTTGACCTTTGTCCCATCATTCTGGCGCCCGAAGGTCCGCTTTTCGTCGGCGTCAGGGGCAAGCGGCTTTCGGCGCGGGTGGTTCAGCTTGTCATGCAGCGCCTGCGCGGCGCTTTGTCGCTGCCCGAATCCGCCACGCCGCACGCGCTGCGCCATTCCTTCGCGACCCATTTGCTGGGTCACGGGGCCGATCTGCGCGAAATACAGGAGCTGCTGGGACACTCCAGCCTGTCCACCACGCAGATCTACACCGAGGTGGATACCGCGCGCCTGCTCAAGGTTTATGACGAGGCGCACCCGCGGGCGCGCTGATGGCGAAGGAAGGAGCTTGCAACCCTTATGGAAAGACCCCAGATCACAATGACCGGATCAACTAAGTTTGTCTTGTTTCGCGGCGGGCATCGTTGCATCCTGCCGCGTGTAATTTCACTTAAAAATCAATGAGGCTGCCAATGCTGATGCTGAAGACCACCCCCAATTCGTGCAAGGCGTTGATTCGCCGGTTGACATACGGGCTTTCCGGCACGGCGCTGGCAATCGTGCTGATGGGGCCGGAATCGCTTCAGGCCCATGCGCAGGGCGCAACACCGGCCTCGAATACGGGCCAGTTCCAGGTCGCCAGCAATACCCTCCTGCATTCCATTTTCGAACCGAACTATCAGCGGCCCAAGCCACGGGCGCGCCGCTATGCGAGCCGGCGCAAGAAGCCCAGGATCCCGAAGGTTTCGCCCAAATGGTTTCAGAAGGGAAATGCCAAGGACCCGGTTCAGATCATCGTGTCCCTGCCGGAGAGGCGCCTGACCGTTTACAGGGGCGACCAGGAAGTCGTGAGTTCCCGGGTATCGACGGGCAGGAAGGGTTTCGCCACGCCGTCCGGCATGTTCAGCATTCTGCAAAAAAATATTGACCACCGCTCAAACATCTTCAGCGGCGTGCCGATGCCCTATATGCAGCGGCTCACCTGGTCCGGCATCGCGCTGCATGGCTTTACCTCAGTGCCGAGAGTCCCCGCCTCGGCCGGGTGTATTCGCCTGCCAATGGCCTTTGCAAGCCAGCTCTTCAAATATACCGACAGGGGCGCGCATGTGATCGTGGCCAATGAAAAGACGGCGCCGGTTGTAATCGAAAATGACAATCTGATCCGGCCCGTGCCGCGCTCGCGGGAAGTTCTGGCCAGCCTCGAACAACCGGAAGGAACGGTCCTCAGCGACGCGGAGACCAAAGCGGAGGCCAAAGCCAGGAAACGCGCGGCCGCGCCGCTGCGCATCCTGATTACCAGGCGTTCGGTGAAGGGGCGTATAAAAGAAGTGCAGACACTGCTGGACGAACTCACATTCGAGCCGGGCGATATCGACGGGTGGATGGGCCCCGATACCGCGAAGTCCATCAAACGCTTTCAGGCGACCTACGGGCTCAAGGCGAATGGCCTCATCTCCGATGAGCTTGTTGACAGGCTCTATGAGGTTGCGGAAAAGGACAAGCCCACCAATGGCCGGCTCTATGTGCGCCAGAACTTCAAACCTGTTTTCGATGCACAGGTTGTGATCCGCAACGAGGAGCAGACATTGGGGACGCATCTGTTCACCGCCATGTATTTCGAACCCGATGCGACCCAGGCGCGCTGGACGGCGGTGACGCTCAAGAAGGGCTCTCCGCCCAACAGACATGTTCTCCACGGCGGCCTCGTAAAGCAGCCGCTCAAAGGCGTTGACCAGAGTGCCGAGGCCCTGGAGGCCGCGACAGCGGAGGAGGTTCTGAACCGGATTGTCATTCCCGACGAAACCCGCCAGCGTCTCGCCAAGTTGCTGACGCCCGGTTCATCCATTGCCATCTCCGATGACGGAATCAGCTGGGAAACCTCGCCCAAGAGCGGGTCCGACTTCATTGTCCTGATGCAGTAGCGCCGCGGGTGGCCGCTGTCCGTGGCGGTTCTTGAAGGGTTGACGGGCGCGCGCCCCGGCCTGCCGCCCGCCGCGTGCCCTAACCGGCATGGCGGCTTTTTAAAAGTGGACCCGGCCTTGCGTGCGGCCTTCCTGGCCGCCGCAATGAATTGCAAACAGCCAATCAACCGATTCTTGCAACGGGCGCCGGCCGCGCGCCGCACTACGAAAACGCCGTCGATTTGGTTTCACTCCGTCACGGTATTCTTATCCTCCGGTCACATGATTTCACGCCATCCGGGCGCGCCATCAAACAGGTGTGAGTACCCCTTTCATACGCCAATACGCCTACCAGATAGTGCCCAGACCGGCGGGCTCCTCCCAGCCTTGAGCCGGCACAGGAAGACTGAAATCAAGGAGTAATTCTCATGAAAACGACATTCGGTGCACTCGCCATTGCTGTTGCTCTCATCGCCGGCGCCGCCGGTGCGAGTGCGACCCCCACTGGCGCTGACTCGTTCACCTTCGAGAGTGTTTTCGGTCCCAAAAACTAAACGGCCCAGAGCATCGTTCGAATTTCCGGAGGCGGATCCAAGCGGGTCCGCCTCTTTTTTTTGGTCTTGGTGACGCGCCGCTTTCCCGCCTATCATCGCCCGGCGAGGGTATTTGTCTGGGGGTTGAGAAAGATGCGAGCGACCAGAGTTATATTTTTTTCCGCTGTCGCGGGCGGATTTTTTGTAATCGCGACATCCGGTCCGGCTCAGGCCGTATGCCGGATCATTGAAGCAAGCCACAACGGGACCGGCATGTTCAATGAAACCGGCGCAGTGGGCGCGGCCATCAACAAACTGCTGACCAAGGTCGACCGGTTGAAAATCGAAAAAGCACCCAGGCGGGTCCGTATGGGCCAGGTACGGACCAAATGCGGGCCGTGGTTCATCAAATATCTGCTGCCGCACAGGAAGTGCGTCGCCCGTGTGCGGGTGTGCTACTAGAGTGGCTTATCTCATGTCCGGCAAAGGCCCCCAGATCATCGTTGCCGGCGCCGGGATCATCGGCGCATCCATCGCGTGGCATCTGACCCGCGGCGGCGGGCGCGTCACTGTTTTCGACGCGGGCGAGGCTGGCGGCGTCGCAACACCCAATTCGTTCAGCTGGATCAACTCCAACTATTCCTTTGCGCGGCCATATTTTGCCCTGCGCCATCATTCCATGGGCGAGTGGCGCCGGTTGTCGCGGGTCCTGCCGCAACTGCCCGTTTCGCTTTCCGGATCACTGTATCTGCCCGCGCCGGGAGTGGATCTTGAGAAATTCGTGAAACGCAACCGGGCATGGGGCTACCGCATCGAGTTGATCGATGGCGCAAGGTTCAGGGAGCTTGAGCCGCATTGGCGCCATGAAACCGGACTTGCGGCGCGGGCCGGGGATGAAGGCGCGGCCGAAGCTGAGGAAGTGGCGCAATGCCTTGTTGCCGCCGCGGTTGAAGAGGGAGCGGTGCTGCGCGCAAAAACACGCATTGAGGGTCTTGTTTTCTCGCATTCAGGCGTTTGCGGCGTGCGCGTGAATGGCGAGACGGTTCCCGCCGACGAAGTCATCGTCGCCGCCGGGACCGCGACGGCCGAACTGGTATCGCCATGCGGTTTTGAATTGCCGCTGACGGCGCCGCCGGGGATTCTGGTGCACACAGCCCCTGTTGCGCCATTGCTTAACTCCATTGTGCTGGCGGACGGATTGCATATACGCCAGAAACCCGGCGGCGAGTTGCTCGCGGGGGCGGACAATCAGGGCACGGAGTTGGACGGGGACCCGGAAGCCAGCGCTGAAATCCTGATGCAGCGGATGCGCGCGGCATTGCCGGGCGGCGATGCGCTCGCCCTTGCGGGCATTACCACCGGCTACCGCCCCACTCCGGGCGATGGATTGCCGGTGCTCGGCCGCGCGCCGGGCGTTTCAGGTCTCTATATTGCAGTGATGCATTCCGGCGTGACCCTGTGCCCGGCGGTGGGCGACTTCGCGGCCAGGGAAATTCTGACCGGCGCGCGCGATACGCTGCTTGCGCCGTTTGGACCTGAACGGTTTGGTGATATGCCGCGCGCGGCGGCGGTTCACGGGGACGCCGGGGACGGTTGAGCCGGCACCGGCGCTTGCCTGAGGCGTTGTCCAGGTTTCCGCCCCGGTCAAAAGCGTGTGAGTTTTGCCTCTTTCACGCGCCGGAACGCGCAGGCGCGCGGCCATCGGACCCTGGATGAAACTGAACCGGGCGCAGTCCCGCAAACTTACATCCGCATGTCCATCGCCATTCCCGGCGTCGCAATCTGCCCCATCATGCCCATCTGCATGTGGTAGGGCAGCATGCACATGAACATCCAGGCGCCATCTTTCTTGATTTCAGCGACGAAGGAAAATTTTCCCCCAGGAAGAACAATGGATTTTTCGAACAGGGCCTCGTGCTCGAGCAGGTTCCAGTCTGCGCGCGTCGCCCGGTAATTGACCGCCGCCATCGCCGGCATGGTCATAAACATGAACTCATGCGGAATCTTACCGCCATTGGTGATGTTGAAGCGAATTCTCTCACCGGTTTTAACCTCGATATTCCTGTTGGAAAACTTCCACTCGTCCATGGTGAGATCGATCTCGCGGTCGAATCTACCCTCCTCGGTAATCTTGAGTCCGCTTTCATCTTCATCGCCGGCGTGACCCGCTGGCTCCGCGTCACCGTCCTTTTTCATGGCCATCTGGTTTTCGCCGCCCATCGGCTTCTTCTTGGCGGCTTCGCCCTCCATCTTCATGGCCATCTGGTTTTCGCCATCCATCGGCATCTTCTTGGCGGCTTCGCCCTCCATCTTCATGCCTTCCGCGTCCATCGGCATCTTCTTGGCGGCTTCGCCCTCCATCTTCATGGCCATCTGGTTTTCGCCATCCATCGGCATCTTCTTGGCGGCTTCGCCCTCATCCATCGGCATCTTCTTGGCGGCTTCGCCCTCCATCTTCATGGCCATTTGTCCGCCGGCGCTGCCTCTCGGCATCTTTTTGGCGGCTTCGCCACCCATTTTCATGCCGTCCATCTTCATGCCGCCCATGTTCATGCCACCCATGGCCATGATTTTCTTGAGTTCAACTTCATCTTGCGGGGGCACATCGAAAATATCGTGCTCGACTTCCTCGTTTTCAACAAGGTCATTGGCAGCGGGAACCACGCCATCGGCCTCGAATTTCACGAGCAGGCTTACGGCCGGCGCCATCTGATACTCAGGGCCTTGGCCCAGTGTCGCCATGTAACTGACAAGCGCGACGCCAACGATTCCAACCACGATGAATAATCTGATCATGTCCGTGCTCCTCTTTATTCCGCTGGCACCGCGGAGGGAACCGCGGCCTTGTCTGATTTGACCGGCCAGGGATCACCCGAAACCGGTTTGCCGTTACGGGCGCTCCAGGCCACGTTGACGACGAACAAAATGAAACCAAGGCCGATGATATATCCAGCCATGGTGATCAGCATTTGCGGCATGGTCCATTGCGGCAAGGGCAGATAGTCGAAGACCCAGCGCGGGAAATAGGCGTAACCGGCGATGAACATCATCGTGATCTTTGTGAACAGGCCGATCTGCCACAGCCAGAAATGGCTGTTGGCCAGCCTCTGATTATACATCCGCCCGGTGAAATAGGGGTAGAGGTAGTAGAATCCGGCAAACGCCATCTGGCCGGCGAAGCCAAAAAACATGGCGTGGAAATGCGCGGGTATCCAGTAAGTGTTGTGGATGAAGTCGCTGTCCGTCGCGATCTGGCCGTTAAGATAGGCCGTGGCTCCGCCATAAACCATGAAGGCGATTGCGGCGATCATGAACTTGAACGGCACGGCCTGGCGCGCCGAACTGGGGATCGGATCGCTGAACAATGTGGCAATCCAGTTGAACACATGCAGCACGCTGGGGATAAACACCAGCAGCGTTATGATCTGGATGAACCGTTCATAGTCTCCCGAAATCGTATAGAGCGGCTGGAAGTGATGTGGCCCGATCGGCAGCGCGAACACTCCCAGAAGAACAAATGCGATAACACCGGACCAGTAGCTCCACATCGGATGCCCGAGATAACGCGGCAGCAGGGTATAGACGATGGCGATCGCGGGAATGAAGGGCAGGTAAACCGCCGGATGGCCATAGGTCCAGAACACATAAAGGAAGAATTTGACGCTGCCGCCGCGCGCCGGGTCAAAGAAAGCAGTCA
>QIGN01000066.1 GCA_003228955.1 Hyphomicrobiales bacterium
ACAGGAGTGCGAATCCGGGTTAGCCTTGTTTGTGAGTCCTCAAGCCAGAGCGTGACCCCATGAGCACACAGACCGACATCTTCCGGCGTCTTGTGTCGGACCGGCTGGGCAATCCTCCGATTTGCCTGGCACCCGACGCCAGCTTGAAAGAGCTGGTCGAGCGTATGGAGAGCGAAAGGGCGACGAGCGCCGTCGTTGTCGATGATAAGGGCCGCCCGGCCGGCATTGTCACCGAGCAGGATGTGACCCGGAAAATTACCTTCCGGCTCGATCCTGAAACGCCGGTGTCGCAGATCATGACCGCGCCGGTCGTGACCATCGCGCGGAGCGACTATCTCTATCATGCGGTCGCCTTCATGCGGCGGCGCAAGTTGCGGCCCGGTCCTCGATGAGATGGGCGTGGTGTGCGGCATGCTCTCGCTGAGCGAGGCGCTCGGCTACCTCTCCGAGCGGACGCTGGAACTCACGCGGCTTCTTACCCATGAGGCGACACTGGAGGGTCTGAAGGCCGTAAAGAGCGCGCAGGTTGAGCTCGCCGGAGCCCTGTTCGACGACAATGTGCCGGCCCCTGAGGTGCAATTGCTCCTCACCGACATCAACCGCGATATTCACGCCCGCATCCTGCGCCGGCATCTGGGGGAAATGGAGACTGACAAAAATTGGGGCAAGCCGCCGGTGGACTTCTCGCTCATCATACTGGGGTCGGGCGGACGGGGTGAAAACTTCCTGTTTCCCGATCAGGACAACGCCTTCATTCTGGACGGCTATCCCGACAAGGACCATTCGGCAATCGATCCCTTTTTTGTCGAACTGGCGGAACGCATGACGAAGGATCTCGATGCGGTGGGCCTGCCGCTGTGCCGCGGATTTGTCATGGCCACCAACCCGGTCTGGCGCAAGACAAAGCGGCAATGGCGCGATCAGGTGGCCTACTGGATGACGTCCCGCTCACCCGCGACCTTGCGTTACTGCGATATCTTTTTCGATTTCGCCCACGGTTTCGGGCGCGCGGAATATACGGCAGAGTTGCGCGAATATGTTACCGGAATGGGCGCGCGCAATCCCGGTTTTATCAAGGATATGTTCGCGATCCAGGAAGATCACGGCGTGGCGCTCGGGTGGTTCGGCAGGCTCGCGACGGAAGCGGACGATGACGGCCATGCGGGCATGATCAACCTGAAATACAATGGCACCCTGCCACTGGTTGAGGCGGTCCGGCTGCTGTCCCTCAGGCATGGGATTGCCGGGACATCGACGCTTGCCCGCCTGAAGGGCCTGCGGCAATGCGATGCCATTGACGGTGACGCCCATGACTCTCTCGCCGGCGGCCTCAATCATCTCACCCGGCTGCTGCTGCGCCAGCAGCTCGCCGATTTCAAAGCGGGAAACAAGGTCACCAGCTTCGTGCCGAAAAGCAGCCTCACCAGGCGCGAAAAGGAACATCTCGCTGACTGCTTCCGCGCCATCCAGGATTTGCGCGGCCGGCTGTCATCGGAATTTTCCGGCGAGTTTTGAACGCAGAACGGGAACGGACGGCCCCGGCGATTCAAAAATTCAACTTAGCGAGTTGCGAATTCGGCATGGAACATCATAGGTTGGCCGGACATTCGTGTTTGCAGGCACTGCGACAGGGCAATACACGGCTCCGAGAGGCCGGATCAGTTTGGGAGGTTATTGTGGGGAAATTCATACCGCTCGCCATCGTGCTCGCATTTGCAACCGTGGCGGATCAGACATCGGCCGCGCCAATCCCGGTGAAGCCGGTTATTTCGGGCGCTGAAACGCTGGTTGTCCGCGTTCAGGAATTTCAGCTCCAGCTCGGCCTGTCTGACGGTACGATCTTTTCTTCCCTGGCCAGACGCGGTTACAGCGATATCAGAATTACGAAAAAGAAACTGACCAAGGCGCGCGCGGAGGCGTGCAGGAATGGAATAAAATACAAGATACAAATCGGCTTTGACGGAGGGATTCGCAAGGTCGTGGAAATCGGCAGTTGCCGCCCGGTGATCAACGCGGAAACCGCGCGCGGAATACTGCGGCAAAAGGGCTTCCGGAAAATTCAACTGAACCCCGATGGCAGGGGTTTCATTGCCTCGGCGTGCCGCGACAACCGGCGCTTTCGCGTGTCATTGGACCAGTTTGGCGGCATAAAGGGCGAAAAGATACTGGGCCGGTGCGGCAACATACTGACAAAATACGATGTCGCGGCGCTGCTGCGCGCGCAGGGGTACAGCCGGGTCCGGGCGGAGCGCGAGCGCCGGGGCAATTTTTCAGTCAAAGCGTGCCGCCGCGATGACGCGGTGGCGCTGCTGGTTGGCAGGGATGGCGCCATTTTGCGCGAGCGGCGCGTTGGCAGATGCGATCCGCCGATACACCCGGCCACAATTCCGGCCCTGTTGGCGCGTTACGGTTTCACCCGTATTGACATCATCGACCGGCGGCTGCCGCGCTATGTCGCCCATGCGTGCCGCGATACGCAGCGGCTTGAGATCAGCATGAACCGCTTTGGCGAGATCGTCGACGAGCGCTCGATTGGCCGCTGTGAACCGCCCCTGAGTGCGGCAAGTCTGGAGGTCAAGTTGCGCGAAGCTGGCTATGACAAGGTTCGGATTGTCGAGGACAGACCCGGTGGCTTCACCGCCGAGGTTTGCGAAGAGGGAGCCCGGTCCCGGCTTGAGCTTACAAGATTTGGCGAAACCATCTCCGAACGGCGGCTTGGCGATTGCCCCTCGCGCGGGATCAGGGAAATACTGAATCAGCTTGAGAGGCGGGGCGTGACCGGCACGACAATGTATATCGAGGGTTGCCGCAACAGAAAGCGGGTGAGGATTGAACTCGATCAGTATGGCTCGCCCGTCAAACGCGATGTTATCGGCCGGTGCCGCTAGAGGGTTTGAAACGGCGAGGCGCCCTGGCTTCGTTCAGGTTGGAAATTGGAGAATAATATGTTTCATGGAGTAGGTTTCACAATGCGCGCCGCCTTCGCGTTCACATTCGCGGTGGTCCTTCTGGCGGGGTCTTCCGGGGTGCTCATGGCGCAGGAAAAGCTGAGTCCCGTCCAGGAGAAGACCATCGCCCAGTGTCTGGCGGTGTGCAAAAAGGGCGATGCAAACTGCCAGAATGCCTGCACCAGCAAGACGGCCACGCCGGCCTATCTCAGCACAGCCGGGTCATGCGTCAGGGTCTGCGCCGATGCCATGGCGGGACCAGGACAGCCCGAACAGAGCCGCGTCGGCGATCTGATTCAGTGCGTGCGCGCGTGTAATTAGGGTCCGGACCCATTCCTATTGAACCATTTGGCGCAGTTTCTACTGCGCCGCCGTCAGCTTCTTTACCTTCGCGGAGATGGAGTGGCGCAGCTTGTGGAAGCCGCGCGCGCCTTCGCTCGTCATCCAGTTCATCTGAATGGAACAGCGCTTGCCCTCGAACGGCCCGTGGCCGTGCCATGAATTGTCCGAGCGCCTGAACGCCAGCAGCGTGCCGTTGTCGGGCGGGACTTCTTCGGTATAGTCGTTCAGGTCGTCGCCGCCCCGGAGCATCCGAAGCTTGCCGCCTTCTTCCTTCCAGTCCTGATTGAGATAAAGCAGGACGGTGATGATCTTGTCCTTTGAATCGGTGTGGATCTTGCCGTCCTTGCTGCGGCAAAACCCCCGCAGCGAATACATTTTCGGATGGCCCTTGAGGGCGACATCGAATTTGTTCTCGATGGCTTTTTCGAATTGCGGTCCGTCCATCTCATCGACAAGAGCCTGAACCGGAGGGGGGACATCGACACTGTCCAGCGGATAGGAGCCGCCTTTGAGCGCCGGGTAGGACGCTACGATTTCCTGTAAAGCGCCGACGGAAAGAAAATTAGGAACAACCGTATACTCGAACGGACTGGTGCGAAGGCCGGCCTGCTTCAGGAGATCGATATTCAGAAGGGGCATACCGGAAATGTCCTTGCTTGCGGCGCGGGGCTCATCAACGGCGCCATCGCCGCTCGATTTCGTCGGCTATCTGCGCGGCGGAGTCTAACGGCGTATAGGCCCATGTTTCAAGATGCGTGAAGCTTTCAGGCAGTATTCTTGTTGCGCCATATCGCCGCAAACTTTCATGGAATTTCCTGAATTTCGCCGATCCGCCGTCCGGCTCGAACACATAGACGGGCTTACCGCTGGCGCAGGCCTCCCCGGTCATGTTGATGGAATCGGCGGTGACGACGAACATGTCACCATGGGCCAGCCAGCTCTCGTAAGGGTTTACCCCTGTCCCCTCCCAGACAATCCGCCTGGCGAGCGGCGTGGCCGCGAGCACGGCTTCGCGCGCATGGGAAGGGGTGCGCCGCGATGCGGTGACCAGGAAACTCGCGCCGAGCGAAGCCAATGAGGCCAGCGATGCGCCCAGCCGCGCGGAATCAGCTGGCGCGAAGCCGTAGACCGCGTTGGGCCCGCCAAGCACGACCGCGACCCGGGGGGTGGAAAGCGCGGCGATGTCTGCGGGCAGTTTCGCGCGCAGGCGGGCGAGGCGACCTTGCGAAAACACATGCGGCGCGGTGAGCGTGTGAATGACATTCGTGCCCGTCAGCTTGTCATGGGCCGGGACCGCGATGAGGTCGGCCGTGCCCGCGCCCGTGCGCGGGTCCTGGATCACAACCGTGTAGGTGCCGGGGGAAGCCTTGCGAATGGCGCGCAGCGCCGGGATGCTCAATCGCCCCGTCGCCAGCGCGATGTCGGGCCATGGCGGCGCGAACTGGCTTCCCTCCCGGCCAAAGCGCTCGCCCGGATCGACCGGACCCCAGGGGGCCAGAAAACGCCAGATCCCGCGCGGGGACACGCGCCTGACTTCGGCCTCCGCGCCGAGTGCCTGCGCCACCCCCGCCACCTGAATTTCCATGCCGGCCTTGCCGTCGGTGATGATCCACGCCCGGCGGCCTTCTGTTTTGCGCTCAGAGCGGCGGGACACGGCGAAACCCCTCTTTCGGCAATATTAGGGAAGAAAAAGCACTCATCTATTTGCGGATTGTTCTCAGATGCGTAATATCATTGCGCTCGGTGGGCTCGGTCCCGTTGGGTTATCCGTATTCAGAGTACCTTTAACAGAACCGTGGTCATTTGACAGGACACAAGGGATGATTGCCACCCGCCTTGACAAAACCGACTGGCTGATCCTCAAGGAGTTGCAGTCCGAGGGGCGGATCACCAATGTTGAGCTTGCGCGCCGGGCCGGTATTTCCGCCCCGCCCTGCCTGCGCCGGGTGCGCGCCCTGGAAGACGCCGGCATCGTCAGCGGGTATTGCGCCGTTCTCGATGAAAAAAGGGCTGGCTTCGATGTCACCGCCTTCGCCATGGTCGGCCTGCAAAGCCAGTCAGAGGCGGATCTGGTGGCCTTCGAGGGCCGGGTCCGCAACTGGTCGATCGTGCGCGAATGTTTCATGCTGTCGGGTGAGATCGACTTTATCCTGAAATGCGTGGCGCCGGACCTCGGTGCGTTTCAGGACTTTATCATCAACGAGCTGACCGCGGCTCCCAATGTGGACGCCGTGAAGACATCGCTCGCCATCCGCCGGTCCAAATTTGCCTCGGGCGTACCCATTGACGATGACCAGACGGCCGGTTGATCGAACCCGCGTTAGCTGTCGGGGTGGTCAAGGGTCCTGGACCCGTTCTCTTCACCTGCTATTGCGTCTTCCACTTCATCCAGCATGCGGCGCTTGTCCGAAAAGCGGATGATGCGCTGGGCGGTTTCACGTGTCATGCCATCATAGCGCCGCATGAGCCCGGCGGTGTCATTGGTGGGCTCACCTGTATGACTTTCCTTGAGTTGCAACAGGGCCGTGAATGCTCCCGGCGACAGCCCGTGCGCTTTGCACAGAACCATCAGGGCCGGGATATGCGCCTCGAACAGGCAATGTTCGAGCATGGTCTCATTGAGTTGCGTGATCTGCGAGAAGTGCGTCAGCGTTTCCTCGATTTCTCCCGCTCTTGCTGCATCAATAAGAGCTATTTCGTCTGGCTGGTTATATTTCCGGTCAGCGGGAGCGGATTCTTCGATGTCTTTTTCCGGTTCTTCAGAGGGAGGCGGGACCTGCGGCCTTTCCTCTGTGACCAGGGGTTTTGACCCGCGGGGCTTTTGCGTCACCGATTGCTCTTCCGTCATCAGGAAGGATTCAGCTACTTCCTGCCAGAATCCGGCCTCCGCCAGTCTCTTCAGGCGTGCCAGCGGCCCCGGTGCAAGGTCGTGGCGCAGATTGATCGCAAACTGCAGTTCGCTGCAGTTTTTCGCCGTCTCGGTCAGTTTCTTCAGACCTTCTGGAGAAAACTGCGCGCCCGTGTTGCCTGCCATCGTGGCGAGAACTTTTCCGCCGCCCCGCTTCATGAGAAGATCGGTCACGGGGACCGTCAGTTTTTCGCGGTGGGCGGTGGCGATCAGGTGGCCTTCCTCGACTCGCCCGATGATCGATATGAGATCACCCTCACACAGGCATGTGGAGTATTGGAGGACCGGACGGGCGACAGTGATTTCATCGCATGCAAGGCGCCGCAGCAATTCCCTGGGTGCGGACGCGGCCCTGGAGATGCGCTCCGCCAATCTGGCGCGGGACAGTGCGTCGCCGGCAAACGCCATGCGCGTCATGACATCGCCAAACGCATCTTCATCTTTCACGGACTGCTGGTCCGCGGTCATGAAATAGAGGTCCACGACGCGATCGATAAGTTCAGACCCGTTCCTGGTGGAGCGGGACTGGAAAAGATCGACAATTTCGTCGAGACACTTTCGTGTTTGACGCATCTCCGCCACTCGAAAATCAAAGACAGTTACAGTGTGTCAGGTGCTGGTTTCAAATGTTCTAAGAGCTGCAACCTGAAGAAATTGTTTATTCGCGGGCGCCAGTCCGAATCCGCCAAGTCCAGGCAGCGGGAAACAGACCCTTGTCGCGCGGATCAATATTTTCAACCTATCGCGGCGTTTCCGGATTTTGAGCCACGCCGGGCAAATCATGATGCTTGCGCCACAGATTCTGGTTTTCCGGGAGTGGAGAAGGCTGATTTCCGTCTTGCGTGCTGCAGCGTATCTTGAGGAAACGCAGGGTTCGATTGGCGTTTCCCTTGCTCAGGGCTTCATATTCGCGCATGGCCCGCGCCACGTCCCGCGCGGGGATGCCCTCCTTGCCATTACGTGTCTGCAACAGCATGAGGTAGGTTGTGCTCTTGAATCCGCTGGCCTTGCAAATGATCCCCAGCGCCGCGACGTCCGCCTTCAGAAGGCAATAGGAAACCATTTGATCATCCAGGCCCGTGAGTACCGACAGGGCGTGGACCATTTCGGGCAATCGCTGCGCCCTGGCGAGCTGAATGATTTCGTCTTCGGTCAGCTGATTCTTCTGAGCGCGCGATTGCAGCTCGTCGTTGGACTTCTTTACGCCTTCCAGATCGAGACTCTCCGTACCCTTCTCGATGAGCGAATCGAGTTCCGCAATGTCGGCGCCTGAATGTTTGCCCGCCATTTCGGACTTGAGCCGTTGTGCAACGCGCCGCTTGATTTTGACCATCAGCTCGGGCTGTACGTCCTTGCGCGTGCCAAGCGCGCTTAGCAATTCACTATTGTCGCGTGCTTTTTCGGCCAGTGAAACAAGACTGTCATTGGTGAACTCCGCACCCTGGTTTTTTGTGACTTCCAGGAGAACCGGGTTTTCGCCGCGCTCGACGATGACATCCGTCACGGGCGCCGCCAGGGTATCACGCTTGGCGATTGCATGAAGGTGGGATTGGCCCTTGGTCTGGGCAATCTGCACCAGATCCTCGTCGGTGAGAACCCGCGAGCGCTCGAGCACCGGCTTGGCGACGGCAATGTCATCGCCGGCCAGCCGGCGGACCAGATGCCGGGGCGCTTTGTCTATGCTTGAAATTCGTTCCGAGAGTTCCGCGCGCGCCTCGACCTCAAGCTCGTAGGCGATGCGCTCCATGACGTTGCCGAAAGTCGAAACATCGTCCGGTGACTGCTGATCGTTTGTCAGGAAGAACAGATCGGTGACGCGATGCAGGACCTCGCGCCGCTTGCCGCTCGAAGATTCGGTGGACAGAGCTTCGATTTCGAGCAGACAAGATTGGGCGTTCTGCATGGCTTCCTGTCCAGTCACGAAGGGCTGGCCAAATTGTTTCTGGCGCGTCGAACAAGAAGAATGTCACCCAAAATTGAATTCTTTGCTAACGGCGGGCCGCCGAACGCGGCGGCGCCCGCCGCGCTGGCGGTACGTTTTCCGTTAATTTGCGGGTGGAAGAGGGCTTTGGGGTCAGGAAAACTTTACGGTCAGGACTTCATAACATTTACCGCCGCCCGGTGTGGACACTTCGACAGTGTCGCCCTTGGACTTGCCGATGAGCGCCCGGGCAATGGGCGATGCGATGGAAATCTTCTTTTCTTTCAGATCGGATTCGATTTCCCCGACAATCTGGTACTGGACCTTTTTCTCGGTATCCTCGTCGATCAGCGTGACCGTGGCGCCGAACTTGATCTGGCTGCCGGAAAGCTTCGACACATCGATAACCTCGGCGCGCGACAGCTGGTCCTCCAGATGGTTCACGCGCGCCTCGGTCATGCCCTGTTCTTCCTTGGCGGCATGATATTCAGCATTCTCCGACAAATCGCCATGGGCGCGCGCTTCGGCGATCGCCGCAATGATGCGCGGGCGTTCCACCGTCTTCAGATGCTTGACTTCAGCTTCCGCCGTAGCGTAGCCATCGGCGGTCATCGGCGCCTTTTCCATCGTCTTTTCCAAATCCTTTGTTCGTTTCAGAACGTGAGTATGCTAGGCAAAAAGCAATCCCGCAAGGCGGCAATTTTTACCGCCAGCGTGCTGCTAATTCTATTCTGAAAAGTAGCTTTGAAGCGGTGCAACCCGTAATATATCAGCGTTCACGGCCTCCATGGCCCTGGTCACGGCAATCGCGCCCTGAAGGGTTGTATAATAGGGTATGTGGTAGAGCAAGGCGGCTCGCCGGAGCGATTTGCTGTCGGCCAGCGCCTTGGCGCCGCCGGTGGTGTTGAAGACAATATCGATGTCGCCATTCTTGATGGCGTCAACCGCGTGGGGACGCCCCTCAAGCACCTTGTTCACCTTCTCGCAGGCAATGCCGTGGGCTTCCAGGTGGCGCTTGGTCCCCCCTGTCGCGATAACCTTGAAGCCCATCTCCTGCAGGCTGCGCACCGAAGGCACGATGCCCTCCTTGTCCACATCCCTGACCGAAACGAACACGGTGCCCGACGCCGGCAGCCTGGCGCCGGCGCCGATCTGGCTCTTCGCGAATGCGGCCGTATAGTCCGTGTCGATCCCCATAACCTCGCCGGTCGAGCGCATTTCCGGGCCAAGAACGGGATCGACGCCGGGAAACCTGGCAAACGGAAAGACCGCTTCCTTGACGGCAATATGATCGAATTTGCGCGTCCTCAGCCCCATATCGGCCAGCTTTTCGCCGGCCATGAGCCGGGCCGCTATCCCGGCGACGGGAAGGCCGATGGCCTTGGCCACGAAGGGGACCGTCCGGCTGGCGCGCGGATTGACTTCCAGAATGTAGATTTCCTCGCCCTTGATGGCGAATTGCACATTCATCAGTCCCACCACGTTCAGTGCCCTGGCAAGCGCCTCGCTCTGGCGTTTCAGCTCTTCGATTATTTTGTCGGGGAGGCTATGGGGCGGAAGCGAGCAGGCGCTGTCGCCGGAATGAACGCCCGCTTCCTCGATATGCTCCATGACGCCGGCCACGAATACATCAGTGCCGTCGCAAAGGGCATCGACATCCACTTCAGTGGCATCGCGCAGATAGCTGTCGATCAGCACCGGGCTCTTGCCCGAGACAACAACGGCTTCCGCGATATAGCGCTCCAGCTGAGGCTGATCGTGGACGATTTCCATGGCCCGGCCGCCCAGCACATAGGAGGGACGGATGACAACCGGGAAACCGACTTCATCGGCAATTTTCCTGGCTTCGTCGCCGCTGCGCGCGATGCCGTTGCGCGGCTGCAAGATGCCAAGCTCGTCGATCAGGGTTTTGAACCGGTCGCGGTCCTCGGCCAGATCGATGGCATCGGGCGAGGTGCCGAGGATGGGCACTTTTTCGCGCTCAAGCGCCGCCGCCAGCTTGAGCGGAGTCTGCCCGCCAAATTGCACAATGACGCCCTTGAGAGATCCTTTGGATTGCTCCACGCGCACGATTTCCAGAACGTCCTCTTCCGTCAGCGGTTCGAAATAGAGCCGGTCGGAAGTGTCGTAGTCGGTGGAGACGGTTTCGGGATTGCAGTTGATCATGATGGTCTCGAAGCCCGCATCCGAAAGCGCAAAGGCCGCGTGGCAGCAGCAATAATCGAATTCGATACCCTGGCCGATGCGGTTGGGTCCGCCGCCGAGGATGATGATTTTTTCACGCTTCGACGGGGCCGCCTCACAAGATGGCGCGCCGGACAATCCCGTCTCATATGTGGAGTACATATAGGCGGTGGGGGAGGCGAACTCCGCCGCGCAGGTGTCGATGCGCTTATAGACGGGATACACGCCCGCCCCGGTGCGGCGCGCCGTAACTTCCCGCGGCGTCATGTCCGCCAACTCCGCCAGACGCTCGTCGCAGAATCCCATGGCCTTAAGGCCGCGCAGGGCATCGGCGTCCTCGGGCAAACCCTGCTTGGCGACCTTCTCTTCCATGTCGACGATGTGCTGGAGCTGGTCGATGAACCATGGGTCGATCCCGCAGGATTCGTGGATTTGCGCTTTGTCCACGCCCAGCCTCAGCGCCTGCGCCACCTGGAGCAGCCGGTCGGGCGTCGCCGCGCTCAGGATCGAGCGGATGACATTCTTGTCGTCGCCCTGGCCGAAGCCCTCGAACTCCACCTCGTTGAGCCCGGTCAGCCCCGTCTCCATGGAGCGCAGCGCCTTTTGCAGCGACTCGGCAAATGTGCGGCCGATGGACATGGCCTCGCCGACCGATTTCATCGACGTTGTGAGATTGGGCTGCGCGCCGGGAAACTTCTCGAAGGCGAAACGCGGGATTTTGGTGACCACATAATCGATGGCTGGTTCAAAGGACGCCGGCGTCGCGCCGCCGGTGATGTCGTTCTCCAGCTCATCCAGCGTGTAGCCGACCGCGAGCTTGGCGGCGACCTTGGCGATGGGGAAGCCGGTTGCTTTCGACGCCAGGGCGGAAGAGCGCGACACGCGCGGGTTCATTTCGATGACGATCAGGCGGCCATTTTCAGGATTGACCGCGAACTGGACATTCGATCCGCCCGTCTCCACCCCGATCTCGCGCAACACGGCTATGCTCGCGTTGCGCATGACCTGAAATTCCTTGTCGGTCAGGGTGAGCGCGGGCGCGACGGTGATGGAATCTCCGGTGTGGACACCCATCGGGTCGATATTCTCGATGGAGCAGATGATGATGCAGTTGTCGTCCGTGTCGCGCACGACCTCCATCTCATATTCCTTCCACCCGATCACCGATTCCTCGACCAGCACTTCGGTGGTGGGCGAGGCATCGAGGCCGCCCTCGACGATGCTCAGATATTCCTCCCTGTTATAGGCAATGCCGCCGCCGGTGCCGCCCATCGTAAAGGAAGGGCGGATGATGGCCGGGAGGCCAATTTGGTCAAGACACGCCATGGCCTGGGCCAGGTCATGCACAATTTCCCCGCGCGGGGTTTCCAGCCCGATTTTCGCCATCGCCTGGCGGAACAGATCGCGGTCCTCCGCCTTGTCGATAACTTCCGCGCGGGCGCCGATCATCTCAACGCCGTATTTCTCGAACACGCCCATTTTGTTGAGCGACAGGGCGGTGTTCAGCGCCGTCTGCCCGCCCATGGTCGGGAGCACCGCGTCGGGGCGTTCCTTCTCGATGATCTTGGCGACGATCTCGGGGGTGATGGGTTCGATATAGGTGGCGTCGGCGAGGTCCGGGTCGGTCATGATCGTCGCCGGATTGGAGTTCACCAGAATAATCCGGTAGCCCTCTGCTTTCAGCGCCTTGACGGCCTGGGTGCCGGAATAATCGAACTCGCAGGCCTGACCGATAACGATCGGTCCGGCCCCTATGATCAGGATCGACTTTATATCTGTGCGTTTGGGCATGGAGTGCTTAACTTTCGTCCGCGCTTATATAGCAACCTTCGCCGAGGGCAATAGGGGACGTGCGCGCAGTTGGTGAACAGCTGATGGTGCGCGCATGCTTTCGGTCCTGCGCGCCATGCTATGTTCTTGAGTCTTTTCAGATTTACGCGAGGGATCAACAGGTGCCATCACCCTTTTCCTCATCCACTCTTTTGCTCGATTCCGTGACCGAGCTGCCCGCGCGCGCGCCGGTGCCGGTTCTTCTGACGGGCT
>QIGN01000140.1 GCA_003228955.1 Hyphomicrobiales bacterium
AGGAGACTCACGATGAAACAATTATTGCTTCCGAGCCTGACCATTCTCGCCGCCCTGATGATGATGCCCGTTTCGGCAAGCGCAGGACCGGCTCTTCCAATGAGCGCAGTGTTCGGGGAATTGGTCGGTACCAAGACGACACTGATCCAAGCCGGCATGCGGTCCAACCCGCAAGGAGCTCGCCGCGCTAACCCTGGCGCGCGGCGTACGGCAAAACGACCATCAGGTCGGCCGAGCGTTGGAACGAGCCAGCCAACCAGCGCGATCAATCCAGGCGTCGTTCAGGCGCTGACGGTGGTGGTAGATTGGTGCTACTCAACTGACTTACCGCCCGCGACGCCCTGCACGAATGCGCCAAAATAAATTGCGGCACATACCGGGCTGCCCGCGCCCGCGATAACTGAGCGGCGTGGGGTTTGACTGCGGACATCCACCGCCTGACGATGATCGAGGCGGTGGATGTCGAATTATCTGGCAGAAAACCTTGAGCTGTTGGCAGCGATGACGCGTGGAGATGAGACGCTTCATGCCCATGCCAGCAAGGCAGCAAATGACTAACCGGTGAGGCCCCGATTGTCCGCAAGCTGCCTCTTTTTTGATGTACCGAAAGGCTGGCCAAGAAGCAGGAGTTGCCGCTCCGGACGCCTGTCATTTTCGGTTCAAGATGACCCAAGGCGGAGGTGGCTCATTTTCCGGAGAATTTTGGTTCGAAAATGCCAGATTTCAAGCGTTAAACGTCTCCGATACCAGCAGCGGCGGCTCGTGCAGATAGCGCGTCGCCTTGCGTTTGGACTCGATATCGCTCCAGACGCGGCGCACCTGATCCGCCGTCAGTTCAGCGGCCCTTGCGACCGCTTCGGCCGGGAGATCATTGTTCAGACCGTAAAGACAAAGGTCCATCTGGCCGTAGGGGAGCGAGAAGTAAAACTCGTCCTGTGTCTGGGGCAGCGACCAGGTGTCGGTGGTTGGCGGACGCGACCGGATCTCCTCGGGCACGCCCAGATATTCGGCGAGTTGATAAACCTGGCTCTTGTAAAGATGCGCGATGGGCTTGAGGTCCGCGGCCCCGTCACCATTCTTGACGAAGAAACCCTGATCATGTTCGAGCCGGTTGGGCGTGCCGGCAACGGCGAAATTGAGCCGGTCCGCATGGTAATATTCGAGCTGCTTGCGCGTGCGCTGCTTCATGTTCGCCGCCGCGACGACCCCCAGATAAACGTCCAGCGGCATTCGCAGCTTGCGGCGTTCGCCATCGGGCGATTCAACGACCAGGTATGAAATATTGTAGCCCTTGTTCTCGAGCGCATCGGCGAGCACGACCTTGCACCCCCAGCCGGGTCCGAATTCGGGCACGATGCGCCGGATGAAATCGTCGCGGCGCTGATAGCAGCCGGCCGCCGTCAGGACCGGCTCGATATCCTCCAGCGGGCATTCAATGCCAAGAGCTCCGGCCATCAGGCGGCCGAGATGCAGACTCTCCATGTCGGAGTCCTTCTCGGGCATGAGGAGGGCGACGATCTTTTTCGCTCCCAGTGCCTTGACGCAGAGGGCCGCGGTAACGCTGGAATCAATGCCTCCGGACAGGCCGAGGACAACGCCGCGGCGGCGCAGCCGCTTGAGCACCTGCTCCCGGATGGCCCGCGAAATGCGGTCGGTTTCCCTCTCCGCGTCGATGCATAGCGACAGCGCCGAAAAGGCCGGCTCCTTCATCTGGCCATCACTATGTTGTCCTCTCGCTGCTGAAGTATCCGGTTCGGGCAGGGTTTCGCTCATTCCGCAGCCTCCAATATTTCCTCCACCAGCCGATGGCTGATCTTGCCGGTATCCGTTTTCGGCAACTCGTCGCGAAACTCGATGAGTTTGGGCACCATGAAATCCTCCAGATGCCGGGCGCAGTGCCGCTGCACATCCTTTTCGCTCACCGCCGCCCCGGGGGTAAGGGCCAGGACCGCCTTGATCGCTTTGCCCAGAACCGGGTCGGCAACGCCCAGGACCGCCGCTTCGCGGATACCCGGCAGCGCATAGAGAACGTTTTCAACCTCCCTGGGGCTCACCTTCTCGCCGCGCGTCTTGATGATGTCGTCCATGCGTGAGACGAAATACAAAAAGCCGTCCTCGTCGGCGCGGAACAGATCGCCGGTGTGCAGCACGCTCTCCCACGGGTAAGGGCCGGGGCGCAGCGCCCGCGCGGTAGCTTGCGGGTTTTCCCAATAGCCTTTCATGACATGGGGCCCGCGAATGACCAGTTCGCCGACTTCGCCGGCGCCGATACGACGGCCCTGTTCGTCGACGACATAAGCCTGCGTCCCGGGAATGGCGATGCCGACCGATGCCGGGCGTGTATCGAGTTCTTCCGGCGGCAGCCAGGTGCAGCGCTTGCATTCGGTCAGGCCATACATCGAATAGAGTGCGGCGCCGGGAAACAACGCCCTGAGGCGCGCGATAAAGGCCGGCGGCAGGGCCGCGGCGGTGTTGGTGATATAGCGTAACGCCGGCAGCGACCCCGGCTCGAGGTCTTTCATCTGCAAAAGCAGCGCGGCCATGGTTGGCACGATGGGAAAGCCGGTGACCCCTTCGGCCAGCATCTTCTGAATCACGGCGTGCGGAAAGGCGAAGGATTTCTCCAGCACCAGCGTGGCGCCGGTCTTGACGGCCATGATGACTTGATAAAGGCCATAGTCGAAGGATATCGGCAGCACGCCCAGGATGACGTCGTCGGCGGTGTTTTCAAGATAGGTCGTGATCGATCCGGCTGCCGCGACAATATTCTGATGCGTCATCATCACGCCCTTCGGGAAACCCGTCGAACCGGACGTGTAGATCAGCATCGCCAGGTCGATTTCGATGCCGGGATCAGGCAGGCGGGTCGGGTTGTCCTCGGCGACCGCACTCTCGAAACTTGTTCCCTTCCCGGAATCGCCCTCATCTTCAGCGCCGGCGATGATCTTCAACACGCCCGGAGATGCCTCAGCCAAAGCGGCATCCGTGACTGGCAGAAGGCGGGCCTGGGTGATGATCGCGGCCGCCCTGCAATTGTTCAGAATATAGGCGAGTTTTTCCGACTTTGTGGACGGATTGACGGGGGAGAACACGGCGCCGGCCTTGAGCACGGCGAAAATCGCGACGACGGCCTCCCAGCAATTATCCATGTAGATGACGACCCGGTCGCCGCGCGCGACGCCCCGCTCCAGGAGCGCCGCCGCCAGCCGGTCCGACATGGCGTCGATTTCGGTGAAAGTCAGCCGTTCCGGTCCCGCCACGAGGGCGGTCTTTTCGCCGTGGCGTTTCGCGCTGTCGCGTAAGAACTGTTCAACACGCATGGCCTTGCCTGTACTCCCGGAATTCACTTGCCCCTGGCGCGCCGCGGCCCGGTGTTCAGGCGGCGACCTGCGCCAGCTTGGTCTTTGTGTAAGTGGCTATGCTCTTGATCGAGTCGAGATTCTCGGGAACGATCTCGGCGTCGGCAATCTCAATCCCGACTTCCGTTTCCAGGAAGGCGACCAACTCCAGAACGCCGGTCGAATCAATCAATCCACCTTCAAGCAGTGACTCGGTATCCGACAGGCAATCGCGATCATCGCGGAACAGAAAATTGTCCACGATGAAATCACGGATTAATGCCTCGACATCATCTTGCATGACTCCATCTCCTCAACAATTACGCGACTTCCCTTGGGGAAATATCGGCCCCCACCTTGCATGCTCCATCGACGAACGCGCGGCGCCATAACTGCGTTGAAAGGATCCCAACGAAGGCCATGTTGTCGCGCGTTCCCAGCGCCGATTTTCGCCGGCTCTTGTTTACGAGTTTCTGGACGGCGCCGGCGTCGAAATAGCCCGCGCCTTCGATTTCGTATCGCGAAAGAGCGTCATCCACGTAACCCGGTGCATCGGGACCGGAAAAACACTGGCTGTCAGGCGCCCGGTAGGGTTGTTTCGTGCGATTACCGATCCCCTTGGGCAACAGGTCTTTCATGCTCTCGCGCAGGATGTGTTTCTCGCGCAACGCGCGAATTTTCATTTTCGGCGGAATGCGCGCGGCGAATTCGACCAGCCTGTGATCGAGGAACGGATAACGCCCTTCCACCGAATGGGCCATCGACATCCGGTCGCCCTGGGAGGACAGGATGTAGCCCGGCAGCAGATGCGCGGTTTCGAGATATTGCGCCTGGCACAGCGGATGCCAGCGCCCGAATTCGCCTGGAAGACTTTCGCGCAACTCGGCGAGCGCATCGTAATCGCCGAGCTCGCGGCGCAGGTCGCGCGACAGGAACACCTTGGCCCCCGCCGTCGTGCGGAAGCGCGGAAGATGTGAGTAGAGCGGGTCGTCAAGTTCCGCGCCGCCACCGCCGAAGAAGGCCGCCAGATAAGTATGGGACTGACCCTGTAATAGCGGCAAATAAGGGTAGAGCCGCCGAAACAGGAGTGGCCGGAGGTATGAGTCGGGCTGGCGTGCGCAAAAGCGGCGCAGCTTGGCTTCCTTGAAGATATCGTAGCCGGCGAAGAGCTCATCGGCGCCTTCGCCCGTGAGTACGACCTTGAACCCCTTGGCGTGGACCAGATCCGAAAGGGCAAACAACGGCGCCGGCGCCGTGCGCAGGATCGGCCGCTCGGTGTGCCGGATCACGTTAGGAAAAGCGCGGGCGATATCGGCGGTGCTGCACTGGATCTGGTCGTGCCGTGTCTTGAGCGCCTGGACCATTTCCTGCTGCTGTTTGCTTTCATCGAACTCGCGACTCTCGAATGTCACCGAGAAGGTTCTTAAACGGTCCGGAGCGATGCGCCTGGTCACGGCGGTAATGATCGATGAGTCGAGACCGCCGCTCAGATATGCCCCCACCGGCACGTCGGAGCGCAGGCGAATACGCGTCGCGTCGAACAGCAATTCCCGCAATTCCTCGGCGATGTCCGCTTCGCTCCGCCCATCCCAGGCGCCTTCGTCATTGGCTTCAGGGTAGTCGAGACGCCAGTAGGGGCGCACGCGCGTGCCCTGCGGCGTGGCGGTCAGGATATGGCCCGGCGGCAGCTCGAAGACATCCTTGAATGGCGTGCGCGGCGCCAGTGGAAACCAGAAGGTGAAAATCTGATTGAGCGCGACCGGGTCCAGCTCGGCCCGAATCGCAGGCACCTCGAGCAGCGCTTTTACTTCCGAAGCAAAGAACAGACAGCCCTCGCACTCCGTGTAATAGAGCGGGCGCACGCCCATACGGTCGCGGGCCAGCATAAGCCGCTTGCGGGGCGCGTCCCAGACCGCGAAGGCGAAGTCGCCGTTCAGGTCCTCGACGCAATCGAGGCCCTTCTCCTGATAGAGATGCAGGAGAACTTCGGTGTCGGACTGCGTCCGGAACACATGCCCTCGCGCGATCAGATCGCGGCGCAACTCGATATAGTTGAAAATCTCGCCGTTAAAGGTGAGCCAGACGGATTTCTCGGCGTTGCACATCGGCTGCTTGCCGGCGGCGGGATCGATAATGGAGAGGCGGGCGTGGCCGAGCCCCGCATCCGCATCGACATGAATGCCCTGCTCATCGGGCCCCCGATGGGAGATGGCGCCAATCATCCGCTGTAATAGGACACGGCCCGGCAAGGATGCTCCCGGTGTACCGAAGTAACCCGTTATTCCGCACATGGATGTCGCGACCCCGGATTTTTACCCAAATTTCGCCGTTTCCAGGTTCCGTCATGGAACATGACCTGCGGCAAACGAACGAACAGGCTACGAATTTGGTGTAAAGATTGCGCTAATTTGCAGTAACTAAATCAACAATTTATCACCCGGTTATGTGAACTCTCCACCGATGATGCGGGTCCATGCTTCCCCGGCGAGACCGGTGATCAGGGCATCGCCTGAACGGATCGGCGCCAGAAGGTCCTGGTTCTTCGAATGAACCACGGTCGATGACAGGCTGTAGAAGAGAGATTTCCGGCGCATGAGGATGCTGGTGATCCCCGGGTGGGAACGGCCTCTGAGGGCCACGCATCCATTCGCGTAAGCGTGGTTCAGCAGACTTTCCACGACACCCGCCGCCGCATCCGGGCGCGCCATGATCTGGAGGACCCGGCCCACATCGCGCGCGCGTTTATGGTAGATGTAGAAACCGAGCGGCGCGCCGCCTTTGCCGTATACGATCCGTTTGGATATTTCGCCATACCGCTCCTTGCGCTCCGCATGTGCAAGGATCCATCTGAGCGAGGCCTCATCCCAGTCGGGCCGTAAGGAATATTGTTCCGCGAAGCACGGAATATGTCCGATCAGCTCATCGTCGCCGGCATCCCTGTCGTCCGCATAGCCTCTGGTCCGGAGGTCAGGGCGCAGCGGATTGCGCCCTATCCGGTTGCCGATATTGTCGGCGAACGAGGCAACCGGCGCCAGCACCCTGGCCGGGCGCAGCCAGTGGCCCAGCGCGGCGACCGCGAAACCGGCCGGGCGCAGAACGCGCAGCCAGTCCATGCTGTAAGCGACTTCTGGCGCCTGCCCAAGCCGCTCCCACATCCCCATCGACACCGCGTTGGCCGATTCGCTGATGGAAAGGTCCTGCGGACCGGCCAGAAACGAGCGCAGCAACCGTGCACCCGCAAGCGGATTTTCCGCCGGGTTTTCCACCATGAGGGATCCGGCGACGGCCGCCCGGACCGGCTTCGCGTTGAACACCAGGCGCAGGGGCAGGACGCCGATGAAACCGCCGACCTGCCCCTGCGCGTCGATATAGACGCGCGAGGCGAGGTCGGGCTCGTGCCAGTGATGATGAAGAAACAGATCCGACAGATACGCCTCGAGGGACTCGGGCGCCGGTTTGCGCGGGTTGCGGAAAGTGCGCTGGAACTGATCCGCGACGGCCGGAATATCGTCGGGCTCGAGGGGGCGGACACCACTCGCGCGCGAAGCCTTACTATCCCCGGCCATCTGGCTTGGCGATGGCGGGAGCGAGGCCCCTGTCTCTTGTTCCGCTTGCGGGCGGCCGCTGTTGCGGGTCTCAACTTCCAGCATGTTTCCAGATCCAGATGTGAAGGCCAAGGCGCCGCTTGATCACGATGAACAGAAGGATGGATTCGAATACCAGGGCGGTGGCGAGGCTGAAGGCCGCGCCCAGAACGCCGAAAGTGGGGATCAGCACGAAGCACAGCACCAGATTGACGGCGAAAGCGGTGAGAAAGATGAAACTGCACCGGCGCTGCTCGCCCACCATATTCAGCAGTCTCTCACCCGGGCCGACGGAGGCCCGGGCCAGAAGACCGATGGCGAGCACGAACATCACCGGATAGCCTGTAACGAAGTTGGGCCCGAACAGCCCAAGGATCGGGCGGCCAAGCGCCAGGACGACGATGGTGGCGGCGAGCGAGGGCCAGAATGTCCACTGCGTGGCCTTGCGCACCAGTTCGGTAAATGCCTTTGCGTCGCCGGTCACGTGATATTCGGCGAATTTATGCGCCACCGCCGCGGCGACGGAGAAATAAACGAACGCGACAAGCGCCAGGGTCTTCGACGCGGCATAGTAGACGGCAACCTCTTCGGGCGGGCGGAACTGGCGCAATACCAGGATGTCGGTATAGGTCAGGAGCGTGTAAAAGCCCCAGACCATCAGGATCGGAAGCGAGGTCGCGAACCAAACCTTGACGTGATGGGTCCGCGCGCCTTGCTCTACGGTCCGCCCCAGCCGCACATTGAGCCAGATCAGCTGCAGTATGGCGGTCGCCCAGGTGGCGGCGATGGCGGCCAGCATCGCGGTTGTGGCATCGAGGGAATAGCCCGCGAAATACGCTGCCGCCATAGCCGCGAGCAGGAGCAGCGGGCGCAGGAAATAAGGCGGCAACAGTGCGACATTGATCCAATTGTAACTCCGGGCAATGCCGTCGAGCATATTGGAGAGCGCATAAAAGGGCAGGGTCGCGCAGGCAAGGTAAAGCGGCAGGACCTCGTAGCGTTCGAGCCAGGGCTCGAACAGCGCGATACCGAGCGCGGCGGCCACCGCGACCCCGGTCGCGATAATGAACACCAGCCACCGGCTGCCGCTCAGGAAGCCCCGCAGCGAATCGAAGGCCTTGTTCTTGGTATATTCGGGAATGAACCGCTGGGCGGCCGAGGCGAGCCCCATATGCACGATGTCGCCGACCAGCAGCACCCAGGTCCAGACGTAAACATAGACGCCAAACTCGAATACGCCCATCCAGCGGGCGAGCAGCACCTGGGAAAGATAAATAACCGCCGCACTCGACACCCTGATCGCGAAGGCGGTTCCGGCCATCCGCTTGGCGACCGATTGATCGCCACCGTCTGTGAACCAAGCCCGGCCACGCGCGCCCAAGCCCGGCCGCGGCGGTGTTCTGTGCACAGGTCGTCCGCGCGGGCGTTTGTCGAGAATCGCGTCCATCTTATGCAGCCATTAACCAGTCGCGCTGATCCGAGCGGCACTTTCGGGCAACCGGACAGCAAGCGGGCCTCACCAGCAGGACATCCTCTCGCAGAACCGTTAATTTGTGGTGGAGCCCCGTTCGCATCGATGCCGGGCTGCCGTGATACGACTAAGCAATCGAACTGGATGTCGGAATTTGGCACTAAGCAGAAGTGGGCATTGCTTGCGCTTAACGTCCGCAATCTGACCCAACAGCGAACCCAATGCCTTGGCGGCCGTTTTGTCCGCTCAGGGATAAACCGAGACACCACCCTGAACGCTCTTTTCTTGAAATTCCGCAAGCCACATGAAAGGCTCGGGATTCAGTTCGGGATTCAGTAATGGCGCGCCATTACTGAATCCCGAGCCTAGCCACCTGCCCGCCCGTCTTGGCGCGGCCCCAATAAGCGACTAAACCAACACCGATGAAAAACGCCGCGAAATTTTGTGCACTGCTGCTGACGGGATTACTGCTTATGTCATGTTCGGGCAGCTATCAGCGCACGGATGCCGACGTCCGCTACGCCGCCGTGGGTGCAGGCGCGCAGAAAGTCCGGCTGGCCTATCGCGATCACGGGACGGGTCCGGCAATCCTGCTGCTGCACGGTTTTGGCGCCAGCTCCTACACCTGGCGGCATGTCGAACCGGCTCTGACCGCTTCGGGCTACAGAGTCATCACGCTCGACCTGAAAGGCTTCGGGTTGTCAGAAAAGCCGTTCGATGACCGTTATTCCATTTTCGATCAGGCGGCGCTTGTTTCCCAGTTCATCGATCAGATCGGCCTGAAGAAGGTCACCGTTGTCGGTCACTCGCTCGGCGGCGGCGTGGCGCTCGTCCTTGCGCTCGAAAAGGACCCCGCCAAACGCAAACGCATCACCAGACTGGTTCTTATCGACAGTATCGCCTATGCCCAGAAAATTCCGATCGCCTTCAGCATATTGCGCACACCGGTGCTGGGCGAGGTCAGCAGCCGCCTGGTGCCCCTTGAAGTCCAGACGCGAATCGCCCTGAAGCTGGCCTATTACGACGACTCGAAATTCGACAGCCGCGATGTGAAGCAATATGCCGGCCCGCTGAAAGACAAGGGCTCCCGCAATGCGCTCATTCAGACGGCACGGCAGATTTTGCCGGAGAACCTTCCCGAACTCTCGAGCCGCTACAAGACCATCAAGATACCGGCACTCATTATCTGGTGCGACAATGACAAGGTCATCAAGCCGAAAATCGGTCTGCGCCTGAACAGGGATCTTCCCAACTCGACATTCCGTCTGGTCGGTCAATGCGGGCACCTGCCCCAGGAAGAGCAACCCGAGCAGACCATCAAGCTCATACAGAATTTCCTGAAACGCTGAACAAGAGACGTCAGTGCGTCCTGTAGCCGGGATTGCCCTCCCGCCAGACGCCACGAATGACATCGCCAAGCGCGCTGAACCGTTCCTGGCGGGGAGCGGATGCCCGCCAGAGCAGTCCTATGTTGCGCGAGGGTTGCGGCACCAGATGGCGCAAGACAATCGGCGTGCCGGCGCGCATCTCCACCGGCACCGCGATTTCCGGCAGCAACGTGCTGCCATAACCGCCCGCCACCATCTGCAGGACCGTTGTCAGGCTTGTCGCCCCGAATTTCGCCATGGCTCCCTCGCCGGCATCGCCGCAAACGGCGAGCGCCTGATCGCGCAGGCAATGGCCCTCCTCCAGCAAAATCAGCTTGTCCGCGCGCAGATCGCCGATATGCATGGACCGGGGCTCCGGCGCATCCGCCGGCATGGCCAGCAGAAACCGGTCCTCGAACAATTCCAGCGAAGTGAAACGTGCATCTCCCGCCGGCAGCGCGAGCAACGCCACATCAAGGGCGCCCCCGGCCAGCCGTTCCAGCAATTGACCGGTCTGCGCCTCTTGCAACGTCAGATCGAGTTCAGGGTATCGCTGCTGAAGCTCCGGGAGCGCGCGCGGCAGAATGTAAGGCGCGATGGTCGGAATAACCCCCAGCGACAGGGCGCGGCCGAGGGGCCCATGGCGCCCGGCGGCAAAATCCTGGAGGTCTTTTGTATCCAGCAGAATTTGCGCGGCGCGCCGGGCGACTTCGCGGCCCTCGCTGGTAAGTTGCACGCCGGATTTACGGCGCTCGATAAGCGTCACGCCAAGATCGGCCTCAAACGCCTTGATCTGCATACTCAGCGCGGGCTGGGTGACATGACATGCCTCGGCGGCCCGGCCAAAATGAAGACTCTCCCCGAGGTTATGAAAGTAGCGAAGCTGTCGTAGCGTGATCATTGGCGAAGGTCCGGGGCCGCTCTATTGTACGATAAGTTTTTCTTATCACAAAGATAGTTTTTTGCAATTGGACCTGATGATTGATCTGCATCATCTTTAACTGGAATAATTCCAGTTATCACTGATCAGGCATAACCTGAGACGGAGCAGCCTGAAGAAAATTGCAGTACGAGATCGGAGAGAATGATGGACGCGAAGACTGACAAGAGCGCGGGCGGTTGCCCGGTCATGCACACACACACATCCCTTGGAGCCGTATCGAACCGGGACTGGTGGCCAAATCAGCTGAATTTGAGGATTCTTCACCAGAACTCCGCCCTGTCCGATCCCATGGGCGAGGCGTTCAGCTACGCTGACGAGTTCAAGAAGCTCGACCTTAAGGCCATAAAGAAGGACCTCTATGCGCTGATGACCGACAGTCAGGACTGGTGGCCGGCCGACTATGGCCATTACGGACCGTTCTTTATCCGGATGGCGTGGCATGCTGCCGGCACCTACCGCACCGCTGACGGGCGCGGGGGCGCCGGCACCGGCAACCAGCGCTTTGCGCCGGTGAACAGCTGGCCCGACAATGTGAACCTCGACAAGGCGCGCAGGCTGCTCTGGCCGATCAAGCAGAAATACGGCAACAAGATCTCATGGGCCGATCTGCTGATCCTGGCCGGCAACTGCGCGATTGAATCGATGGGCGGCAAGACCTTCGGCTTTGCCGGCGGGCGCGCGGATATCTGGGAGCCCGAAGAGGACATCTACTGGGGCGGCGAGACCGAGTGGCTCGGCGACAAGCGTCACTCCGGCGACAGGGACCTCGAGAATCCTCTTGCCGCTGTTCAGATGGGGCTGATCTACGTGAACCCGGAAGGGCCGAACGGCGAACCCGATCCGGTTGCTTCGGGCCGTGACGTTCGCGAGACCTTCGCGCGCATGGCGATGAACGACGAGGAAACCGTCGCGCTCACCGCAGGCGGCCACACCTTCGGCAAATGCCACGGCGCTGGCGATGCTTCGCTTGTCGGCCCTGAACCCGAGGCCGCCGGCATCGAAGAGCAGGGCCTCGGCTGGAAGAGCAGCTTTCGCAGCGGCATAGGCGGCGATCAGATCGGCAGCGGTCTCGAAGGGGCGTGGACCCCGACCCCTATCGAATGGGACAACAGCTATTTTGACGTCCTCTTTGGCAATGAGTGGGAACTCTCAAAGAGCCCCGCAGGTGCGCATCAGTGGACGCCAAAGGACGACAAGGATCTCGCTCCCGATGCGCATGACCCTTCAAAACGGGTCCCGATTATCATGACCACCGCTGACATGGCGATGCGCATGGACCCC
>QIGN01000073.1 GCA_003228955.1 Hyphomicrobiales bacterium
CTCGCCCGCGCCAGCCAGCAGCGCGGCGCCATGGGTCCCGAATTCAATCAGCTCACCGGCGAGGACGCCTCGGCGCTCGGTTTCATGGCCCATGGCGGCGATGGCGCCATTTCGGTGACAGGAAATATAGCTCCGGCCCATTGCGCCGAATTTCAAAAATCCTGCCTTTCCGGTGACTTCTCCCGTGCGCTTGAGATTCAGGACCGGCTGATGCCGCTGCATGATGCCATGTTCGTGGAATCCAATCCCGGACCTGTAAAGTATGCCGCGGAGCGCCTTGGTCTGTGCAGCGCGAAGACCCGGCTGCCGCTGGCGGCAATCTCCGATGCCACCAAGAAAATTGTCGACGAGGCGCTTGTTTCCGCCGGCATTTTGAACGGCTAGCGCTGTCCCGGAGGCCCCCGATGGCAAAAAAAGGCGCTTCCCGCAAGGTCGTCGCCGAGAACAGGAAAGCCCGGCGCAACTATGAAATCGAGGAAACCTTTGAAGCGGGCCTGATTCTTTCAGGCACGGAGGTGAAATCACTGCGGTCGGGGAAGGCCAATATCGCCGAATCCTACGCCTCGGACGAAAAGGGCGAGCTGTTTCTGATCAACGCGTATATTCCTGAATATGCCGAAGCGAGCCGGTTCAATCACGCGCCGCGCCGGGCGCGCAAACTTCTGCTTCACCGCAAGGAAATACACAAACTGATGATCGCGATACAGCGCGAGGGCATGACGCTCGTGCCGCTCAGGCTCTACTTCAATCACCGCGGTATCGCGAAGCTTGAGCTTGCATTAGGCAAGGGGCGGAAATTGCATGACAAACGCCAAGCGGAACGCAAGCGTGACTGGGACCGTCAAAAGGCGCGGCTTATGCGCGAAAAGGGGTAGGATTTGGCCAAGAATCTGATGCGATTGCCGGATGACCTGCCGGTTCCCGAAGATGACGGGGCAACGGCGCATCTTGTGGGCTCACCGCTGCCGGACATTGCGCTTCCCGCCACATCAGGTGGTCCGGTGGAACTGGCCAGGCTGCCGGGGCGCACGGTGATTTATGCTTACCCCAGAACTGGCGTGCCCGATACGCCCACTTTTTTTGAAGGGTGGGAGCAGATACCCGGCGCGCGCGGATGCACGCCGCAATCCTGCGCCTTTCGCGACCACTATGCCGAATTGCGGGCCGCCGGGGCGGAGGTGTTTGGACTGAGCACTCAGGACACTGGCTTTCAGCGCGCCGCTGTTGAGCGGCTGCATTTGCCCTTCGCATTACTGAGCGATGACCGCCTCGCGCTCACCCGGGCGTTGAAGCTGCCCACATTCGAGGTCAATGCGCTGACACTCCTGAAGCGGTTCACGCTGGTGGTACGGGAGGGAGAGATCGAGCATGTTTTCTACCCCGTCTTTCCACCCGACGGACATGCAGAAGAAGTGCTGGACTGGCTGAAAGCCAACCCCGTTTAGGTCAGCCGCTAGGCTGTATAGGGCAGGCCCGGCATGGCGACGTAACCGGGCAGCGCCTCGACCCGCCCGATCCATTCACGCACGGCCGGATAGGGCTCGAGCGATACATGTCCCTCTTCGATCAGCGCGGTGTAGGGATAACATGCGATGTCAGCGGCCGTCACGCGGCCGAGCGCCAGCCAGTCATGATCCTTGAGGTGCCGCTCCATGATATCGAGGCCCTGACGGGAAAGCTCCACCGCTGCCTCGTGATCCCCTTCGCGCTTGAAGATGATGAGCGCCCGCGCGATCGCGAAGCCGTTGAACACTTCATTGACGGAAAAAGACAACCATTGCTGGATTTCCGCAATTGCCGCGGGATCATCAGGATGCCATTCGGGCTTGCCATATTTGCGGACCAGATAGATCAGGATCGCGGCGGAGTCACGCAGCACAAATCCATCATCGTCGATGACCGGCACCTTGTGGAACGGATTGACCGCAAGAAACTCCGGCGAAAGCTGCTCCTTGTCGAGCAGATCGATGGATTGGGTTTCATAGTCGATCCCGAGCATTGCCAGCATCATGCGAATTTTGTGGCAATTGCCCGAAAGCGTGAAGTCATAGAGTTTCATTGAGATGCGCCTCTTCCTGTTGTTCCGGCAGCGCTCTGTCTGGCTGCAATATATCTTGAGATGCCCGCAAAAACGTCTTCGAACATCTCGGGGGTTAGACGCCTCGTATTCGTATTGTAGCGCGAGCAATGATAGCTGTCGAAAAGCGTGAGGTCCTCGCTAACCTCATGCGCCGCCCCATGTGCGAATTTGAATGACGACTTGCGATGCCCGAGGGCGACCAGCGTGCTGTCATGGGCAATGCGCCCCAGTGCTAGTACGACCTGGAGGCATGGAAGTTCGGCAATGCGGAACGTGAGAAAACGCCCACAGAGTTTTGACTCCTGCGTCGTGGGCTTGTTTTGCGGCGGCACGCAGCGCACGGCGTTGGTGATCATGCAGTTCCGCAGTTGCAACCCGTCCCCCGCATGGCCGCCATAGCGCCCGGCGGAAAACCCGAACTTGCCGAGTGTCGCGTATAGGAGATCGCCGGCGTAATCGCCCGTAAAGGGGCGCCCGGTTTTGTTGGCCCCCTGAAGCCCCGGCGCCAGTCCGACGATCAATAACGCCGCATCGCTACTCCCGAAGGAAGGGACCGGGCCGTTGAACCAGTCGGGATGGGCTCGCGCATTCACGGCGCGAAATTCGCTCAACCGCGCGCATACTGTACAATCATGCGGCGGTTCCGCGGCCGCTTTATCTTGATTGACGATGATCACAGGTCCGCGACTTGCTCATCCTGTTCCACGTTGAAAGCATCGATCTCAATCTCCGCACCATCGTCGCCGTGCTTGCGTCCGATTATTTCTTCGAGATCGGTGATTTCAATGAACTGGTCCGCCTGGCGCCGCAGTTCGTCGGCGATCATCGGCGGTTGCGTGGAAAGAGTGGACACGACAGTGACGCGTTTTCCCTTCATTTGCAGCGCTTCAACGAGAGAACGGAAGTCGCCATCGCCGGAGAAGATAATTATATGGTCGAGATGCTCCGCCAGTTCCATGGCGTCAACGGCAAGCTCGATATCCATATTGCCCTTGATTTTGCGCCGGCCCGAGGAATCGGTGAATTCCTTCGTGGGCTTGGTCACCATGGTGTAGCCGTTATAGTCCAGCCAGTCGACAAGCGGCCGGATGGAGGAATATTCCTGGTCTTCCGGGAGGGCCGTGTAATACAACGCGCGGATCAGCCGCCCCTTGGCGCGAAACACATCAAGCATTTTCTTGTAATCAATATCGAAGCCAAGCGCTCTTGCGGTTGCGTATAAATTTGCGCCGTCAATGAAAAGCGCAATGCGCTCGGATGGATAAACTGTCATATCAATTGCCTCTTACGGGAAAACAATTTCTGGTCAAAAATGAAGGCAATCCGGTCAATAAGTTACCGGCGCCTTGGATTAGATATAAGGATGCCCGGCAATTAAGGCAATTCGATACATGTAGGGGATTTGCTCGTGATTATTATTGGGCTGGGTTCAAATCTCTCAGGGGCGTGGGGCACCCCCGAGCAAACGCTGAGCCGGGCCGTTCTGGAACTGGAGAAGCCGCCGGGGAGCGCCATCCTGGCTCTGTCGGGACTGTATGAAACCGCCGGAGTTGGCGCCGGGCAGCCGGGCGTCTTCGTCAATGGGGTTGTCAGCCTTGAATGTCATTGTTCGCCGGATGCGCTGCTTCGGCGCCTCAAGATGATTGAGCGCAAGGCCGGGCCGAGATCCTCGCGCCGCTGGGGTCCAAGAACCCTTGATCTGGATATCCTGGAATACCGGGGGCGCATTCTGGGGTGGCCTGGACCGGGACGCGGAAACAGGGCACCCATTCGCGGCCAGCTTGTCCTGCCGCATCCACTTCTGCATAAGAGGCCGTTCGTGCTCGCTCCCCTCGCTGAAGTCGTGCCGGATTGGCGCCATCCGATCCTGCGCCGCACCGCGCGCCAGCTCTGGCGGCGCAAGCGCGATGAGCGAAGTGGGCGTGTGCTCAGGCAGGCGGGGCAATTCCGTTATCCAATGCGGGACGACCCGCTTGCGTTGATGCCGAAGAGCGCCTAAACAGGGTTCCAAATCCCTGACATATTCGAGGAATCACACTCATGGCACGCGTTACCGTCGAAGATTGTATCGACAAGGTTCCGAACCGGTTTGAGCTGGTGCTTCTTGCGAGTCACCGCGCACGGACGATATCCGCCGGTTCGCCGATCACGATCGAGCGCGACAATGACAAGAACCCGGTCGTTGCGCTGCGTGAGATCGCCGAGCAGACCGTTTCTCCCGAAGATGTAAAAGAAGCTGTCATCCACGCGATGCAGAAATATGTTGAAGTCGATGAACCTGAGCCCGATGAGGCGCCCTTGGCTTCACCGGAATCCGTCACCCCGGTGCTTGCGCAAGATGACCAAACCTCGGATTTGTCCATAGACCGGATGACGGAAGAAGAACTGCTCAGGGGTCTGGAGAGTTTGGCGTCCAGTGAATCCAATTCAGGCAATCGCTCGCGATAGAGTCCGCGCACTCTTTGCCAGGCCGGAGATTTTGCGGGGCGTTTATCTCAGCGAGATTCCGGCAAGCAAAATCACTGTCCTGCATGAAATACTCCCTATCAAATGGTCGCGGCGCGATGAAAATGGCGACTTGCAATCGTTTGCGGGAGGCTGTGACACGCCATGATGCGCCAATACGAACTGGTTGAGCGGGTCAAGACATACGATCCCGATGCCGACGAGGCGCTCCTCAATCGCGCCTATGTCTATGCCATGAAAGCGCATGGGCACCAGACGCGCGCGTCGGGCGACCCTTACATCTCTCATCCGCTCGAAGTGGCGGCCATCCTGGTTGACCTCAAGCTGGATGACGCGACGATTGCCAGTGCCCTCCTGCATGACACCATTGAAGACACCCACGCCACCCGTGACGAGATCGACAAGTTGTTCGGCAAGGAAATTGGCTCGCTTGTCGACGGATTGACGAAAATTTCAAAACTCGACCTTGTGACGAAAAAGGCCGAGCAGGCGGAGAATTTCCGAAAACTTCTGGTTGCCATCGCCAGCGATGCGCGCGTGCTGCTCGTTAAGCTCGCCGACCGGCTGCACAATATGCGGACACTGGAACATGTGGGCCCCGAAAAACGTAAACGCATTGCCCAGGAGACCATGGATATATACGCCCCCCTGGCGGCGCGCATGGGAATGCACGGGGTGCGCGAGGAGATGGAAGACCTCGCCTTCAAGACACTGAATCCGGAAGCCTATGGCATTGTCGTAAAGCGGCTTGAGGAGCTTCGCACGGCGAACAAGGGCCTTATTGAAGAAATTCAGCTCGCCCTGCGCGCAAAATTCGATGATAGCAAGATCAGGGCGCAGGTGGTCAGCCGGGAGAAAAGACCCTATTCCATCTGGAGCAAGATGGAGCGCAAGCAGATATCGCTCGGACAGCTTTCCGACATCTATGGGTTTCGCGTTCTGGTAGACTCACCGGCTGATTGCTATGCGGTCCTCGGGGTGGTTCACACCACCTGGCGAATGGTTCCGGGCCGCTTCAAGGACTATATCTCGACTCCGAAGCAAAATGACTATCAATCCATACACACGACCGTTGTCGGCCCGCGCCATCAGCGGGTCGAACTGCAAATTCGCTCTGAACGGATGCACCGTTTTGCCGAATATGGCATCGCCGCCCATGCGCTCTACAAGGACAATGCGAATGGCAAGGGCAAATCGGGCGCCGGCAAGAAGAAGCTCGCCCTGTCCGAGGAAAGCAATGCGTATCGCTGGCTGCGCCGCCTCATCGAGATGCTTCTGGAAGGCGACAACCCAGAGGAGTTCCTGGAACACACCAAGCTGGAGTTGTTTCACGACCAGGTTTTCTGCTTTACGCCCAAGGGGCTGCTGATTGCCCTTGCGCGGGGCGCGACGCCGATTGATTTTGCCTACGCAGTACACACCGACATTGGAAACTCGTGTACCGGCTGCAAGATCAATGGTCGCACCATGCCGTTGATGACACGTCTCAAGAATGGCGATGAAGTGGAAATTCTGATCTCCAAGACACAGACGCCGCCCGCTGCGTGGGAACGCGTCGCGGTCACCGGAAAAGCACGCTCGGCCATTCGGCGCGCGACCCGCGAGGCGGCGCGCGCGCAATACAGTAAGCTCGGCCGCGAAATTCTGGGGCGGGCCTTCAAGCGTGTCGGAAAGGCGTACCGGAAATCCACAATCGAGCGGATACTGCCGCGCCTGTCTCAGGACTCGAGTGACGACGTGCTGACAGCCGTCGGGCGCGGTGAATTGCCCTCCGCCGACATCCTGCAGGCGGCGTTTCCAAATATACCGGCACCAGAACCGCCAAGGCGCCGGGTTGCGCAGCGCACCGAGGAGGGGTGGTTTGGACTAACCAAGGCAATTGGACTCAAGTTCCGGTTGCCCGGCGTGTCATCGCGCAATGATCGCAAGAATGCGGGCGGAATTCCCATCAAGGGACTTAAGGGAGACCTGCCGGTGGGGTTTGCGGCCATGGGCGGCGCCGTTCCGGGCGATCGCATTGTGGGCATCATGGAGCCGGGCGCCGGCATCACGATTTACCCCATTCACGCCGAGGCATTAAAGAAGTTCGACGATCAGCCCGAGCGATGGGTTGATGTGCGCTGGGATATAGATGAAAAGAATCAGGATCGCTTTCCCGCACGTATCCTGGTCTCCGCCATCAATGAACCGGGCACGCTGGCGCAGGTGGCGCGGATCATTGGGGAGGGAGGCGGTAACATTGACAATATCAAGATGAACCGCGCAGTTGAGGATTTTACCGAGTTGCTGATTGATCTGGAGGTCTGGGATTTGACCCATCTCAATGAAATCATTTCCGGTTTGCGCTCGCAATCTGTAGTAAGCGCGGTCAAGCGAACACATGAATAGGGGGCGAACTGGAATAGGCAGGCGGCGCACGCGTTTCGCCATCCCGTCAGCCCGGTGCGGTAAATCATGACAAAAGACGAGTTACTGAGGGAAATGCGGGAGGCGGGCGCCTTGCTGGAAGGACATTTTGTCCTCTCCTCGGGGCAGCACAGTACGGCCTATCTGCAATGCGCCCGCTTTTTGATGGATGCCGGGCGGGCCGGGCGGGCCTGCGCAGCGCTGGCTGACAAGGTTTCGACCGAGATCGGCAGTTCCATCGATCTCGTATTTTCGCCGGCAATGGGCGGTGTCGTCATTGGCCATGAAATGGGGCGGGCATTGCAAAAGCCGGCAATATTCTTCGAGCGCGCCGAAGGTTCGTTCACCTTGCGGCGCGGGTTTGAAATTCCTGACGGCGCGCGCTGTCTGATGGTGGAGGATGTCGTGACTACGGGGTTGTCGTCGCGCGAATGTATTGCTGCGGCGCGTGAACACGGCGCGGATGTGGTGGCGGGATGCTGTTTGGTAAACCGGTCCGGCGGCCGCGCGGATATTGGCGTTCCGCTTGTGGCGCTGGCCGTTGTGGATATGCCTACCTTTTCCGCGGATAAGGTGCCGGAGGACTTGCAAAGCATTCCGGCGCGCAAGCCCGGCAGCCGCAATCTGTAATGGCGTGCCTTTTCAACGCTTTATGCACGCATAAATAGCGTTTACTTTCTCGGAATATTCTTAAATCATAAATTGGCCTTAAGCCATGGCTAGGAGGTGAAAAAGAGAATGGATCGAGGGGTCAAATGTTACTAGGGCGGCGCGATCCGGAATCCTGGACCGGAAAGGTTCGGGTCTGGCTCTGGCCGCGCCGGAGCTGGTCACGTTCTATGCGCTACGTTGCGCAGCGTTTGCGGCGGTTGCGCGCGACCCCGCACAAAATCGCCCTGGGTTGTGCGTGCGGTGTATTCGCATCTTTTACGCCCTATATTGGTGGTCACATTATAATCGGCGGTTTTCTGGCCTGGATAACCCGAAGCAGTCTGATAGCCGCCGCGCTCGGCACTTTCGTTGGAAATCCATTGACATTTCCGGTTATCTGGCTTGCGACCTATCATCTCGGGAGCTGGGTGCTTGGGCAACCCTCGAGCGCCGAGGATATCAATCTTTCGGCCAGTATCTTCGATTATTCATGGCATCGATTGTGGCCGCTTGTTAAGCCAATGACAGTTGGCGGTATCCCTCTCGGCATTCTGGCCGGTTCCACGACCTATTTCATCGTCAGGAAGTTGTCGGAGACTTACCGGACAAAGAGCCGCAAACGGGCCCTGGGGCGAAGAGGTCCGGCTCAAGCATGATAAACAGGAGATTGAAATGAATGGCAAAAAATTGAAACCTTCATTTTTAAGGCTGGGCGTGAATATCGATCACGTTGCCACGATCCGTAATGCGCGGGGAGGCGGGCATCCGGACCCCGTCCGCGCGGCTCATCTTGCGGTTGAAGCCGGCGCGGACGGTATTACGGCCCATCTGCGCGAAGACCGCCGCCATATTTCCGATGACGACATTGCGCGGCTGATGTCCGAGATCGCGCAACCGCTCAATCTGGAGATGGCCGTCACGGGCGAGATGCTGGACATCGCCCTGAAGCATGTTCCCAATGCCTGTTGCCTCGTCCCCGAACACCGCCAGGAAATAACCACCGAGGGCGGACTTGACGCCGCTGCCAAGGGAAATCAGTTGCCCGGCTTTATCCGGCATCTGAAAAACAAGGGGATTCGGGTTTCTCTGTTTATCGACCCCAGCACACACCAGATTGAAGCTTCTGCATCGGTTGGGGCGGATATTGTCGAATTTCACACCGGCTCCTATTGCGAAGCAACCCTGCATGGCGATCGCGCGGATATCGATGGTGAAATCGAACGATTGGCCGAATGTGCAAGTCTCGCCGCGGCTGCGGGACTTGAGGTCCATGCTGGCCACGGGCTGACTTTCGACACTGTAGCCGCCGTCGCGGCAATACCGGAGATGGTTGAGTTGAATATCGGGCACTTTCTGATTGGCGAGGCCATATTCGGCGGCCTGCATTCAACGATTGGACGGATGCGGGCGCTTATGGACGAGGCTCGTGCGCAAGCCCGCGGAAGCGCCAGCGGTTAAGGCACACCATCAGATGATAATTGGGCTTGGAAATGACCTCATAGATATTCGGCGTATTGAGGAAACCATTGCCCGCTATGGCGACAGGTTCCTGGATCGGATTTACACCGATATTGAACGCCAGCGTTCCGATCGGCGCCATCAGCGTGTGGCGTCCTATGCAAAGCGGTTCGCGGCCAAGGAAGCCTGCGCGAAGGCGCTTGGTACGGGCATTCGCAAAGGAGTGTTCTGGCGCGATATGGGGGTCGTTAACCTTCCCTCCGGGCGGCCGACACTCGAGCTGACCGGCGGAGCGGCAAAACGGCTTCTTTCGATTACGCCGCAGGGACATGACGCGCGCATCGATTTGACTATTACCGATGATTTTCCATTGGCTCAGGCAATTGTTATTATCTCCGCGGTTTCGCAACCAACAAATAACTGACACCAAATCGGGACTGGCCGCCGGGCATCACGCCGTTTGCGTTGACAGCGCGTAGGAGCTATAGGGGCGTCAATCAAATTTGCCAGTTTCTCTGGCTGTCGGAAGGAGCCCAGAGGTATGAGTCTAGAGGCAGATACAAAAACAAAGAAGTCGGATGGCGGGGGAATTTCGGAAACGATCCGGGTGATAGTTCACGCGCTGATCCTGGCAATGATCGTGCGTATATTCTTTTACCAGCCCTTCAATATCCCGTCGGGCTCCATGATTCCCACTCTGAGGGTGGGAGACTATCTGTTCGTTTCAAAATTCAGCTATGGCTACTCGAAATACTCATTCCCATTTTCTCCAAACCTGTTCAGTGGCCGCTTTTGGACCGCGGAACCCAAGCGCGGCGATGTCGCGGTATTCAAACTGCCCAGTGACAACAAAACCGACTACATCAAGCGGGTCATCGGCTTGCCGGGCGACAAAATCCAGATGATTGCCGGCGTCCTTCAGATAAACGGCAAGGCAATCCCCAAAAAGCGTATCGACGACTATCAGATGAAAGATTCATTCGGCAATGTCCGGAGAGTCGCACGTTTCGAGGAAACGCTTCCCAATGGCCTGAAATATCCCGTGCTCGATCTTGTGCCGCGCGGAATCAGCGACAATACCGCAGTCTACAAGATTCCCGAGGGTCACTATTTTATGATGGGTGACAACCGCGATAATTCCACCGACAGCCGGGTGCTGAACGCGGTAGGTTTCGTGCCGCTTGAAAACTTTATCGGCCGGGCCGAGATCATATTTTTCTCCGCGGGCGGGGACGCCCGGTTCTGGGAAGTGTGGCGCTGGCCTGGATCGATCCGCTGGGGCCGGTTTTTCCAACTGGTCGACTAGGTGAAGGGGACGTCCAAAAAGTCGCTGGAAACACTTGCCCTAACTCTCGGCCACGAATTTTCCGACCCTGATCTTCTGCTGAGAGCGCTGACCCATTCGAGCGCCAGGGCGCAGGGCCGGAAGGGCTCCGATTACGAGCGGCTCGAGTTTCTGGGCGACCGGGTTCTCGGTCTGGTAATTGCCGAACTGCTGTTCGAGATGTTTCCAGGCGCGGATGAGGGCGCGCTTGCGCTTCGTTTCAACAAGCTGGTGCGCAAGGAATCCTGCGTGGCGGTCGCCCGGGACATCAGCCTGGGTGACTATGTTGTCATGAGCGCCGTGGAGGACAACAGCGGCGGGCGGGGCAAGAATACCATACTCGGCGATGCCTGCGAGGCTGTTTTGGGCGCGGTATTCATGGATGGCGGTTTTGAGGCGGCACGCAATGTCATCCGCCGGCTGTGGTCAGATCTCGCAAGCGACGACGATGCGGTGCGAAGAGACGCAAAATCAGCATTGCAGGAATGGGCGCAGGGACGCGGACTCGAATTGCCGAAATATGTCGAGACAAATCGCACGGGGCCGGATCATGCGCCTCAGTTCAACACCAGAGTCGAAGTGGACGGTCTTGAATCCGCCCATGGCGAAGGCTCAAGCAAGCGCATTGCCGAACAATCCGCCGCCAGCGCGATGCTGTTGCGCGAAGGTGTCTGGAAGAATGACGGCAATGAACGATAAAACGCACTGCTCGGTTGTCGCACTCATTGGCGCGCCGAACGCCGGAAAATCCACGCTCGTCAACGCCCTCACAGGCGCCAAGGTCTCCATAGTGACCCATAAGGTGCAAACCACGCGCGCGCGCATGCGGGGGATAGCGACAGAAGGCAAAGCCCAGCTCATACTGGTGGATACGCCGGGAATATTCGCGCCCAAACGGCGGCTCGACCGGGCCATGGTGGATGCGGCCTGGGCCGGCGCGCGCGACGCCGACGTGACACTCCTGCTGGTCGACGCGGCCAAGGGCATCGAAGGAGAAGCCCGGCAAATTCTTGAGGGACTGACAAAGATCGCCGGACCCAGATATCTCGTTCTGAACAAGGTCGATCTGGTTCGCAAGGAGACATTGCTGGCGCTTGTCGATATGGCGACAGGTGTGGCGGAGTTTGCCGGCACTTACATGATTTCCGCCCTGACCGGAGATGGCATTGCCGACCTGAAGGCGCAATTGGCCGACCGGGCGCTGCCTGGTCCATGGCTTTATCCTGAAGACCAGATTTCAGATGCGCCAATGCGGCATCTCGCCGCCGAAATTACGCGCGAAAAACTCACCCTGCGTTTGCATCAGGAACTTCCCTATGCATCCACGGTCGAGACCACATTATGGAAGGAATTGCGCAACAATCGCGTGCGCATCGAACAGACAATCTATGTCATGCGCGACAGTCAGAAGAAAATTGTTCTTGGCAAGCAGGGCCAGACGGTCAAGAGCATATCCATGGAGTCGCGCAAGGAGCTTTCCGCCATATTGGACAAGCCGGTCGATTTGTTCCTGTTCGTGAAAGTGCGCCAGAAGTGGGGCGACGATCCCGAACGGTATC
>QIGN01000069.1:0-16577 GCA_003228955.1 Hyphomicrobiales bacterium
GGCGCGCGCGGCGGAGCTGATCATGTTCGAGCAGGTCTTTTGCGAATGGTGCGAGGCCTGGGAGGAAGAGGTCGGCGTGATCTACGGCAAGACCAGGGAGGGGAAACGTGCGCCGGTGCGCCGGGTTGATATTAATGGCCCGCGCCCGGATGATCTGAAGGTCATAAGACGGGTTGTTTTCACGCCGACCTTCGTGCTCATGGAGAATGGCGCGGAAGTGGGACGGATATTGGGGTATGCGGGCGAGGACCATTTCTGGGGCCTGCTGAACCAGATGCTTGAGCGTCTGCCGGGCGGGCACGACAAGAGCGCCGCGCTTGGCGCGGGGCCGGAACAAGACGGGGAAAACAGAAAATGACGCGCGCGACGGACACCCTCGATGAGGGAAACATGGAGGACATGGGCGAGCATGCGCGCGCCGCGGCGGACCTTCTCAAAGCGCTGGCCCATGAGACCCGGCTGATGATCCTGTGCCTGCTGTTCGAGGGCGAGAAATCGGTCAGCGAGCTTGAGCAGCTGATGCTGCTGCGCCAGCCGAGCGTCTCGCAGCAGCTGGCGCGTCTGCGGTTCGACGGGCTGGTATGGCCGCACCATCTATTATACCCTGGGTTCGGACGAAGCCAGACAGGTCGTCGCCCTCATCCATTCCCTCTATTGCGGCGGGAAAAGTTGAACTGAGCCGCGGGAGGACACCCCATGCGCGACGCACAGGACATATTGAAGATTATCCTCAATCCAACCGGCTCTTCCGCGCGGGACGAGGGTTTCCCCAATGCTCCGCCCGGCTGGACGCGGGCGCGCGCCACGGAACTTTCGGCGCGCGAGGGCCTCAGCCTCGGCGATGACCACTGGGAGGCGATCCGCGTTCTGCACGCCTGTTACGCCGATGAGGAAGAACCGCCTACGCGGCGGATTTGCGACGCGCTCGAGGCGCGCTTCGATGACAAGGGCGGGCGCAAATACCTGTTTCTCCTGTTTCCCGGCGGCCCGGTCGCACAGGGGTGCCGCCTGGCCGAACTCCGCGCGCCCTCCGGCAGCGTCGATGAATCCTTCGGGAGTGTCCGCTGATCCGCCGCCGGATTTTGCCTGCCGCCGGGACTCCGGCCGGCGCCGCCGATGCGCCTGTTATTAAATGTTGCAAATATACGGACATATGAATATAAAGAATGCTCAGCTTGCCGGCATTCCGTGTCAGACCGGCGGCGCAAACAGTTGGAGGATTTAAATCCGATGAAGAACACGGCAAGACCTATTGGAAACTTGGCGGCATCCCTGATGCTTGCAACCGCAATTTCGGTCGGGGGCGGTCTGGCGCCCGCTTCTCCGGCATTTGCAGCGCAGGACAAAAATCAGGAGCAGAATTTCGGCTCGACGGGTGAATGGGTCAAAACCTTCACCGGCGACCAGTGGACCAAGAATCTGGGGGGCATGATCGATCCGAAGATGATGACCCAGTGGATCGGGATGATGTTCAATCCGCAGATGATGGAAACCATGTTCAAGATGGCCGATCCGAAGCTGATGAATCAGTGGATGTCGATGGCCATGAACCCGGCCATGATCGACTCCATGATGAAAATGGCGGATCCGAAAATGATGGAACCCTTCATGGCTGTCATGACAAATCCGGAATACATGAACACCATGATGAAAATGGCGGACCCCAAAATGATGGAAGGCTACGTCAAGATGATGACGAACCCCGCCATGATGGAGTCCATGGCCAAAATGATGGATCCGAAAATGATGGAACCATTCATGAAAACGGCCTTCGACCCCACCTATATTCAGTCCATGATGAAAATGGTGGACCCGGCGATCATGAACCAGTGGATGGGCATGATGACGAACCCCGCCATGATGGACGCCATGATGAAAATGATGAATCCGCAGCTCATGACCCAGATGATGTTCTCGATGATGTCGATGATGAACGCCATGCCCAATGCCATGGGCGGCATGGCCCCGGCCATGGGCGGAATAATGCCCGGCGCCCCGGGGCAGGCGCCCGCGCCGCAGACGGAGCCGAAGAAAAAGCAGTAAGGCGAGGCCGCGCCGCGGACGGGTATAGAGCCCTCCGCCATACGCAAAACGCCGGAAACGACAAGAAAAAGCGGGGACAAGGTTACGCGCCGATTGCTTGGAAAAAACAACGGCGCCATGGGGAGGGTTACCAGATGAAAACACATGTGATCGCTGCGATATCCGCGTTGCTGGCGCCTCTTTGGCTTGGGGCGGCGGGCGTTGCCGCCCAGGTCACCGGTCCCGGCAATCCGCCCGGTAGCGGCGCGGTGGAAGGCGTCGCCAAACAGCCCCCTGGCTGGCTCCGGATTCCGATGCCCCCGAAGAAGGAATGGCGTCCCAATACCTTCATGCCCCAGATCACGCCGGAAGCAAAAATGAAGGCGGCGCAGAGCGCGATGTTTGTCAATCCTCTCGGCCTGCGGGACATGATCAACATGATCGTGTTGAAGAAGAAAGCCGACAGGGGTGTCACTTTCGACGACGTCGTCGAATCGATGGACGTGCGCGCCAACCAGCTCAACATGATGAAGGTCGGCCACAACACTCCCTACAGAGTCATAAGCGGAATTACGGGCAAGCCCTCTCCGCGGCTGGAAATCCTAAGTTACTGTGACGTACTCACCATGCGTGAGATCGTCGACTTCGTGCCCGAATTCGTGGTCTTCCTTCCGTGCAGAATTTCCGTTCTGGAGGATGCGGACGGGCAGATATGGATAGCGACCCTGGACTGGGACGTGCGCTGGCTGGACACGAACCAGAACCCGAACCGCATCTCCAGGGGGCTGCGCGAAAAGGCGATGAGGGTCCGGAATTCGATCGAAAGCATTATGGAAGCCGGCGCCAGGGGAGATTTGTAACCCGCGGCCCGCGACAAGCAGGAGGACACGCACATGGACTATTATTTGGCAAAGTCAGTCGATCTGGGTTTCGACGAGGCGATTGAGACGGTAACCGAACTCCTGAAAGAGGAAGGGTTCGGTATTCTGACCGAGATCGATGTGAAGGAAACACTGAAGAAGAAAATCGATGTCGACTTCAGGAAGTACCGCATCCTCGGCGCCTGCAATCCCGAACTCGCGCATCAGGCTCTGATGCATGAAGACAAGGTCGGCGTCCTGCTGCCCTGCAATGTCATCGTTCAGGAACATGATGGCGGTCAGATCGAGGTCGTCGCCATGGATCCGCTCGGCCCCATGGAAGCGATCGGAAATCCGGCATTGACCGAGATGGCGACAGAGGTCCGCGAACGTATGGAGCGGGTCATGGCCGGCCTTTAATCAACGGCAGTCAGCCGAACGAAATGTAATGTAGAAGGGAATCGCAGATGAGCATCAAACCGGCTTTTATCGCGTTCACGCTCGCACTACTGCTCTTCACCGGTTCCGTCGCGTCGCAGGAGAAGAGACCGCCATTCGGGTCTCTTTCCGACTGGGGCAGCGCCTTTTCAAATCCCAGTTCCGTTCCGGGCGCCAGCGCAAACCCCGGCGCCCTGAGCGGCTTCATGGGCTTGATGGGTAACCCCGGCATGATGTCGGGCATGCTCAACCTGGGCGATCCCAAGCTGATGTTATCGTGGCTGAAGACCATGTCCGACCCCGGCATGATGAGCGCGCTGCTGGGGGCGGCCGACCCCAAACTGATGGCGAGCTGGATGAGCCTTATGGCGGACCCCAAGCTGATGAAGGCGATGATGTCGACGGGCAACCCGGCCATGATCGGCGCGTGGGCGGGGGTCATGACCGACCCCAAAATGATCAGGACCATGTTGACCATGGCCGACCCGAAGATGATGAATATCTGGGTGCGCCTGATGGCCAACCCGGCCATGATGCAGACGATGACCAGGATGGCGAAGCCTGAAATGATGGAGGGCTTTGCCAGGGCGATGATGGATCCGGGCCTGATGAAAGCGATGCTCAAGGCCGGCGACCCCAAGCTGATCGAGGGCTGGATGGGGTCCATGTCCGCGCCGGGCACCATGTCCGCCATGGTCAATCTCGCCGCCCCCGAGGCGATGGAAGGTTATATGAAACTCATGACCGATCCGAAGCTGATCTCCTCCATGACCAAAATGGCGGACCCGGAAGCGATGCAGGACTGGATGAAGCTGATGACCGATCCCAAGCTCGTGCAGTCCATGATCAAGGTCGTCAATCCCGACACGATCTCCCGGTGGGCGAAAACCATGAGCGATCCGGAAATCATGAAGTCGATGACCGAACTGATGACGCCCGAGCTCATGAGCAACATGATGTTTTCGATGATGTCGGCCATGTCGGCAATGCCAAAGGCCATGGAAGGCATGAGCAAGGAAAAGCCGAAAGAAAGCACGATGCCCTTCGCGTTGCCGGGCGCGCCCCGCCCCAATTAGGTCATGCGTCAGTAACCACGGTGCCGGTCCGCGGCGAGACCTGGTTTGGCTTTAGTATTTATTGCCCCTTTTTCGCGGCCGGTTTGGCCCGTTCCCATGGTGCGAGTTGCCGGCGCATGAACGCCGCGGCGCGCATCACCGAGTCCTTGGTCGCCAGATCGTCGGCGAATGTGCGCACCCGCGGTGGCCGGAAATCGAATCCCCGCCCGACGCCTGGATAAATGATCAGCCGGGCGTCGCGTCCTGCTTTCCTCATTTCACTGACCGCCAGCTCAATAGGGCGGCGGCGCTGATATTGTTCGTATTCGCCAACGAAAATCCGCACGGGAATTTCAAGCTGGTCTATTTCGGGAGCGTAGCGATAAACCTGTTCCGGTTCCGATGCGTTCGGGTCCTGCAAGTGCGGATAAAAGGAGACGTAGCAGACAACATCCTTTTTCTGCCGCTTGAACGTGACCGCGACCTTGAGCGTGTAATATCCGCCCCTGGTGTGGCTGTAGAGGCAGATTTTCGATGTTGAGACATCCGGCTGGCCGAGCAGAAAATCCACGCCCGCGTTGACGTCGCCTTCTGTCTTGTAATCATGTTTGAGAGGAAACTTGTCGATGAAGCGCGCGTCATACACATTCGGCGCCAGCACGACAAAGCCGCGCGCCGCCATGCGCTTGCCAAGCCGCTGAACCAGCATGTCCAGCCCGCGCCGGCCATGCTGAAACAGAACGCCGGGGTAACGGCCCGGCTTTTTGGGCCGGTACAGGATCGCGGGAACCTCCGTCCCGTCGGCCGGGTTTACATAGCTGACGTCGCGCTGGGAGACTTCGTAATTGACCGGCGCCTCCAGTATCCCGTTTTCGTACCAGTTGTCGCGCCACCACCACTTCTGCGCCACGGGGCGCGTGTTGACCGGCGCCTCCATCGCGCGCCCGACCGCCGTCCCCGCCGCCTGAGGGTCCGCGCCGGTCAGGTTCTGGGATTGAACCGGTCCCGCCGGGGCGGCCGCAATCGACAGCGTCGTCATCACGAACAGGGACAGGCGTGATCTGCCACTCATCACAGGTCTCTCATATAATATCCGCATCTCATCGTGAGCTTCGGGCGCCTGAAATCCGGCGCGGTCACCGAATCCCGGCGCCGGTGAAAAATTGCCTGGCGCGCGCGCCGCAGCCTGAAATAACATTCAGGTTACTGCATGTTTCGATATAGCATGTTGAAGAATTGGCTGCTAGCCTAATGGGGCAGTGAATGCCGCGCCTGGCTTTTTGCGCAACAAGGGGAGACGCCGATATGAAACGCCTGATCATTTTATTCGTTCTCGTCACAATTGCCGCCGTCAGGGGTGCGAGCGCCCAGCCCGCCCATCTTCGTCTCCTCTCAACGGAAGGGGAGTTTGAAGAGGTGAAACTTTTCGTACAGGACGCCATCGTGGGACAGGGGCTGACCATCAACTATAACGGGGACATCGGATTGATGCTGAGCCGCACGCGCGCCGCCACGGGCAGTTCAAAGGTAATCTACAAGAACGCCGAGTTCTTCCTGTTCTGCTCGGCGACTATTTCGCGCGGGACCATGGAGGCGGATTCCACCAATATCGCGTTCTGCCCCTATATCGTCTATTTCTACGAACTCGATGCCGAGGCGGGGAAAGTCTATGTCGGCTATCGCCGTCCGGAGATTGTCGGGTCTGAAGCGTCGAAGAAGTCGCTTATGGCCGTCGATGATCTGCTGCTGAAGATCGTCAAGGAGGCCACCGAGTAGGCGCTTTGGGAATCAAAAACCCGGCCGCGGCGGCTTTCCCGTTCCGCGACATGCAGCGCGGTCTGCTATAACATTCAAATTCAAGTATATTCAGATATTGAATATTATTTGATATTCAGCTAACCTAGTCTGGCGCAGAGTTGTCTCTCCGCGGCCTGCAGGGCGGGAATTTCGAGAAAATACCCTGGAGGCGTGATCGGGCGGTGGCTCGCGGCGCGGCGTTGGTCCACGTCACGAACGGCCTGATCCGCGGATTTGCCAATCGCATCCGCACTTGCATGGCTGCCACGGGCCTACGCACCTGGAGCGGTTATGCGGACTGGGGGAACAGGGGAACAATTGACGACATTCTTTGCCGGTTCTCCTGAGAGCCAGAATACAGCAAGGACGGTGAAGAAAAGCAAGCTAGCAAGCTAGAGAGGAAGCAATGACGAAACGGATTCAATTGAAGGTAATTGGCCGTCGCGATTTTGTCCTCGGCGCGAGCGCGGCGGCGGCAGTCACTGCGCTGTTGTCCGCAACAGTGGACAAAGCGTGGGCGCAAAAATTCGACCAAGCGGTCATGAAGGCAATCGGCGACGCCAAACCGGCGGAAGGCAGGGTAACTCTGGAGCTTCCGGAGATTGCCGAGAACGGCAACACGGTCCCGTTCTCGATTTCGGTCGAGAGCCCCATGACGGAGAAGGACTATGTGAAGACCGTTTACGTTTTCGCGGAGAAAAACCCGAACCCGGAAGTCGTGGAGTTTAATTTTTCGCCGTTGAGCGGAAAGGCTAGCGCGAAAAGCCGGATGCGTCTTAGGACGACTCAGGATATTGTCGCCATCGCGGCGATGTCCGGAGGCGAACTCTTCATAGGCAAACGTACAGTCAAGGTCACCATCGGTGGCTGCGGCGGTTGATCGAGACGGAAGGATCTAGGAAATGGCGAGCAAACCACGCGTGAAGGTTCCCAAGTCGGCCAAGATCGGCGACATGGTCGAAATCAAAACCCTGATTTCGCACAAGATGGAGACCGGGCTCCGGAAAGACAAGAAGACCGGAGAGAATATTCCACGAATGATCATAAACTCGTTCGTCGCGAAGTTTAACGGCAAGCAGGTTTTCAAGTCGACAATGTATCCGGCCATATCCGCCAACCCGTATTTCGCGTTCTTTCTGAAAGTACCCGAGGCGGGCGAATTGGAACTCACCTGGACCGATGACAATGGGTCATCCGAGTCGACGACAAAGAAAATTGCTGTGAGCTAAATATCTGGGCGGCGGATTTCTTCGAAAATTCGCCGCCGAAAATGGGAGGGGAGCAAGCGTATGCATATCTCACGAATATTGCTTGGGGCACTGGTCGCCACAACACTCGTCTTGACGGCGGGTGCTGGCGATAGCGTCGCCCATAAGAAGAAAAATATGGGTGCTGGCGACGCCGTCGCCCAAAAGAAAATGATGGGTGCTGGCGACGCCGCCGACAAAAAGAAAATGATGGGTGCTGGCGACGCCGCCGACAAAAAGAAAATGATGGGCGCTGGCGACGCCGCCGACAAAAAGAAAATGATGGTTGCCGCGGCCCCTAAAAAGAAGAAGGCAAGGTGCAAGGACGGCCAGCCGACGGAAGTGGCGTCCTACAAGCTCTCGAAGGGCGAAAATATCGACCTTCAGATCAGTACGCCACTGACAGCCAAGGCCGGCAATCCGAAGGATGGACTGAAATGGATGGTGCATCGCCGGCTGGGCAATTGCATTGCCTGCCACGTGGTATCGAAAATCCTGGCGCTGGCAAAACCGGACGATCTCGCGAGCCAGGCCAAATATGGGTTTCACGGCAAAATCGCGCCGCCGCTTGATGGCGTGAATGATCGGTATACCGAAGGCGAGCTTCGTCTCATCGTCGTGGATGCGAAAAAAGCATTTCCAGATGCGAATACGATCATGCCCGCGTTCCACAAGAACACAGGTTTCACTCGTGTCATCAAGGATTGCGACGGCTACGCCATGATGAGCGCACAACAGGTCGAAGACATTGTCTCTTATCTGATGACAATCAAATAGCCAACGGGATCGCGAAGACCATCTCGCTCGAACCGCCCTGGGAGGAAAATTGGATATGAATATTCGTAATTTGATCGGTGGCGTTGCTGCTCTTGCGATGCTCGGATTGTCACTTGGAGGCGCTCTTGCTTCAGAAGGCAAGATACACTCCGTCAAGCCAGTGGCCGGGAGCCCGTTGCCCGAGCTCTGGTCGGGCTACAAATACGCCAAACCGGACACCAACGCGATGCAGGATGACGATTTCGCAAACCCGGGCATGACCTGGTATGACGTCGGCGAGACCGCCTGGTCGAAGAAGGATGGCGCGGCCGGCAAATCCTGCGCTGAATGCCACCAGATAAACGACATGAAGGGTGTCGGCGCCCGGTATCCGATCGTCGATGCGAAGCTCAACAGGCTGATGAATGTCGAGGAGCGGATCAATTATTGCCGCCAGAACTACATGCAGGCCAAGCCCTGGAAGTACGACTCCCAGAAAATGCTGGGCACGGTTATTTACGTCAAGGCCCAGTCGCGCGGCATGCCGGTCAAGGTCAAGATCGACGGCTCTGCCGCCCCCTATTTCGAAAAGGGCAAGAAGTTCTACTTTGAGCCCCGGGGCCAGCTGGACATGTCCTGCGCCCAGTGCCATCAAAAATACTATGGCCAGCAGATTCGGATGAATACGTTGAGCCAGGGACAGTCGAACGGGTTCCCCGTCTACCGGCTCAAATGGCAGAAGCCGGGCTCGCTGCAGAGGCGTTTCAGGGGCTGCAACAAGCAGGTTCGGGCGAAACCGTTTAAAACCGGTTCGGACGAATATATGGCGCTTGAGCTCTACCTTGCCTGGCGCGGAACCGGTCTCCAAGTCGAGACGCCGGCCGTCCGCAACTAGCTAAACTCCCGAGAACCGAAGATGGCGCCAGACAGGCGCCATCTTTGCCTTCCGGGGGAACATATCAACGAAACCATGCACAGCGGGAGGAACCGTCATGTGGTCGCGCCGCGATTTTCTGCAACACGCCGCGGTCGTCGCCGCCATGACCGGTTTTTCAGGCGGGCTGACACGGGTTGCCGCGCAGCAGAAACTGACCCAGGACAATCTCCTCGAATTCGACGCCAAGGGTCAGGTGACCCTGCTGCATATCACCGATATCCACGGCCAGCTCAAGCCGCTCTATTTTCGCCCGCCATCTGAAAATTTCGGCGTCGGCGCGTTCGAGGGCATTCCGCCGCATCTCGTTGGCGAGGATTTCCTGAAACATTTCGGCATCGACAGGGGCACTCCCCTCGCCTACGCCCATACCATGGTGGACTACGTCAACATGGCGCGCACCTATGGCCGCCTGGGCGGACTCGACCGCACCGCAACGCTGGTCAAGGCGATCCGGGCCGAACGCGGCGACGACAAGGTGCTGGTGCTCGACGGCGGTGATACCTGGCAGGGCTCCTATACCTCGCTGAAGACAAATGGCCAGGACATGGTCGACTGCATGAAACTGCTCAGGCCCGACGCCATGGTCGGCCATTGGGAGTTCACCTTCGGCGAAAAGCGCGTGCTCGAAATCATCAAAGACATGGGTTATCCCTTCCTCGCCAGCAATATCGTTGACAATGATTTTGAAGAGCCGGTGTTCGACAGCACCGCCTTTCTCGACAGGGGCGGCGTCAAGGTGGCGGTCATCGGGCAGGCCATGCCCTATACGCCGATTGCAAATCCGCGCTGGATGATGCCGAAATGGTCGTTCGGCATCCGAGCCAAACTGTTGCAGGAAAATGTCGACAAGGCGCGCGCGGCGGGCGCCGGGCTCGTCGTCCTGCTGTCCCACAACGGTTTCGACGTCGACCAGAAACTCGCCACGGTGGTCAAGGGGATTGACGTTATACTTACCGGCCACACCCATGATGCCGTGCCGCGGGCCATAAATATCGGCAAGACTCTGGTGATGGCGTCCGGATCCCATGGCAAATATCTCGGCCGGGTCGATCTTGAGATCAGGAATGGCCAGCTGGCCGGCTATAATTCAACGCTGATACCTGTCTTTACCGACGTCGTCGCGAGCGACAGGGAAATGGCGGCGAAGATCGACGAGGTGCGCGCGCCATACGAGAAAGAATGCCAGCGGGTGATCGGCAAGACCAAGGGTTTGCTCTACCGGCGCGGCAATTTCAATGGCACCTGGGACGATCTTATCTGCGAAGGGCTGATCGAGCAGCGCGACGCGGAAATATCGCTCAGCCCGGGTTTCCGCTGGGGCACGACATTGCTGCCCGGGCAGGACATCACCATAGATGATCTCTACACCCAGACGTCGATGAGTTATCCCAAGGTCTACCGGCTGGAATTCACCGGAAAGCAGCTCAAGGATATTCTGGAGGATGTCTGCGACAACCTGTTCAACAAGGACCCGTTCCTTCAGCAGGGCGGCGACATGGTGCGCGTCGGCGGCATGGGATACACCGTCGCGCCGAAGCTGGAAATCGGGTCCCGCATCTCCAACATGACTTTGCTCAAGTCCGGCAAACCAATCGATCCGGCCCGCAAATATGTGGTCTCTGGCTGGGCCTCGGTGAACGAGAACACCGAAGGGCCCGCCATCTATGATCTGATGGAAAAACACATCACGGGCAAAAAGATCATCGACATGCCTAAAAACGAAGCCGTTAAGGTCGTGGGCATGTGAGCGCGCCCCGGGGGCAGGGACATGAAAATAGTCGCGGTCTGGCCCCTGGAACCGTTTCCGGACCCCGGGTCAGTCGGCCGGAGAACGATCTGAAAAGCGGGAGCCGGTTTTCGCAATGATCTGAAAGCGTCATTTTGGTTCAGTCAAATAGGACAGCCCGCCGGCGCGGAAACCCTGCGTAAAACCCGGCTTCAAGGAGATGTGTATATAGTGAATTATTGCTATATACCGATATGGCAGATAGAGTCCGCCCAACACAAATCAACCGAGGCACAAGAGCAATGGACGCCGTCCGTGAACTGGCTGTGAGCGATGCGACAATGACCCTGGCGCTCGGGGGTCTCATTATCGGTTTTTTCTTCGGCCTGATCGTGCTGAAGACCAATTTCTGCGCGATGGGATCGATCTCCGACTTCATGATATTTGGAGATTTCCGGCGCTTCCGGGCCTGGCTGCTCGCCGGTGCGACCGCTATTGTGGGCGTGCAGTTGCTTCAGCTCGCCGGCGTCGTTGACACCGGCCAGTCCATGTTTGTTTCACCCGGTCTGAGCTGGCTGGCGAATATTGTCGGCGGCGGCCTGTTTGGGCTGGGCATGGTGCTGTCCGGCGGGTGCGTCAGCCGGAACCTGGTCCGGGTGGGGACCGGCGACATGCGTTCGCTTTTCATACTCATGGTTGTTGCGACATTCGCCTATATGACGATCGGGGGCATCTTCGGGCCGATGCGGACCACCATTCAGCAGGCCGATTTTCTGGCCCCGTCGAGTTTCGGACTGACCGGCCAGAGTGCGGGAACCATCGCCTCGGGCCTGCTTGGGCTGAGCCCGCAGGCGGGGGGCTGGCTGAGCGCAAGTCTGATCGCTGGCCCTGTCCTGTTCTACTGCTTCAAGGACGCCAGCTTCCGGTCATCCTCGCCGCATCTGATCGCCGGGCTCGGCATTGGCGCCTGCATTATCGCGGGCTGGGCGGTTACCGGACTTGCTTTTGACGAGTTCGCCGATCAGCCGCAGCGGGCGACATCGCTGACCTTTGTGCGCCCGGCCGGAGATACGCTTGAATATCTGCGGCGGTTTACCGCCGACCCGACACTCAGATTTGGCGTTGCATCGGTCTTTGGGGCCCTGGCGGGCACCTTCACCGGAGCCATTCTTACCGGCAAGTTCCACCTCGCGACATTCGCCGACAACAAGGACACGCTTAGAAACCTGTCCGGGGCGGCCCTGATGGGCATCGGCGGCGTCATCGCGCTCGGCTGCACCATCGGACAGGGCATCACCGGCATTTCGACCCTCGCGGTGGGTTCCTTCATAACTTTTGGCGCGATTGTCCTCGGCGCGGTTTTCGGGCTCAAGATGCTGGAATGGCGCGCGCGGGTGGGGGCTGGCGCGCACTAGACCCTTTCTTTCTTATACGGAACCATCATTTGACCGGATTTTCCGCGTTTGCCGGCGAGGCATGTTCTCCGCCATGGTCTGCCGACCATAAGGGGGACATAACGATGTCCGGAAAGTCAAATGGTTCCGTATAAGAAAGAAAGGGTCTAGTGCGTATCACCGATAAAGCCTGTCCCCGCGAAGGCGGGGATGGGAACCGGTTACCGGAAAAACGATACGTTTAAACAAAGAGCCGGATCGTGGTTTTGATTGCGTCAAAACATGAAGCCATCCAAGCGCCTTCCAGTCTGATCGATTCAAATCGAACTGGCGCCCCAGCTTTCTGGTTTAACGCTTGCAGTAGATTTCGTGGAGAACGGCAATGATGCGTTTGGCCTCTTCACTCTCGATCGAGTAATAGACCGTCTTTCCGTCGCGGCGGCCCCTGACCAGATTCTGGCGGCGCAGACGCGCGAGTTCCTGAGAGACGCTCGACTGGGCGCGATTCATCTGCTTGTTGAGCTGTCCGACCGATTTCTCACCCTCGACCAGCAGGCACAGTATCATCAGCCGCGATTCGCTCGCCAGCGCCTTCAGCAATTCGGTTGCGTGATGCGCATGCTCCGACATTTCATCAAGCTGAAACGCGTCGCGTTTCTCATTTTCGACGAGTTCGGCGACCTTCATTGTGATCTTCCTATTGTAAGACTTTTCCGGGTAACCCCCGACCCAATTTTCCCAGGGGTTTTTGTATTCGGTCGCATATTGCGTATCGGCGCCGATGGTCTTGAAAGCACGAAAGTTACATCCAGAACCCAGGTCATGGACCCTTAAACAGCCATCCTTCGGCTCAATTACCGGCCCTTCAACGCGCCACATTCGCGATGGTAGAATCCAATTGGGCCCTATTGTAAAAACCCTAACAGATTCAATGATAAATATCTATAGATAGAGATATTCAAAAAAATATACCAATGTATGATGAAGCGCGGCGGGACACGGCCCGTACAGGTATGACAAGGCAGGGAAACATGTGGATATTCCGGCACTCATCGATATTGGTCCTCACGCTGCTGGTGACTTTCGCCGGTGTGGTTTCCACGGCCGCCAGCGAACACAGAATCGAACTCAAAATCAACGGCGCGGTCGCCTATGGCGATCTTGTGGAACCTGAGGGCGGCGGCCGCGAAAAGGGTGTGCTGGTCATCACCCACGGCACGCTGGCCCACAAGGACATGGAAATAATAGCGGCGCTGCAAGCGGCGCTCGCCGAGCGCGGCATCGCAAGCCTTGCCCATTCGCTGACCCTGGGCATGGACCGGCGCGAGGGCATGTATGACTGCGCCAACCCCCACCTGCACCGGCACGAGGATGGCGCCGCGGAAATCGGGGCGTGGATTACATGGCTGAAGGCCAATGGCGCGGGACCCATATCGCTGCTGGGACACAGCCGGGGCGGCAATCAGGCGGCCTGGTTCGCGGCCGGGCCGGGCAAGGGCGTCCTCAACGCACTGGTTCTTCTTGCGCCCTCGATGAACGCGCGCGACAGCAATCCGGCGGCGGATTACAAAAGGCGCTTCAACGCGGACCTCGATGCAATATTGTCGAAGGCGAAAGCGCTCATCGCCAAAGGCGCGGGCACGGCGCTGATGGACATGCCCGGGTTCCTCTATTGCACCAACGCCAAAGCAAGCGCTGAAAGCGTCGTCTCCTACTATGGCCCCGAACCCAGACGCGATACGCCAGCCCTGCTGCCCAGGCTGGATGTCCGGACGCTGGTGATCGCCGCCGGCGAGGACACAGTGGTGCCGAATGTCGTGGAGCGGGTCCGCCCGCTGGCGGACGGAAAGAAAATTCAGTTGCGGGTCGTCGAGGACGCCAGCCATCTGTTCAACGATTTCTTTATCGAGGACGCCGCCGATCTGGTCGCGGAGTTTCTCAAGACCGGGGCCTGAGATTCTTCCCTCAGCGGGTGTTCAACCCGTCAGATGAACAGATTGATGTCCGACTTGAGCGCCCGTTCCATATAGGTCGCGGCCCCGCCGATCTCGATATTCCCGATCATGTCCTTTTTGTCGAGCTCGAACAGATCGAGGGTCATCTGGCAGGCGATCATCTCCACTTCCGATTCGACAGCCGCCTCGCGCAGTTCATCGATGGACGCCACGCCTTTTTTCTTGATCAGGTTCTTCATCATGGTCGTGCTCATGGCGTTTACGCCCGGCAGAACCGCAAGCATGTTGGGCATCTTGATATGAGCCCCCATCATCGGCATTTCCATATCCGGCTTGCCGAGCGGCGACAGGCTCAGATCCAGCTTCTTTTTCAGCAGCGCCAGACCGTAAAAAGTGAAGAACATCGACACATTCACACCCATGGCCGCCGCCGTCGTTCCCAGAATGAAAGGGGGATAGGCCCAGTCGAGCGTTCCCTTGGTAACGATGATCGACATGCTTTTGGCATTGGACTCCGAACCATTCGATTTTGACATTTGCGAGACCTCTGAAAGTTGGCTGAACCCGGCCTTGCCGCGCCGCCCGGGGAGTGACATTAGAAAATTCTAATATTACACTATCATAATATATACCAAATTGCACATTTCTTGCCGGGCGTTGCAATAAAACAATGGCGCGCCGACCCGGCGATGTGAATTGACCCCCGAAGCGGGGCACTTGCATTGCCTTCGCCATCATGCACATTGCCTTCACATGAGCGCAAAAAAACCCAGCAATGCAGAGCCCGCGCAAAGCTCTGCCCGCGGAATAACCTGGTTCTATCTGACCGTCGTCGCGCTGACCGCCGGATGCGGCCTGGTCGTCGAAATTGTCGCCGGGCGGATGATCGCGCCCTATCTTGGCATGTCGCTCTATACCTGGACGGCAATCATCGCGGTCGTGCTGGCGGGGTTTTCGGCCGGGCACTGGGTTGGCGGGCGGTTTGCCGACTGGCCCGCGGCGCGGGCGCAGCGCGCCGTCGCCATCTGCCTGCTGCTGGCCGGTCTATCGACCGCTTTCAGTCTGGTTCTGATCCGTGTCCTGTCGGGGCCGGTGATCGCGCTGGCGCTTTCCGCCGTCCCGACAATCCTGGTCATTACCGGGGCGCTGTTTTTCCTGCCCAGTTTTTTCGCGGGTATCCCCTCTCCCGTCCTGACAAAGCTGGCGATTGAGGACAACCGCCTCCGGATGGGCCGGGTGCTTGGCGCCTTTTTCGCGGCCGGGGCCATAGGCAGCATCGTCGGCACCCTTGCCGCCGGTTTCATTTTTATTTCCTGGCTCGGCACAATCCGCACCATGCTGCTCGTCACGGGCATCTATATCGCCCTCGGGCTGGCCCTGCTTTTCCTGCCCTCCCGGGGCGCCAGAAAAACGGCGCGCATGTCCTCGCCGGTTCTTCCCATCGCCTTGACCCTGATCCTGGGAACCGCGACATTGGCCGCCGGGCAAAGAGTATTGGCCTTCGTGCCCGCCTGCGACACCGAGAGCGACTATTACTGCATCCGCATCGCCGATCTTTCGGGCGAGATGGGCGAACCGGCGCGGGCCATGGTGCTCGACAATCTTGGCCAGGGCATCAATCTGGCCGAACGGCCCGGTATCCTCGTAACGCCCTATGTGGAAGCACAGGATCTTCTTACGCAAATCCATATGGCCGGGCGGCCCGGTTTCCGGGCTTTCTTTATCGGCGGCGGCGCCTACACCCTGCCGCGGGCCTGGCTGGCGGCGCTGCCGGGGGCGCAGCTCACGATAGCTGAAATCGACCCCGCCGTGACCCGCGTGGCCCGCGCGTCCTTCTGGCTGCCGAGCGATGCCCGCCTGAAAATTCTTCATGACGACGCCCGCCGGGCCCTGAACGCCGGAAAAACGGTATTCGATGCAATCATAGGCGATGCCTTTCAGGACATCGCGGTTCCCCAGCATCTGGTTACGGAAGAATTTTTCGCCCTTGTCCGCAAGCGGCTCGCACCCGGCGGCATTTTTCTGATGAACGTGGTCGACAGCGACACGAACCCCCGGTTTGCCCTGTCCGTCGCCAGGACCCTGCGCACCAGTTTTTCGACCGTTGAGGTGTGGCGCTCCAACCAGGCGGGAGAACGCGCGACCTTCGTGATCGCCGCCATGTCAAAGCCCACTCCCGCCGCGCGTCTGATCTCGCGCGTTGCGCCCGGGCTGGAATGGCAGCGCCTCGAGGCGGCGCGAATACGCGACTATGCCGCCCGGCTGAACCTGCTTGTCCTGACCGACGACTTTGCGCCCGTCGACCGTCTGATCGGCGTCGAATAGGGCGCAATCAATGCGAACCGGTATTACCAGAGCTGGCCGGCTGTCTCGCTCTGGCGCGATTTGCA
>QIGN01000069.1:16592-20573 GCA_003228955.1 Hyphomicrobiales bacterium
TTTTTGCAGGACCGCATGAATGCCACGAAGCGGCTGGCCCAGTTGTTCTGGCCGGTATCTCTCAAGTGACAGAAATTGGCCATCAGGTTGCCGATGACAATGCCGTCATGGTCCCCGTCGATGCCCCGACCGCGCAGAACGCGGTAGGCATAGACGGCGTCGCCCGGACCGTTCTCCAGTGACGCATAATGAAACTCATGGGCGCGAAAGCGCGCCTGGACATTGCTCCGCCACGGCGCGCTTCCGGTTTCTTCAAGCCGGACCAGGCCGCGCCCCCGGGGCTTGGCGTGCATCACCGCGTCATAGGGCAGGGCGCCGGCCATTTCGCGGCATTTGCCGCGCCAGGAAATCGTGCGGCACAGATACATCAGGCCGCCGCATTCGGCATAGATTGGCAGCCCCGCCTGCGCGGCCCTGCGAATTTCCTCCCGCAGGCCCGCATTCGCCTCAAGCGCCGCCATCTGCGTTTCGGGAAAGCCGCCGCCGAGAAAAAGACCATCGACGCGCGGGAGCCGCTCGCTCCCCAGCGTGTCGAAAAAGACCAGTTCCGCACCGGCTTTTTCAAGCGCTTCGAGATCATCCTGGTAATAGAAGTTGAAGGCCGCGTCGCGGGCGACGCCGAGGCGAATGTCCCCCTGGGCGGCAGGTGCGTTCCGCGGCCCGGTCTCGCCGGAAATGTGCCTGCTTTCGGCGATTTCAAGCACGCGCTCGAGATCGACGCCCTCGGTGACCGCCATTTTGAGGCAGGCAATCTTGCTTTCGGCGGCGCCCAGTTCGCACGGTGTCGTGAGGCCGAGATGGCGCTCCGTGACGACAAGTGTGTCATGGCGGCCGATGGCGCCGAGAATAGGCACGTCGGTGTAGTGTTCCAGCGAGGCGCGCAATTTGGACTCGTGGCGGGCGCTGGCGACCCGGTTCAGGATGACGCCCGCGATGCGGACATCGGGGTCGAAGGCCTGATACCCCAGAACCAGCGGCGCAAGCCCGCGGGTGACCCCCTCGGCATCGAGCACAAGAACGACCGGGGCCCGCAGAAGTTTGGCCAGCGCCGCGTTGCAATCGCTGCCCTCGGGGTCGAGCCCGTCGTAAAGCCCCTTGTTGCCCTCGATGAGCGCGAAGCTGGTGCAATCCGCATGGCGCGCGAACGCCGCGAGGATTTCATCGTGGCTCTGGGTATTATAGTCGAGATTGTAGCAGGGCCGCGCCGCCGCGCGGGTCAGCCACATCGGGTCGATATAGTCCGGCCCCTTCTTGAAGGGCTGGATCGCCATGCCGCGTTCGGCGCAGGCCGCCAGCAGACCGATGGCGATACTGGTCTTGCCAGAAGACTTGTGAGCCGCCGAAATATACAAATTCGCCATTGCTATGCCACCTTCGGGAACCGGTCCCTGTCCCGGTCCCGCCACGGGGTTTGCGCCGCCGCCTCGGCCTGTTCCATGCTGCCCGCGCGGCCGGGCGCCTTGAGCGCAATCGCCAGCGCGCGCGTCCGGGTCTTGCCGCGCCCGGGGATGGCGACAAAGCGGGCGGAGGGGTGCATTTCGCTCATGGGGAAACCCCGCCGGCCGGGTTCAGATGTTCACCGCCGTCGGAGCCCGGGCGGTAACGCGGATCTACGGCGTCATCGGCGAGGCTGTCGGGAAGGAACCTCAGAACCTTCATGCCCACCACCGCGATGGCCAGCGCAAACGCCACGCCGCCTACCCCCAGTCCGATTTCAGGAAGGCTCGGAATATAGGAGGCAATCCCGCCGTCCTGAAAACTGCTCTGCACCTCCATGCCGGGGAACAGCACCAGCGGCGTGGCCTGCCCGCCCACGATGATGACGTAAAGCTGCGCCAGACCCCCGGCGATCACCAGCGCCGAAGCCGCCGCGAGCCCCGCGCGGGTTCGCGCGGTTGCGGGAGAGTACACCAGCGCGATCGGAACGAGCCCCCCCAGCACCACCTGTCCGACCCAGAACAGGGCCGTGTAAATTCCGCCCTCCAGAAGGATAAACCGCTCCACGTCGCCATGCTCGGCGGCATAGAGGTTCGTCAGGTGCTGGAGGGCTGTAAAATACAGGACCGCCGCGGCGAAAATTCCAAGCAGCCGGCCCAGCCGGTTGAGGAGCTGGTCCCCGAGGGGTCGCCCGGTCAAAGCGTATACCGCCATGAGGATCAGCAGAAAGGCCGCCAGCCCGAAAGACAGCGACATGGCGATGAACAGGGGCGCCATGACGGCTGCGTCATAGGCCTCGCGCGCGACGAGCCAGCCGAAGATCGAACCCGTGCCGGTGGTGAGCACAAGCCGCCAGATGAAGGCGAACCACCCCACCGCTGGCGCGAAGCGGCTCATGGTCTGCTCCATCTGAACGAACAGATAAGCCGCCACCACCGCCAGAAAACCGATGTAAAGGATGATGTTCCAGGCGAAGATCGATTTAAAGTTATATTCCGTCATGGCGACGATCAGCCGGTCGGGACGCCCGAGATCCAGCACCAGAACCGTCAGCCCGCCAACCAGAAAAGCAATCGCCAGCAACCCCGAAAGCCGCGCCATCGGCTTGTAGGGGGTTCGCCCGAAGACCGAGCCGAGCGACGCGATATTGAGAACGCCCGAAGCCGTGACAATCAGAAACACCGCGAAAACATGCGGCATTCCCCAGACAATCCGGTTGGTCATGCCGGTGACGATGTGGCCGTAATGATCCATATACCAGGCGCTAGCGAGCCCGGCGGCGATGAAGGCCGCGAGAACGCCGAGCAGGCTGGCGAAACCTGCCCCGCCTCCGATCTCCCTGTAGACAATCCGCGCCATTCGTTATTTCCGTTTTCCTTACAGGTTCTGGTAGCGCACGCCGGGGTCCGTCCCCAGATCGGCACGTATCCGCGTGCTCGCATATTTCGTGATGCGCTTTGAAATTTCGCTTTGGGGGTCATTGAGATCGCCGAACGCCATGGCGCCGCCGTCCTCGGCCGGGCAGGCCTCCACGCAGGCCGGGATGCGCCCGGCGTCAACTCGGTGGACGCAGAGCGTGCAGCTTTCCACAACGCCCTTGCCGCGCGGAACGTTTTCCTTCTGGTCCTCGACCGGCTCATGGATGAAGGAGCGCGCATTGTAGGGGCAGGCCATCATGCAATAGCGGCAGCCGATGCAGGTATGCTTGTCGACCAGCACGATCCCGTCGGCGCGTTTGAAGGACGCCCCCGTCGGACACACATCGACGCAGGGCGGCTCGGCGCAATGCTGACACATCATCGGCACCGACTTCGATGCTTTCGTTCTGGGATCGGTCACCTTGACCTTGCGAATCCACTGCGCGTCGGTAAGGGGGCGGCCGTTATCGGACCAGCCATTTTCGGTCGCGCAGGCGGTCACGCATTTGGTGCAGCCGTCGGCGCATTTGTTCACGTCGATCAGCAGGCCCCAGCGGACTTGCGCGGACGCGGGCTCGCCGGGCGGGCGGGCCTCGGCGGGGCCGCCGAAAGCGTAGAGCGTAACGCCGGGCGCCAGGGCGAGACCAGCTCCCGCCGCCAGCGCGCGCAGCACGTCGCGGCGTCCGGTCTCGGGGCCGCCCTGCGCTTCGGACCTGGGGCGGATATAGGGGTTGGGCCGCGTCAGGGTCATTGGCGCGGCTCCTTCAGAAAGGAGGCAAGATCGCTGCGCTCTTTCTCCTCGGCCCCGAGGCCCGTCGTCTTGTCCGTATCGGGCCGCGAGGCGTGGCACTCGAAACAACCGATCCTGACGGCTGCATAGATATGGCACTCACGGCAGAAAAACTTGGGGCTCTTGGCTGAAAGCGGACGCCCGTCCGGCCCGTCGATCGCATGGCATTCGACACATTTCCTGAGGCTGAACCGGTCCGTGCGGATGCCGTCGCGCACCGTCGCGTTGCGCTGCTGGTCGAGCAGCGTCATGTGATTGCGGCGCATATATTCCGTATCGGCAACGCATTGGAGGCCCTTGCCCCTGGGCGGCGCGGGCACGAACACACGGCTCATC
>QIGN01000188.1 GCA_003228955.1 Hyphomicrobiales bacterium
ACGCACCAGATAGAAATACACTTGAACAGGTCGCCGATATGATGGTGCGCGACCACCGGCTTGCCGCGACCACTGCTATGCGCTGGCTCGGAAAGGGGGACGAGGCTTCACTCAGGCGCCTTCAGCGAAAATGGGCCAGGGAAAAGACCCATCTTCTGCAAAAGGCGCAGGCTGAGTACAGCCACGAAAGAGCCATAAGGGCACAGGGTCGAATGGACGATCAGATTGCGGAATTCGCCAGACAGATGGAGCCTGCTCAACAGGCGGCGCGAGCGTTTCTCCGGCAATTGGCCCCTACGCATCAGGCAGCACTCAAGTTCTTCGAGTCCAACGCGTTTTCGGCACATATAAAAAATCTAGACCGCATAAAGTATTTTTTTGAGCCTTGCGCCGAAATGCAGAGATTGGCAAAAACCTTGGAACGATTTGCAAGGCCTAACCCTGCAATGCAGAAGTTCACGCAAACCTTGAACGAGCATGCAGAGCGCACGCAGAAATTTTCGCGCATGTTGCGGGGGCCGAACTTAAGCCTAGGTCTTGGCAATAAATTCCGGACTTTTGAGTAGCGAGTGAAATTACGGTGACAGTTTACTTAATTCCCCCGCCTTCACCTCCGTCATTCCCGCGCAGGCGGGAACCCATTTGAGCCTCTCGGCGCGCGTCTTCGTTGAACTCATGCCACTCAAAAAAGTACCCGCGCATGATCTGATTCATGCAATTTTCGGGCACATAAACGCAGTCGTTTTTTCCATGGGCACCGCTCAAATGGGTTCCCGCCTGCGCGGGAATGACGAGGGTGGGGCGGGAATAACGTGGGCGGGACTGGACTGCAGCCGTCTGTTGGTAGGCTGTTTCTGGATTCCGGCTTTCGCCGGAATGACGAGGGGGGGCGGAATGACGAAGCGGAAAATCCACTGTAACCTGCCGGGGATCTGGACGAAACACAGCGGTAAAGAGCGTCAGTTCCGCCGCGTTGCCAGCTGCACCACGCGCCCGATCAGCGCCCGGTAGCCCAGGGTCAGTGCGACAAGCCCCGCCGCGAGGACGGCCAGGGGCACGGCGATGTTGGCCAGCCAGAGGAAAAATACGTTTCCGAAAAGTGCGAAGCTGGCAAACAGATGGCCGGTATTGCACGGTGCGCCGCCGCACAGGCCTTGCGGCGAGCGGGCGATTGCCGCGGCAAGACCCAGAATGAGCGGCAGGACCCCGGCCCACATGATGACCGCGCAGGTCCGCACCACGCGCCCGCGCAGGCCTTTCGTTGTAAACTGCGCAACGCCGGCCAGCAGCAGCATATAGATGAGCAGAAGCCCCCCGGCGCCGGCCCGCGCGGTCCACTCCAGCAATTCGGCGGATCGCGCAGTTAGAAAATTGAAATCGATCCCGGCGAAGCTGCACCCTTGCGCGCTGTCCGCGGGGCAGCCGAGCGCCAGCCTGGCCATATAGAGATAAAAGGTCGTGACGATGGGCGCGAAGGGAATAAAAAGAGCGGCCAGCAGCACGGCATCGCCCGCGCGGGACTGGACTTCCTTATATTTCTGCGCCATTTCGCACCCCCGGTGGCCGAATTTACGGCCCGAAAGGAGGTTAGCGAAGGCGCCCTAAGATTGGGTGAAAGGGTCCGGGCCCTAACGGTTTTCCTCGATGCGAAGGTTCAGTTTCAGCCAGTCCTGTGTGCTGTCGCCGAACAGGCGGGCCGCCTTTTTCAACGCGGCATCGAACGATGCAACCGGCTTTCCGACCACTGTTTCGCTCCCGGTGACAATAATATAGGTCATTGGACTTGATCCTTGCCGCGCCCGCCAACCGGGCTCTTGTCCATTGGTCGCGGGACAGGGCGGAAAGGTTCAAATTTTCCGGAAAAAAATTTTTGCCGCAAAAAAAACCGGCCGCCCCGCCCTCAAAAACAATGGGTAACGGGACGGCCGGACCGATCACGTATTTATGCTGGTTTATGCTGGTTTCGCGATGCATTTCTTCAATTTTTTGCTCCAGACTTTACCGTCCGGGCAGGACTGTGCGGTCGTGGTTGCGCCGCTACTTCCACCAGACTGACCTGCCATGAGGGGTGTGACGAACATGGCCGTGCTGACAAAGGCCGCGACCAGCAATTTGCCGGCAATTCGCAAAAACGGTTGGGGAGTTGCGTACATTTTTTTTCCTTTCCATTCATGTTCTGAGGCTTCGAAGGGAACGAGCCTTGTTGGCGTCTGTATGATGTAAACACGTTACTCGCGGAATTATTCATTGTTGGGAAGAGTGACGAAGTTCATGAAATCGTGAGCACCAGCCTTGCTGAGTGTTTAAAACGGCATTGGCGCTACGGTCTCTTGTTTTGCCGGGCAACAAGGACTGCGCGCAACGCCCAGGTGGACTGGCGGGTGCAGCCTAATAGCCGGAGCTGTCGCCTGTTTCGATTGCCATGGCCAGCAAGACATATTCCTTGCAGCCCTTGCCGCAACGCCTGGCGATCTGCTTAAGCTCAAGTTTGGCGAGGTCGATGCGGCCGGCCTTGACGTAACCTTCTCCAAGATATGAGCGCGCAAGAACGAAATTCGGGTCAATCTTGAGCGCGGCCTTGTAATATCCGATGGCGGTTTTCAGATCGCCGCTCTTGCGGTGGCTGAAGCCAAGATAATTCAGCACGTCCGGATTTTTCTGATCCGCCGTCATGAGAACAGCGATGGCTTTTCCATATGCGCCGCTTTTCGCCAGCAACCTGCCTTCGTTATAGAGGCTGTTGTTTTTTTCGATCTGCGAGGTGTTCTTCTTTTTCCGGCACTGGCTGGAGCTGGCTTTCCACCAGCAGCTGCTCGCGGCCTTGCAGGCGTTCTGCGTGGTTTTCGCCGAACAGGCTGCCGTCTTGGGCGCCGGGGCGGCGGCTCCGCCCAACGCCCTGGCGGGAGCTTGCGGCATGAAGAGCGCGGCACCGAAAAACGAAACGACCAGTAAATTCGCGATCATACGTGAAAACGGTTGGGGAGTTGCGGACATATCCGTTACCTTTCGGCTCGTTGTTTGGCGCGTCTGGGGTGTGAACCACCGGTGGCGTTTGGTACAGGATTAACACACCAGCTGCGGAAATATTCGTTTCTAGATCAAAAAAAAACATGAGCGATGACGCCAGTGACATTGTAAGGGAGGGCCTCGCCGGGCATCTGGTGCGTCTTTGGCGCTATGGGCTTGTCCTGTCCAGCAGCAGGGAAACGGCGGAAGATCTTGTGCAGGCCACATGCGTGCGTGCGCTGGAGCGCTCCGGGCAGTTCCAGCCCGGTACAAAGCTTGATCGCTGGCTGTTCTCGATTCTGAATTCGATCTGGAAAAACGAAATCCGGAGCCAGAAAATCCGGCAGGGCGCAGGTCTTGTCGATGCGGAAGAAGTGCTGACAACCGACGGGGCTGCAAATATCGAAACGAATATTCTGGCCCGTCAGGTGTTAACGGAGGTGCAGTCGTTGCCGGAAGTGCAGCGCGTGACCGTGTTTCTCGTCTATGCGGAAGGGCTCACCTACAAGGAGGCGGCCGGGACGCTGGATGTTCCTATTGGCACGATCATGAGCCGTCTGGCCGCGGCGCGCGCGAAGCTCGGGCAGCTCAATGAGGCTGCCCCGGCGCGCGGCAAGGAAACGGATCGGCGCAAATGAGCAGCTGGCGTGATCGTGGACCGGTAACCGATGAGGATCTCGTCGCCTATCTTGACGGGCAGCTTGCCGGTGAGGAGGCCGAATATCTGGAACGCGAAGTCAATGTGGACCGCGCGCTTGAGGCCCGGCTTGAGCTGTTGCGGGGCGGGAAACGCCCCTTCGCGGACGCCTATGATCTGCTGCTGCGGGACGCACCGGACGCGCGCCTGAAACAAATCCTCAAACTCGCCATTGATCCGCCGCCGCCGCCGGTGGTGGAGCTGGAGCCCAGCGTCCAGGAAACCGCCCGCGCGCCGCGCGCCGAAACCGAACCCTGGGGCGGCTGGCGGATGCTGGCGGCGGCCGCGGTGCTGCTGGCGGTGTTTTCCGGCGGGCTTATCTTCAGCCGGTTTATGAATCTGCCCGGCGAGTTGCCGCAGGTCGCCAGTGCTCCAAAAGCGATGGGCTGGCGGGCGACGGTCGCCATTTATCAGAAGCTTTTCGTGAAGGAGACGCTTGAGAATACCGCTGGAGATGCGCAGTCGCAATCGGTCAATTTGCGCGCGGCCCTGAGCAGTGTCGGCCTCGATCTCAGCGTCGAAAAAGTGAGCGTCGGCCCGCTTCAGTTCAAACGCGCGGACGTCCTGAATTTCAGGGGAAAACCGCTGGTCCAGGTCGCCTATCTGTACAATGGAGAGACGCCGGTGTCATTCTGCATCATCAAAAGCGCGAAGCCGGCCCTGGAGGTAATGGCGGAACAGCGCGAGGGCCTCAACATCGCCCATTGGCGCAGCAGCGGGTATGGGTTCATGGTCATCGGTGACGTGCCGGCCGGTGCGCTGGATGAAATCGCCAGGAAGCTGAAGCAGCGCCTTTCCTAGAAGCGGTTTCCATGGAAACCGGAAACCGGGCCACCCGCTCCCCCTTGCCCAGCCACCCATAATGGTACCCTTGGGGTGGTTGGGCAAGGGGGAGCGGGTGGCGTGGGTTATTAAAAAAAAGCCCTAGGGTCTTGGCCCTAGCTCTTCGTGGTCAGTTCGCCGGAAATGACATACCGCAAAATAGCGACAATCTGCTCTGGTGTTTCGGCGACCGCCTGGGCCGCGGCGTCGACTTCCTTGAGCGCATGGGCATGATCGGGGCCATGCATGATGATGGTCGGCTTGCCCAGCGCCGATGCGTAGCCGGCGTCGAAGGCCGCGTTCCACTGTTTGTACTGGTCGCCAAAGCGTACAATCACGACATCGGCCTGTTCGATCAATGTGCGCGTGCGGATGGCGTTGATGCTGGCGCCCTTGCGGTCCTTCCAGAAGGCGTTCTCTTCGTCCCCAAGAATCGCCACGCCGCAATCGTCGGAAAACCCGTGATTTGTGACCGGGGCGGAAAATTCGACCGGCAGGCCGGCGGCTTTCGCTCCGGATTCAATCCGTTCGCGCCAGTCGGTGTGAATTTCACCTGAAAGATAGACCCGCCAGTTCGTCATTTTTCTTCCCTCCACATTTGCGCAGTCGCCGGGCGAAGGCGTGCCTATACGGGAATTGGCGCCCAAGGTCGAGAGAGTTCCGCCGGTCACTTGTTGGGCCCCCCCGGCAGCTTATATAGTATCTTATTGCCGGAAGCGTAATCGGCTTTCCCATCGGGCTGGTGGCTTTCAAAGCGGCGGATCTGGCGAGTGTAAAAATATTTGCCGGCGCCTTTATTACGGCATTCGCACTGTTTCTGCTCCTGCGTGAGCAGCGAGTGCGTGCCGCTGATTCGCAGGGTGAGCGGAAAACGGCGGTGGCGTTCACGGAAAAACCGGCAATTGAAAACGGTGTCGGCATTGTGTCCGGCGCAATGGCGGTGGCGCTCGCCATGCCGGGCTCCGTGGCCGTGCTGTATCTGCTGTCGCGGCACGCGGGAAAACAGATCAGCCGGGCCGCGACACTCATCCTGTTCGGTTTTTCTTACGGCGCTGTTTCTTGTGGTCCATACATTATGGGGCGGTATGACAGGGGAGCAACTGGCTGCTGGCGGCACAGCTTGCGCCCTTTGTCGTGGCGGGTGCGGGTGTCGGTCACTACGCCACGCGCTATCTCAGCGAGGAGCGTTTTCACCCGGTTGTCCCGGCGATCCTGATCGCATCTGGGCTCTATGCGATTTGGTCCGCGCAATAACTCCGCGGCCGCAGGCCTTTCCAGCAAAACCCGCTCTGGGACAAATGGTGTACTCCATTGGTCTCAAAGACCATGGGATTAGGAAAGATTACGCATTGAAACCAATATCTAAGAGCGTAGTCTCCGCCACGTTAAACAGGATCGGCAATCCGGCCCGAGAAGTGTAATTACTGGAGAAAAAAGATGACCGAATTTGTCAAGAAAAACACCTGGGTGATCCCGGCGGTTGGCTTCGCGCTTTTGATAATCGCCGGCATAGCCTTTTCGTAGATCAGATACCGCCATGAATGGAAAATCGGGGAGGCTTTGGCCTCCCCTTTTTTGTGCCTTTGTCCGCCCGGATGCCCGTTCGAAATCCAGGCGGCCCAGCCATGGCGCGCCAGCAAACCGATGTGGGCCGACCGGGCCGGTTACAACGACGCTCTTGCGCGCTAAAGTCCTTTGGCCAGGTTTCCTACCAGCAATATGACATAGGCTATAATTGCCACCCAAAAAGCATTGCCGCTGACGACCGGTATGGTCATAAAGACACCGAGAACGGCAAGGGCCGCCAAGACCAGTGAAATAATAAAAATTGGTTGAGTTGGTGCACTAAGGTTCATTGTCGCCTCCATTATTTTGGTGCGGAGGAGTCTAATACTATTTTCTATTGGTACAAAGGCGAAGAGGGAGGGTGTGGAAAATGCAACCGATAAAGAGATTGGTTCTGGGGGTCTTCCTGCTGCTGCTGCTGCTGCTCATTGTGGCGTTCGCCCTGCCGCAGCAGATCACGGTCGCCCGCTCGACGGTCATCAACGCGCCCGAGTCCGATGTGTTTGCATATTTGAACAATTACCGGCGCTTCAATGAATGGTCACCCTGGGCCGCACGTGATCCCGAAGCGAAATATGTATTCTCTGGACCGGAGGAGGGAAAGGGCGCCCGGATGGAATGGAGCAGCGACAATCCTGAAGTGGGGTCGGGCGTCCAGGAGATTATCGAAAGTCAGCCTGGCGCTCTGGTAAGGGTCAGCCTCGAATTTGGCGATATGGGCAAGGGCGGCGCCTCGTTCCGGCTTGAACCATCGGGCGCGGGCACGCGCGTTGTCTGGGCATTCAATGCGGACACCGGCAATAACCCGATGCAGCGCTGGATGGGTTTGATGTTTGATCGCTGGATAGGCAAGGATTATGAAGAGGGACTTGAACGGCTCAAGAAACTCGTAGAGGCCGCTCGCTAAAGCACGCGCCAACCCAAACATTTCAAACGCTGCCGCGCAGGATTGAAAATCAGGCGCAAGGCGAAAGGACGCCCTAAACGCCTTTCATGGCGACACCTGCCGTCATCACGCCCCAGGCGGCCGCGGCGAGCCAGAAGGCGATGTTCATTGAAATGCTGGCGACGCCAAATACATTGACGAAATAGAGTATCAGCGCGATGACGCCGAGGATGACTGATATGTTGAACACCATCTTGGTTGGCGGAGTTAATCTGGCCATCGTTTTCTCCAGGTGCGATTCACAATAGGGCAGCGTAACACGCTATCGGCTTGCGTCTAATGCGGACTGGGCTCATGCACAGAGGCGGATTGCGGAATGGCCGATGACAAGGGTATCTTCGGGTAATGGGCCAAGACCCCGTTATAGAGCGTTATTTCGTCTGTATCGGCGCGCAAAAGGCGGGCACGACGTGGCTGGCGCGAGTCCTGTCGCGCCATGATCAGGTGTTTGTCACGCCAGTCAAGGAAATCCATTATTTCGACCATATTGCAGGTCTTACAAACCATCTGAGCGCGCGAAAACGGCGCTCGCGCCACCGGAAATATCATCAGCGCATGTGGACCCAGTGGCACAGATGGCGCGGCTACCGGGCCCAGGCGCCCTGGTATAGGGTCTATATGGGCGCCGGACTGGACGATGCCTGGTATGCCTCGCTGTTTGCGGACCGCGGCGGTAAGCTCGTTGCCGGGGAAGCGACGCCGGAATATGCCCTGATCGGCAAGGCGGGTCTGCGGCATATCAGGCGGCTGGCCCCGGATGCGCGTATCATCTACATCATGCGCAATCCGGTCACCCGGGCCTGGTCGCATCTGCTGCATCTGTGCCGCTCGCGGAAACTGGACGCGGGCAAACTGAGCGTGGAGGAGTTCACCGCAATGGCGCAAGAAGAGCGCTTCGAGGCATTGGCGGATTACAATCGCGTGCTCGACGCACTGGATGCGGAGTTTGCACATGAACGGATATTGCTCGAATTCTACGAGGATATTCACGCCGACCGGGAAGCCGCGCTCAACCGGATTTGCCGATTCCTCGGCGTCGGGTTCGATCAGGAGTGCCTTGGCGGGATTGAGAGGCGCTATAATCCGTCGCAGCAGGTGAGCATGCCGCCGGAGTTGCGCAGGGTATTGTCCAGTAAATACCGCGCCATGGCCTTGAAGGTCGAGGGCAGGATGGCCCGCGTGCCGACCGGTTGGCGGCACGATTTCGATCTGCCGTCCAGGTGAGGTGAGCGGCGCCATGACCCTGCAAGATTCCGGGCAATCCCCTGAAGACACGGCGCGGTTCAGGGCTCATTGGACCATTTACCTGCCAACATTGATCGTCGCGCTGCTCTATGGCGGCTTGTGGGTGTTCCTGCTCGCCATGGGCAAGGGCGATACCGCTCTGGCGCGGATACTTCTGCTGGTGCTTTTGCTCGTGGTGCCGGTGTTGCTGGTGCGGGCATATTTGAGGTTTGTTTCATTGGGGCTGGTGATTGGCCGCCGGGCACTGACCTACCGGCAAGGGTGGATGCGGCCAGGCTGGCGCCGGCTGCAACTGGACGCCGTGACCGGCGTGCGGGCTTCCATCAGTCCGCTGGGGCGCATATTGGGCGGGGGCGCGCTCATTGTCATGCGGTTCGATGGCGGTGACATCACGCTCTATGACGTGGAATTTCCAGAGGAGGCGGCGCGGCAGATTTCCCGGCGGCTGCGCCCGATGAAAACACGCCACAAGGCAATATAGAGTGATCGTAATGGATTTCAGGCGCGCCGCCGCCCGTCCCGTCGCGGAACAACCGAAGATTTCAGGTGCCTCCAAAGCCCCAGGGTCACGGCTGTCATGACGGCAAAAACCAGAGCCATCACCCAGAGAGTCCAGCCGCGCGAAGCTGCAGGATCCGCATCAGGTATTGCGAGGCTTCCGGTGACCAGTGGACCGCCCTTCAACGCCAGTTTTACCGGGTTGCGGACGGTGGATTTTTCATCCGGCGTCATGAAGGTTTTTTCGTAGACCCAGCCCGCTGGCAATATAGAGGGAACGTCTTCGCTGGCCAGTGCCTGGTCCCGCGGCCGCGACGGTGTAATGTCGATGGGAACGAGGCTTGTCATGCGGCTTGTAATCCGGTGCTCGAGGGCGACCGCCTCAACAGCCGCATTAACTTCGCTCGCCGGTTGTCCCGCATAGCGGCGGGTCTCGAGAGAGGCGATCTTCTGTCTCGCCCAGAACAGGTTGATGCCCCGTCCTGGCCTGGCGGCGGAGAGTGCAACGGTCCGGGTCCAGGGTTTACCGGCGATTTTTCCCGAAATCGTCAAATCGCCCTTGAGCGCGGAGACCCGGGCCGCGATCACAATGGGTTCCGCGCCATAGAGGTCCGGCAACGGACTGGGCCATGCATCCACGCGCAGCCCCGGCGCCCATTCGAGCTTCAAATCCGTAATGACAGGGCGCTCAAGCCGGGTGAACAATTGCGTCAGGCGCTCGCCTGTTTGGGCCTGTGACGGGATGCGCACGAAGCCGCCACGGCCGATTTCAGCCGCGCGCTGCATCAAGAATGCGCTGGGGGCCGAACCGATGCCGGCAATGAATAGCTTCGAGCGCCCGCGTTTTGCGGCGATCAGTGAAAGCAGCTCGGCTTCATTCGAGATATCCGCGTCTGTCAGGAACACCACCTGGCGCACGCGCCTGGTGTCCTTTGGGCGCTTGTCCTTGAGGGCGGCGGTGAGTGCAGGCAGAATTTCCGTTCCCCCGCGCGCCTTCAGGCGGGTGAGGAACCCGGTGGCGGCGGTGAGGCTTTTGCGTGTCGGAGGCACCGGTTCGTCAAACGCTGTTTCAAAGCCGTTATCGAAGCGAATGATATTGAAGCGATCGCGGGGTTTCAGGCGCTCAAGGGCCATGATCACACTTTGCCGGGCCTGCTGAAGTCTGACGCCAGCCATTGACCCGGACGTATCAATCGCGAAAATCACCTCGCGGGCGGGAGATGCCGGCGCGGCCTCTATTTCTGGCGGCGTCAGCACCGCCAGAACATAACTGCTTTCCCCAATTTGCTCTTTGAATGCGCTTGCGAGCGGAACCGCCATATCCTTTGGCGCCCATGTGAGTTCAAAATCCCGGTCCGGCGGCTGTACAACTTGCGAGAGGGCGACAAGAGCGCTTTCATCGCCAGTGCGCCGCAAAGCGATCTCATGGGTTGCACTCGCCACGCGGCCGAGCGGAAAGCCGGACTCGAGCCGGACCTGCAATGATATGAGATTGTTCGCAGCGCCGCCCGGGCCGGCAGCGGGCGGGTAAGGGCCAGACACCCCGGCACGCCGCTCAAGCTTCACAGGGTGAAGGTCTGAGCCGGGCGTGGTCCGGGGTGTGGCCACAAGGGGGAAACGGAGCGAATAAATCCCTCCCTTTCCGCGCAGCAATTCCTGATATTCGATGCGGACCGTAATTTCCTCGCCGGGACCGATATTGGTCACCGCGCTGATAAAGACATTGCGGCTGATCTGCGATGCCAGACTCGCTTTCATGCCTGCGTTTTTCGCGGCCCTGTACATCTGAAGCGCTTCGGCACGCGGCTTGATCTCGCCCTGGACAATGCGCCCGCCGACGCTCATGGACAGCGCGTCCACTTCCGCCGCTCCGGGCAGCGGGAAGGCATAAAGGCCTTCCACGGCACGCGTGGCTGTGTTGCGGAATGTCTGGGTGACGCGCGCGCGGACAATAGGCCCCGAGACTGTGATATCGACATCCGTTTCGAGGCGCAGGGCCTGTGTCAGCGCATTTGGATTTTCTTCGCTTGGTGTGCGCAGCAGCAATGTGCCGGACGTGGCGGCTGCCGGCGAGAGCGTCTGGGTCTGAGCGAGCACGGCGGTGCTGGCCGTAAATGCCGGCGCGGAATGGACAGCGCGCGTATCGAGCGTGGCCAGCGCGAAGATCGCGACAAACAGTATCAGTCCGATAAAAAAGTCACTGGCGAACGCACGCACGCGCCGACTGTCTCGTGAAGGCTTCATTGATTTTGGTCTCACTCGCAAATCCGGAGAGCAAATCTCGACGCCAGCTAACCAAGACTTTTGGGCGCGGGTTTAACGGCAATGTGACCTTCGGCGGCTCTTTGTGTGGCGCAATTATGAACGTATCCATTGGGCTGCGTGCGTGGCGGGATGCACAAGCCGGTTCCACGCAGATGACCCCGTTCCAGAGAGTCTCACATTCCCGTGTTTTGACAAGCAAGGCCAGCCGGGCCGAGAATTACACTTATGCGTTTGCCTGCCGCCATATTTCTGTGCCTGATCTTTCTCGCCATCGCCCCGGATCGCGTGGAGGCGCAGGAGCCTGATCAAGGCACGTCTGCTGTTCCTTCGGACGGTGTCATTGTTTCGATGGCTCAGCAATTCGTTCTCGAGCATTTCAAGCGCAGTCCCGAAGCTCATTTCAGCATCGCGTTCGATATTGCCAACATACACCCCCAGCCCGACCCAGATTACTGGGCCGTGGTCGGTGGCTTCATGGCGGTTTCAGGGGAAAAGAACTACAGACCTCATGCCTTCGGCATCGCCATGCGGCTGATCTGCGCGGATCACGTCAAGATGGAATGCTGGCGGATGGAAAAGCTGGTGATCGACCAGAACATTATTCTGAACAATTAGGGGGTCCGGACCCTAAGACATGGTCTTGTGTTTTTGGCTTTTCCGGTGTTGGGGCCAGTGCTCGCAAAACCAATCTACCGGCCAAGAAGGTCGAACCCCATGGTTCTCAGAATCTGAATGAAGGCAACCACGCAAAAGCTGAATGCGGACGCCCTGAGAGCCCGGATGAAACGTGTGCGTTTCAGGTCCCGCAAACCGGAGACCTTTATGATTTCATAGGCGATCTCCGTGCTCCAGTTGCTTGATCGGACCTCCTTCAGGTAAGCGTCCAGATTCCGCGGACTTTCGCTTGACACGTAATAGGTCCGGCGAACCGGCTCTTCAAAAGAGCGAAGGCTCTTAACCGTTTTGCGCGAGGGATAGAGAACAAATCCGAACAGCATGATCGGGCCGATCGCAAGCAGCCAGTACAGGACAACGGCGATGGTGTTGAACTCACTGGGCCCCGGCAGGTTTGCCCCCAGTTTCGTGATAATTCCAATCGTGAAGATAAAGCCCACGCCGACAATCTGCGCCTTGGTATCGTAAGAGCGGACCGAATCCTGCGCCTCCTTGAGGGCCGAAAGCAGGCAACTCACCGTAATGCTCGAGTCTCCTCCAGAAGTCGTTTTGGTCATAAGGTTGGATCCTGATCACTGCCGCTTTGGCGATGGGTATCTCAGTCTGGAAATTTGCGCAAACGAGGACAGGGTCTAAATCTGGAAAGCCTGCTCCATTGCGCGACGTGTCTTCACCGCCTCCGCGCCCTCGTCCGCCGTCACGTCATCCCAGCGGACGGTCTCGCCGGCCTTGATGGCGCGGTTAAGTTTGACCCCGTGGGCGAGGCCGATGGGCAGCGCGCCGAATTGCAGGCTCTTGGCGGCGGGTTGCGCCTTGCCCCAGACGGTAAAGCCGCCTTCGCCGTCCAGCATTTCGCCTTTCCTGAGGTCGCGCTTGGCGACGGACACAACGTCGGATACGAAGTTCTTCGTCTGGCCCGTGGGTTCGCCTCGCAGCACCGCCGAAAGAGCGGAGATGCCGAGTTCCAGTCCAATGAGGTGATAGGG
>QIGN01000042.1 GCA_003228955.1 Hyphomicrobiales bacterium
GGAGACGCATATGGCGCGAGGCCCATGAGCTTGTATTCATGTTCCCAGGGCGTCATGCCCATAAGGAATGTGATCCGCGAGTATATCTTGCCGAGCGATGCGTGCCGGCTGGTTTCCGACAGACGCTCGATTGCCCCGGGCTTGCAGGTGGAAACCGTGGCGCATAACCCGTCGCCCGCGCCGTCGCAGGTCAGCCCGAGCACGCTTCTTCCCTCCGCCCATGCGGGGGCCGTGTAATAGGCGGCGGCGAGGTGGGCCAGGTGATGCTCGATGAAATGAATTTTCTCCGGGGTGATGCCCAGATGTTCCGATGCGGTCTCGATGCGCTCGCGTTTGCGTTGCTCGAATACGATGCGGCCATACTCGGGGGCCTTGCGCTCGTCGGCCTTCTGGTCGGACAGACCCACATCGTACCAGCTGGCGACATTGTCCAGATGCCCCGCCGAATGCATGAACAGGGAGGCAAAGGCGACTTCGGAAAGTTCACTGGAATCGATGCCGCCGATCTTCAGGACAGCCTCAATTGAAAGCTTCGGGTACCCGACCGCATTCTTTTTTCGAACGAGACGTTCCTCGGATATCGACGCGAGGACAGTCCCGTCGCAAACAAGCGTTGCGCCGGAATTATGTCCGTCGTGAATGCCCAGAACGTAGCGGCAGTCTGTCGTCATTTCCGTGTTCACTATTCTGCTTGTGAGGTTGCCTGGAGGAACCCGGCCGCCCCGGCCTGGGCGGGAGCCCGATGATCCATCCCCGCAAGAGCTATATTAATCATCGCAGATCAAGCGTCTCTCGCCGGGGTGACGGAGCTTAAAGTTCATGCTATGAACATTGCAAGTTTTTCGTTGAACGGATGTCATGGCGAAGGGTGCAGACAATACCAATTCCAAGGCCGGGGCCTTTGCGAACCAGGATGAAATTCTCCTGGGGGTCCTTGATGCCGTGGACCGCGATTCCAAGGTTTCGCAACGCACGATTTCGCGTGAACTCGATATCGCGCTTGGCCTTACCAATGCCTATCTGAAGCGCTGTATGCGCAAGGGCTGGATTCGCATCCAGCAGGTGCCGCGGCGGCGCTATCTCTATTATCTCACACCGCAGGGGTTTGTTGAAAAGACCCGTCTGACGGGCGAATATCTGTCCTCATCCTTCAATTTTTTCCGCCACGCCCGTGAGCAGATGTCGGAATTGATGGCGGAATGCGTTGCGCGGGACTGGAACAGGATTTCGTTCGCGGGCGTGTCGGAGCTTGCAGAAGTGGGGACAATATGCGCGCATGACTACCCCATAGAGATCGTGTCCGTAATCGATGCGGATCATGCCAGCGAAACATTTTGCGGAATTCCCGTACAAACGAGTCTGGCAGAGATGGACCGGGTTGATGCGGTCATCATCACGAGCTTTGACAACTCCGCAGAGATTTTTCATGCGGTGGCGGCTGAAGTCGGTGACGAACGCACGCTTGTCCCTCCGATCGTTAGATTGGCCTTACCCAAATCCGCATCTGAAAACAACGGGAAGGGCGCGCCAAAATGAAGTGCTGGTATGCTGTCTATACGCAGCCCAGGAAAGAAGGATTGGCGTATGAACATCTTGAACGCCAGGAGTTCGATGTGTTCTTTCCCCGGCATCTGAAGCGGCGCAGCCATGCCCGCAAGGTGGAAGATGTGCCGTCACCACTGTTTCCGCGTTATCTTTTTGCGGCGTTCGATCTGGCAGAATCCGGCTGGCGGGTGATCCGTTCCACCCGCGGCGTCATCGATCTGGTTCGCAACGGGCTGGACCCTGTTCCCGTTCCCGAAACGGTCATAGAGGAAATCAGGAGCCGGCTCGATGACAACGGTCTGATCCGCCTGCTCCGTCAGAACGAAATGCAGCCCGGGGCTTCCATACATATCAATTCGGGGCCCTTCGCAGAGTATGACGCCATTTTCAATGCGGTTCGCGACGAGGACAGGATCATTGCCCTGTTGTCGCTGCTTGGCCGCCAGGTGCGCGTCGAATTGCCGATTGATTCCGTGTCTCCGGCCTGACGCGCCGCGCCGTGCCGCAAACCCCGCCACCCAATGCCGATCCGGGACCGCCGGGACCATTTGCGCTGGGTACGGTTCAGCTCGGAATGCCCTACGGACTGGGCGCCGCGTCGAATGGTCTGGATGAAACAGCGGCCTCTGAAATTCTGTCCGCCGCCGCGAATGCCGGCATCAACTGGCTCGACACGGCGTCCGCTTACGGGGAGGCCGAAGCGCGCATCGGCCGATGGATGGCGGAAGATGGAGGCGCATTCCGCATTGTTACCAAGTTGCCGGCGCTTGGTACGGTATCCGATGACGAGGCGCCAGCAGCGATCACAAATGCATTGTCGAAAAGCCTTGCGCGGATGGGCGTTGACCGGGTTGACATCTGCCTCACCCATGGCGCGGAAGATTTCCTGCGCGAGCCCGTTGCCGAGGCTCTGCGCGAAGCGAAGGATATGGGCCTGATCGGCCGGTTCGGAGCATCGGTCTATACCCTCGATCAGACCATCGAAGCGATTGCGGTTCCGGGCGCCAGCGCGCTTCAGGTTCCGCTGAGCGTAGTCTCGCACGAGATCGCCAACGCGGATCTGGCGGAGCGGGCCGCCGAGCAGGGCGTTGCCGTTTTTGCCAGAAGCGTCTTTCTTCAAGGCGCCCTGTTGCTGCCGCCCGAGGGATTGCCCCCGCATCTGCGCGAGCTGGCGCCTGCCGTCGAACGGCTGCAATTGCTGGCCCGCGATGCCGGTGTTTCCCTACCCGTCTTGCTCATCGAGGCTGTCCGGCGGTTTCCCGGTGTCTATGCGGTTGTTGTTGGCGTCGACAGCGCCGCCCAGCTCAACGAACTTGCAGCTGTCGCCGACGCCCGGGATATTGACCATGCCCTTATCGATGAGGCTCTGGCAGCGGGGACGCGTGTTCCGGCCAGGGTCGCCGACCCCAGGCTATGGCCGGAAATCTGATACATTTGCGAACAAAGTTTCTTCGCTTTCGGACTGACGGATTGAAGTTCGCGAATACGCCCTGCAACAGACTGCCCAGGCTGGTGTTCACTTTATGAACGTGAATGCTTGACTCAAGCGTTCACAAGATGAACACTCCTGTATTCCTCCTGAGAGAGTTGCGTCTGGGTCCCGTATTTTCACCCGGACTGCGGTAGCTATAGCCAGAACCATCTCGAAAACCCCTTTGAAAACCCTGCGTGTCGGTATCGTCGGCCTCGGTGTCGGAGAAGCGCATCTGCGGTCCTATCAGGCTATCAAGGGCGTGGAGGTTGCGGCCGTCTGCGATATTGACCCTGACCGGCTTGACGAGATCGCCAATCTTTATTCGGTTGCGGGGCGGCACGGCGACTACCGGGCCATTACGGAAAACCCGGAAATAGATGTCGTTTCGATCTGTTCCCATGACGACGCACATGCCGAGCAACTGATCTCGGCATTCCGCAACGGCAAGCATGTCATGGTCGAAAAGCCGGTGGCGCTGAACCGGCGGGAGGCGGAGGAGGTTTATCGCGCCTTTTCCGACAGCGGCTGCAAGATTACCTCGAACCTGATTCTGCGTCAGAGCCCGCGCTTTCGCGAAGTGAAACGGATGATCGATGCCGGGGAATTCGGCGATATCTTTTACATGGAAGGCGATTATCTGCACCAGATTCTGTGGAAGATCACAGAGGGCTGGCGCGGCAAAATGGATTTTTACTGCACTTTCTATGGCGGCGGCATTCACCTGGTTGATCTGATGCGCTGGCTGATGGGCGAGGAATTCATTGAAGTCACGGCGATGTCCAATGACATTCTGACCAAAGACACGCCCTACAGATATCCCGATTTCTTCGCCGCCCTGATGCGTTTTGAGTCCGGCGCGATTGCGAAATGCGCCACCACACTGGGACCGCAGCGGACGAAATTTCACGCCCTCGATGTCTACGGGTCGAAACTGACATTCACCAATGACATTCCCGACGCGAAGATATTCTCAAGCGATCGCGATGAGGACGAACGGGCGATGAGCGTCCCGTATCCAGGCATGGAAAAAGGCGATCTCCTTCCTGAGTTCATTGACGCGATCCGGAGCGGCCGGAAACCGGAGATTGACGAGAAGGATATCTTCCGCGTGATGGATGTCTGTTTCGCCGTCTGGGAGGCATCGCAGAGCGGCGGGACGGCAAAAGTGACCTATCTGATCTGAACGGGCATGGACGCGAAACGAAACATACCCTTCGGCCGGCCAATACTCGGCGAGACGGAAAAACGCCTTGCCGCGGAAGTTCTGGAAGGCACGGTTCTGACCCACGGACCGCGCTGCGCCGAATTCGAGGAGAAATTCGCGGCCCGTATCGGCGCCCGCCATGCGGTCACGGTTTCCTCCTGCACCACGGGCCTGCAACTGTCGCTGATGGCCATCGATTTCCAGCGGGGGGATGAGGTGCTGGTGCCGGCCGAAACCCATGTGGCGACGGGCCATGCCGTCGAACATGCCGGTGGAAAACCGGTCTTCGTCGATGTGTTGCGCGAGACCGGCAATATCAACCCCGTTGCGGCCGAAGCGGCGATAACGCCGCGCACGCGGGCGATCATGCCGGTGCACTATCTCGGGCTGCCATGTGACATGGACGCGATTCTGGCGCTGGCGGACAAGCATGGTCTTGCCGTGATCGAGGATTGTGCCCTGGTCGTGGGCGGTGACTATGATGGAAAGCATCCCGGCGCCATCGGAACCACGGGATCATTCTCCTTCTATCCCGCGAAACACATGACCACGCTCGAGGGCGGCATGGTCACGACCAATGACGGCAAGCTCGAGGCAAAGCTGCGCAATCTGCGCGCCTTCGGCTACGACAAGGGGCTCGGAGAGCGCAAGGTTCCGGGAATTTACGATGTCATGGCGCTGGGCCACAATTTCCGCATGTCGGAAGTGCAGGCGGCCGTCGGGATCGGTCAGCTCGAACAGCTTGACGGGTTTATCGAAGCGCGCCGGAGAAATACCGCGATCCTGCATGAAGGGCTGTCCGGCATCGATGCGATCACATTGTTTCCGGTCAAATTCGGGAAGGCCCGTTCAGCCTGCTACTGCGTCAACATCATGCTCGACGGCGCCATCGACCGCAACGAATGCATCATGCAGCTGAATGCGGCGGGTGTCGGTACCAGCCTGCACTACCCGGTTCCGGTGCCTCTGATGCGCTATTACCGAGAGAAATACGGGTATAACGATGGTGAGTTCCCGGTTTCCGAATGGATCAGCGGCAGCGCCATATCGCTGCCGGTCGGACCCCATGTCACCGCTGACGATGCGCACTACATCGTCGAGAGGGTCAGGCACGTCTTGAGCGGCAATTCCTGAACATGCTGTTCAATTCCATCGATTTCCTGATTATCTTTCTGCCGATAACCTTCGTTATATTTCACACCGTTCCCAGGCAGTTCCGGCTTATCGTTCTGATTGCCGCCTCGTTTATTTTCTACGCCTCTTCAGGTCTCGTTCCCTTCTATTTCATGTGCCTGAGCATCCTGTGGGGCTTCGCGACAGCCTATCTTTTCCGTTCCGGGTTCCCGCGCAGCCTGGCCACGATTATCGCGGTTTCGTTTCCGCTCTGGGTCCTGTTCATGTTCCGCTATCTGGACTTCACCCTGGACAATTTCGGCGTCCCCGACAGTGACCGCGACAGCGTTGCTTTTTTCCTCGAAGTGCTTCTGCCGGCCGGGATCAGCTTTTATACGTTTCAGATCATCTCCTACACACTCGATGTCCGCGACAATCGCATTCCCCGTGACCCGAATCTCATTCACGTCACGGCCTATATTTCCTTTTTCCCCCAGCTTATTGCCGGCCCTATCGTCCGCTACTCCAGGATCAAGGGGCAACTCGAACGGCTCACCCGGGTCGACCGCGTCACGGTCAACACCCGCCTGGCCCTCAAGCTCATCACCGTGGGACTGGCCGTCAAGGTCATAATCGTTGACCGTCTTGCGCTCTATACCGAGACCCTCGACATTGCCGCCAACGACAACACCCTCGACTTTCTCTATGTGATTTTCGCCTACTCATTCCAGATCTACTACGATTTCTGGGCCTATTCGACGATTGCCCTCGGATTGGGGCGCTTGTTCGGCATCGTGTTGCCGCGCAATTTCCGCGAGCCCTATATGAGTCTCAACCCGCGCGACTTCTGGCGTCGCTGGCATATGACTCTCTCTTACTGGCTGCGCGACTATGTCTACCTCAAACTCGGCGGCAACAAGAATTACACCCGCAACATACTGATTGTCTTCGCCGCGGTCGGCCTGTGGCACGGGGCTGGCTGGAATTTCATCATCTGGGGCCTCTATCACGCCGTCTTCGTTCTTCTTTATACCGCCACCAGGCCAATCTGGAACCGGATCCCGCCGGTGCTTCAGATCGGTCTGACATTTGTCATCGTGAGCTTCGGCTGGCCACTCTTTTTCCTCGACGCGCCAACCTATTGGTACATGCTTTCCACCATGTTTCAGTTCAGCAATTTCGGTTTTGAATTCTACCGGCCCTACCACTGGGTATTCCTGGCGTTAGTCGCCACATGGTGTTTCACGATGCGCGAAACGGTATGGCTGTTCAACCGGCGCCCTCGCTTGATTTTCGACAACCCCGTATCGCATGCATCTCTTCTTTTCGTGACGGTTCTGTTATTCGACTGGTCGCGCACCTTTATTTATTTCCGGTTCTGACATGGCATTCGGCCCACGCATCAACAACCCGCGCTATGCCGCGGCTTTCATCGTGACATTCCTGCTGTTCACAGGCGGGTCCGTGGCCACCTATCTGGGACTGCCCATTTTCCGCGGCGATCGTACGATATCGTTTGCATCCATGGGTGAGGAGGAGGTGCTGGTCAATTTCGGCATCACGCGCCGCCAGGCCGGTTCCATAAAGCTTGGCCACGCCGAGCAGGCCACGCCGCCTAGGATTGGTATTTTCGGCAACCACCAGGTCAAGCATTTCGGCGTTCGCGATTTTGGCCCAGCGGCCGCACCGGACTTGTTCTTCAATTACTGGTATGCGGAAAGCGGTTTGCCCGAAGTTCGCGATTACATCGCCCATCTGGCACGTCTAGACAAACTGCCCAGCGACACGGTGATTGTCCACATCACGACGCCCAACAATGACAATGGATCGGGCATCGTCAATCTCGGCAATGAACTCCCCGTTGATCTCCGTCTCAGGGCAATTCGTGATGGCCGCTATGGGCCGCTGCAATCGGCGGCCCTGACCTTTAGCCTGTCCTACAACGTCATCAGCCAGAGTTTGCGCATTTACTCCCTCGCCGCGGGCGCCTTCAAGGGGTATCGGCTCATTCAGCCCATAGATCCAAGACGATGCGATGCCAACGACAGTTTCTCAAATCTGGGTTTCCTGGGCCAGCGGTTGCCCCCGAGTATCCTGTATGAAATGAACCTGGTGGATGAGAAACGCCTGCTGTGCTCTTTCATCGAGGGCAGCTTTCGCGCGGACGGGTCGGTGACTTTGCCGCCCAAGCCCTTTAACCCAACCAGCAGCAGCGGCGTCAGCGAGAATAACCGCGGACTGTCCGCCGGTGATGACGCGCTGATCGCCGACTATATGCGCGACATCAACGACATCGTCACCGGTGCGGGCCGCAAGCTGGTCTTCCTGGTTCCGCCCGTATTTGAAGCCCCCAGGGAAAGCATCGTCGACCGCCTGTTCGACAAGGCGCTCGCGCGGCTGGACGGGGATATCACCGTAATCGATCACCGTCGCAGGGCATTCCCTAAAGATTTTTTTGTTCTGTTTGATCACCCTTCAGACGTCTATTTCCGCTACCTGGCCGGCGAGCTTCGCCGTCTGGACCTGGCGCAGTAGTTGGCCACTCCAATGGCAGGCAATCCATGAGTAAGATTCTGGGACTAAACTCCGCGGGCTATAACACCGCAAGCGCGCTTGTTGTCGATGGCGCCGCCGTCTTCGCCACCGAGGAAGAGCGCATCATTCGCCAGAAGCGGACACGCATGTTCCCCATGCACGGAATCCGCGCCGCTCTCAAACATGCGGGGCTTCGGCTCGAGGACATCGATGCAATTGGCATCGGCTGGAATCCGGCGGTGAACCTGGAAGCCTTTGGCGGGGGGCAGTCAAGCAGCGCGCGCTATCTGGGCGAGATATTCTATAATGTGCCCAACCATCTGATGGCCCTGAAGCCGAACAACCACGCGGCCCTGTCACGCCAGACCATTGACTTCATCGACGGATCCAGCACCGAGATCGTTTACGTCACACACCATCTGGCCCATGCCTCCAGCTTTTTCTTCTCCCCCTTTGAAGAGGCCGCCATCCTCACCGCCGACGCGTTTGGCGAGAAGCAATGCGCCACTTTCTCCAGCGGCGCCGGCAACCGGATCGAGTCCCTGTGGGATCAGGAGTTTCCCCATGCGCTGGGCTCATTCTTTGCCTTGTTCACCGAATATTGCGGGTTCCGCCCGCAAAATGACGAGTGGAAGCTGATGGGCGCCGCCGCCTTTGGCGACCGGCGCCGGTTCCTGCCCAAGCTTCGCGAGCTTGTCAGCCTGCACGACGATGGCGGGTTCGCACTCGATTTGCGGCATTTCAACCATTACCAGTTTCACCGCCCGCATATGTACACGCCGCTACTGATCGAACATCTGGGTTTTCCGCCCAATGAACAGGAAAAACCGCTCACGGAACTCTATTACGATCTTGCCGCCGCCGCGCAGGCCATGTTCGAGGAAATCTACTTTCACCTCATGCGGGCCCTGCACAAGCGCACCGGGCTCAAGAATCTGGTTCTCGCCGGCGGCACGGCGCTGAACTCCCTCGCCAATGGCAAGGTCCGCGAGCAAACGCCGTTCGAGGAATTATTCATCCCCCCGGTACCCGACGACAGCGGCTGCAGCGTTGGCGCCGCCTTTTATATCCACCATATGCTCAATGACGCCCCTCGCGACTATGTCATGCGCACCAATTATCTCGGCCCCCGCTTCAGCGATGATGAGATCATTGCCGAACTCACCCGCTATAAGGCCGCATTCGAAATCATTGACGATCGCGCCGCCCGAGCCGCCGGGCTGATCGCCGCCGGCAACATCATTGGCTGGTTTCAGGGAGCCATGGAGTTTGGTGACCGCGCCCTGGGCAACCGGTCCATTCTCGGCGATCCCCGCGATCCGGCCCTGAAGGACAAGGTCAACGAATCCGTCAAATACCGTGAACCCTTCCGCCCCTTCGCTCCCTCCACCCTTGAGGAACATGCCGCTGACTATTTTGTCGATCCGACACCGGCGCCTTTTATGGAGAAGGTGTTTCCGATTCGCCCCGACAAGCGCGACACCATCCCGGCTGTTGTCCATGCCGACGGAACCGGCCGCCTGCAAACGGTCAGCCGCGAACAGAATCTTCTATTTTACGAGCTGATTGAGCATTTTCATACGCTCACCGGGGTTCCCGCGGTATTGAATACCAGCTTCAATGTGAAGGGCGAGCCCATCGTCTGCACGCCATCGGATGCCCTGCGCACATTCCATACCTCCGGGCTGGACGCGCTCATTATCGGCCCATGCCTGCTCACCAAGGGGTCCTGAGCACCGTGCCGCGCCCCTTCGCCAGCGCCGACGCGGATGGTCTTGCGCGCCATGGCCTCATCGCGGCAAAGGGATCGGAAATCCTCGTCAATGAGCGCGATGGCGTGATCACCGGCGCCCTGCGCTACGCCCCGAGACCCTTTGAGACCGCCGAGCTGGGCGTGGGCGTTGCCTGTATTGAACATTGTCTGTTTCTGGACCAGGAATCCGATGCCTTCGACGAATTGTTAAGCCATTGCGAAACGCAGCTTCGCGCAACGGACATTGGCCTGGTGACCTGCCGCCTTGGAGAAGTCGAGCGAGGAGCAATCGCCGCATTTCACCGCCGGGAGTTCAGGATTATCGAATGCCTGATTACGCTGGGGCGTGACCTGCCGGCAGCGCCCGCCGCAATGCCGCCGGGGGTTGAGCGCGCGACCCGAAACGAAGCCGATGAATGCGGCCACGTCGCCGCCGAGAGCTTCAGACATGACCGTTTTCACGCCGACCCGCAGATCAGCGAGGAGGCGGCGGACAATCTCAAGGCTGCATGGGCGCGCAATGATTGTCACGATCGGGCCGATACTGTTCTTGTCGTTCACGAAAGCGGCCATGTTGCCGGTTTCATCGCCTGCAGAAAAAATATCGACACAGTGAAAATAGACCTCATCGGCGTTTTACCGGAAATGCACGGACGCGGTATCGGGCGGCGTCTGGTCGACGCGGCCCTGTCCCATTATGCCGGCGGGGCGGCCCGTATGATCGTCGGCACCCAATCCGCCAATATCGCTTCGCTTGCTCTCTATCAAAGTTGCGGTTTCAGGATCGAGGCATCGTCTTTCACCCTGCACAAGCATCTGGGCCCGTCCGCGAAATGAGTAAGCAGCATCTTCTTCTTTCTGCATTTGACGCGGGCGCAGGCCATCAGATTGTCGATGTGGCGCGATTGCTGGAGGCTCAGAGCGCGCGTTTTACGTACTCACTGCATGCGGCCGGCCCGGCGGCTGAGATCATCGGCCGGACAGAGCTTTCCTTTCAGCCATTCACGGCCGTTCCGGAAGCGCCCGAGGCACCTGACAGCGGCGCGGTGAAAGCAATGATTGAAACGGCGAGGAAAATCATCCTGACTGAACGCCCGGCCGTCATTCTCGCCAGCCTCTCCAATGACGGTTGCGGGCCCGACGAAGCTCTTGCGGCGGCAGGACATGATGTCGATTCACCTCCCGCCACCGCCGTGTTGCTGGATGATCGCGGGCCCGTCTTTACACTCAACGGGACCTGGCCCCGGCACTTGCTCTCCACATCGGCGGCGATTTTGGACTGGGCTCAAACCCACATGCCCCAATGCCAGTCCCATCTCGTTGGTTCGTTGAAGCATCATGCGCTTTCCAAACTGCCCGCCGCCGAAATGCGCTCACGGTTTCGCGCCCGCCACGGCCTGCCGGACGACACCGCCCTGCTGACTTTTATTGCCCAGACCGATGTCATCAGCGGCCACAGGGAAACCTTTCGGGATCTGGCCGAAATTCTTTTGCGCTGCCGTACGCGATTTCCGGATTTCCAGCTTGTCGTCCGGCCCCATCCAGGCGCGCCGGAATGCGGACTGTGGTGCTGCGAGGAAGCTGAGAGAATGGGCCTTGAAGCCACCTGCAACCGCGATCCAGGTCCTCTCGATCTGCTCGCCGCGACCGATATCCTTTTTGGTTGCACCTCTACTGCCCTTGCCGACTATGTGTGGCTTTCCCTGGCCAGCCCGGAGCTTCGTGCCATTCCGATCCACCTGCTGATCCGGCCGGAGATTCGTGATTATTTCACTAACCAGCA
>QIGN01000031.1 GCA_003228955.1 Hyphomicrobiales bacterium
TGCTTTGTAGGTAAACTGTCCCGTGCCGGTGATCAGGGCTCTTTCTTCATCCACCTCGAACCGGATATTGTTGCCAAGGTTACGCAATGAAGTACTCATGCAGCCGGTACTGGCGGTTATCTCTATGCTGCGCGCAACGGAATTATATATGGCGGCAAGTATATAGTCTTTCTGGAAGATCTTCTGGTTTTCAGCACTCTGGACAATTGCACCAGTGCCGGCCATCAGCAGGGCAAATACACCAAGTGCGACCAGTGCGGTTTTTTGCAATATTCCGGTTGCCGGTTTGCCGGAAGGTTGTTTCTGAGTAAATTTCATCGTTCCATTCTCTTTGATAAATGGGAATCATTGTCTGAAATTTGTGGGAGAGTCTGGCAGCCTGCAATTAACACCGCAGGCTGCCCAACCACCTACCAGATTTTGGTCTTGGTGTTGTGCCGGGTGCCGATTTCCATACCCACGCCAGCACCGCCTGCGATGCCAAAACCTTCAAATGCGATATTCTGGGGATTGATAATTTTGCCACCGTAACGGTTAAAATCGATGGAAGCACTGCCACCGGCAAGGAACTTGCCGCCAAAGACAATGCTGCTGCCCAATTCGGTTTTGGGTCCCGTTGGCATCCGTGAAGTGGACAGTCCCACCTGCACATCGGCACCAAGAGCAAGTCCAAGACCCTTCGCCGTTGCGCCGGATGTATAGAACCGCACGGCGGAACCCGCCTTGTTGAAGTTGATCACAATACCTGCCGAACCGCCGAGGCCAAACCCGCCGACACCACCGGCACCGATGCCAATCGTCATGGTATTGAATAACTTGGATTTTGTCTGACCGGCCCCGCGCGGAACGGCCCGCAGCACACGCACCTGGCCGGAAGAAAGGCACTGCGAAACCACATTATAGGCCGCGTTCGGGTTCTTCGCGTCCAACGCTGTTTTGAACGCCTTGCGGCGTGATCCGTTGGCAACACATTTGCGGATATCCTTGAGGATATTGCGCTGCGCCTTGGTCTTCTTGAGAATGGCCCAGGCGCGCTTGCGCATGATTTTGTCGATACTCTGTACCGTCACCGTCGATTTTTTGACGATACAGATTTTCTCTTTGACTTTCAGCCCTTTTGCGCAGCGCGGGCCGGGGTGGGTGACCTTGCAGGCCTTCTGGTTCAGCCCGCCACATCCATTTAGCGCCTGTGCGGATTCTGTCTGGATGAATTGCATGGAACCAAATGTGGTAAGCAGCAATGCACCGGCGAGAAGTGGTGTGATTTTATGTGTATTAGTGGACATTTGGAAAACTCCCCATTTTTTGATATTGACATTTATCAATATAATTTTCGCAAGCTGAATACAAACTGAATGGGATATTCACCGCAAATTCAGGAAGAAATCCAGTTCAGGACTCGGTAACGGCAGACAGGGAACGAATGCCATAATTTGGTCACTGTATACAGCCGACTTCAATTCAATCAGGCCGGAAGGTCGTCTAAAATTTAAGAATGCCGTATTCCATTGGGAAGCTACTTTCGAGACAATTGTCTTTCCGCGTATTGTGGATTTCCGTCATGCCGAGTTCCACGGCATTGCAACGTTTCGCGATACGACTTTTAAGAGTATCGCGAGATTCAATCCTGCTAGGTTTCACAAGGTCGTTCGATTTCGCAGGGTTACATTTTCGGACAACGCATGGTTTACACGGACCAGATTTGAAGATGACGCTGTTTTTTCGGAAGCGACCTTCTGCAATACGGCAAATTTCAGTAACTCAAAATTCGTCGGTCTTGCCTCGTTCAACTGGGCGGAAAGTACTGATCCATTTTCTCTTTCAGACGCTAAATTCGCAGTGGCTCCCGACTTCGCGCAAACGAGTTTTCGTGCACCTGTGCGCTTGGATCACTTGGAGGTCGTTCAAGCAAGGCCGTTCCAGAGGAGTGGGGACAAGGAGCGCGCCGCTCGTTACCGCGCCCTGAAGAAGATCGCCATCGAAGCCCATGACCATGTCCGTGAACTGGAGTTCTTCGCCATGAAATCGTCGCGGCGCTGACATGAATCCACAAGTCCAGAGCAGTTTTTTTAAAACCTTTGCCTGGTTACGTCCTTATTGATCCGCTCAATTCACTAATTGATTCAATTCATTGCGAATTGATCTGGATCAGTGCGCCGCCTCAAATGATGCATCGACAATGGACCGAAGAGAGTCTGCCTCCTGGTTCCGGTCGGGTCTGTCTGGTGACAGATACAGCGCACTGCGGACAACCTGCCGGGAGGGTTATCGGGAGCAGCGACAGGGGGATGAACTCAAAAAAAGGCCCGTCCTATTTGCAGCGCCACGCGAAGTCCTGCGCGGGACATCGCGCCGTTTGTTCGGCGAACCGGGAGATGTTCGGAAAAATCTCCGCCAAGCCGACGGTTCCGGCGTGGTGCGGCTGGCAGATGCCGGAGCCCTGTGAAATCACCCGGTGTCAAATATGCCGGCACCTTTATTTTTATATTGCGCAACGCGTCCACTGACAAAGGAGGAGCCGAAATGCCAGCAAGAAACAATGAACAATGGGAACAGAAGCCTGATTTGAAAAAAGGTGAGTGGGTTGATAGCCGGATTTATTCCGACGAGGAAATCTTCGAGGAGGAACTCAGCAGGATATGGAAAAAGGCATGGATTCCGCTGATGCATGAATCCGAATTGCCGGAACCTTTTGACTTCCGTACCGCCATTATCGCCCGTGAACCGGTTATAGTGGTCCGCGGACCCGATAACCAGATCCGGGCTTTTCTGAATGTCTGCCCGCATCGGGGCATGGCCCTCGACCGCCGTCCTGCCGGAAGCTTTCTGCAAGGAGAACCTTCGGGCAACGCCAAACACATGACCTGCATGTTCCACGGCTGGCAGTTCGACATGAAGGGAAATTGTGTGGAAATCCCGCGAGAAAAAGCGGGCTATCAGGGCCGTGTGACCAAGGAAGGCCAGGGGCTGCGCAGGTTAAGATGCGAGACCAAATTTGGCGGCATTGTCTGGGTTTGCCTGGACGACAAAATCGATTGCGATGTCGAGGGCTGGGCTGCGGGAAGCCTCGATTGCATCAGGAAATCGCTTGATGAAGAGCCGCTGGAAATCTTCCATTATCACAAGGCCATCATCGATTGTAACTACAAGCTGTGGCACGACACCAACAGCGAATTTTATCATGACTACATGCACTATCATAACCGCATTACCGGCTTTGATGACGCCTATTTTGCCCGCGAATGCTCTGCCTTTGATAACGGTCATGTGAATGTCGGCACGTTCACCGTCAACTACGGCGAATATGAAGTGGCTCACGATCGCGGCGATCTGACCTTCCCGCACCTGCCGCCCAATAACTGGTACATGGTTGACATGTTCCCGGGCGTAAACGTCAACCTTCGCGGCTCGGCCCTTCGTATGGACCTGATGACGCCGCTCAGTGCAAATAAAGTGATGATCGAGTTTCGCGGCCTTGGCCTGAAGAGCGACAGCAAGAAAGTTCGCGACCATCGTATTCATCATCACAATACGATCTGGGGGCCGTTTGGCCGAAACCTGCACGAAGATCTGGTCGGCGTTGCAGGTCAGGGCGTCACCATGATGCCCAACTCGGAGCCACGGCGAATCCTGCATGGCCGTCATGAAGGGCTCTACATCCATGATGAAGTCGGGATGCGCCATTTTTACGATACATGGGGCAAGTGGATGGACCGGCTACCCAGTGATCCAGGCAAGAAATACGAGCCGGGTCTCGTCGTCGGGCCGGAGATGCCGCCTGCCAAGGGAATATCAATTTTCCCTGGCAAGGGAGCCGTTGCTGCGGAATGACCTCAAGGCCAAAGCGCCGGCGGCGCCGTTTAACGGCTCGGGACGGGACGAGGTTCTCAGTCTTCTCAAGGCGGGAACCTTCCCCGTGCCTTTGTGGCTAAACACAGTGGAGAGGCGTGGCGTACAGCCATCTTCCACGCAACCGCCCGGCACCTGAAAGGAACGAACTTTAATTAAGGAGCCATGGAAATGAGTGCCAACGGAACCAACAAAACAGAAATGGTCAAGGATGCTATTTATCAGGCATGTCTCAATCTGGATGAACAAAAATGGGATGAGTGGCTCGGTCAATGCGACGAGAACTTCGAATATTCAATCACCGCGCATAGCCCGGAAATCGGCAAGGATATGAAATATCTTGGCCTGAACGCACTCGAGTTGAAGGAGTATTTTGAGCTTCTGCCAAAACATAACACCGACCACTCGCCGCTTCGCCGCCATGCAACGGTCTATTCGGTCAGCGTCGACGAGAAGGCTAAGACAGCAGAAGCCGTCACGTCATTCCTTATCACCCAGGAAATGTTCGACGGCGTCAACGCCCCTTTGGATACGGGAGAAAACCATCTGTTTGTCGTGGGGAAATATCTGGACAAATTGAAAATTGAAAACGGACATGCGGTTTTTACCGAGCGCGAGACGAGAATACATACACGCCGCCTGGACAAGGGATCCCATTGGGTCTTCTAGCTTTCCGGATTCATAAACGGATCGCCAACGGGAGTGACGAGACGTCCAGACATGCAGGCGATGGCGTCTCGAGCACATGAGAGAAGGAGCGGGATGCGGTTTTCAAGTTCCGGGTTGAACCGGTCAGCGCCGGTCCCTGTCAACGGTCGCCAAGGGAATCAATCGGCCGATTCCAAATGGTCCTGGGGGATTGTTTTGGATTCGCATGGGCGGGCGCTATCAACTTGATGAGCTCCTTGTGGCCCAGTCGGCTTTCGAGCAATTCCAGGCCAGCCGCGAACGTATTGTTCGGTGTCGCGGTCAAAAGCCGCGCCATGGGCCCAGCGATCCCATGGCGCCCACAAACGCAGAACCGCTCGTCTGATCGATTCCTGGGATAGACATATTCGAGGATGCGGATCTCGCCAGTGGACCGGCACATACGCGCTCATTCCTCCAGTGCCGTTTTCGGGCAGCGGCTGGATGAGACCGTTCAGGGCAATGGCCTTGGACTGGCGGCCGCCCAGGATTTTCTGGTGGCTTACCGCGGCAAGCCGTGCCTTGGCCGCAGCAATGATGGGGGACTGGAGGTTGCAGGCACCTTGCCACGCGCTCCCACAGCGGCGCAGCCAATGAAAATTCCCCAACCGGGTCCATGGGACTTCAGGACCTGGGTTGCAGCGGCGACAATCGCCGGTTGCCGTGCCGGGCGATAGGGCGGGGCAGACCGCGAATAACGAGACGGGGCAATCGGGCCATAACGGCAAAGTGATAAAATTAGTCCATTTAGTAAACTTCCACCGATATCCTGCTGCTAAAATATCAAACCTGTCAGGGGGATATCGAATCTATACGCCTCGTCGCGATTGTGTAAGCGCAGGATTTTATGGTGCTGTAATCACAGGACGTTAGGATTTAGCATGTTGAGCCGCCGCAACTTTATGACATCCGGCCTGGTCACGGGGCTGATGGGCCTGTTGGCCTTTGTCTCTCCCGCCCTGGCGCACAAGACCCGCGGAAAAAAATACGTTCTGCCTGAAAAGTACAAGCCGCGCGTCGTCAAGCTTCGGAAGATTAATCCTCCGGCGGGCGAGATTCACGTTTTTCCCGACGAGTTCTTTTTGTACTGGACGCTGGCCAATGGCAAAGCCATCCGCTATGGCGTCGGTGTTGGCCGCGGCAATCTCTACCACCCCGGCACATTTTATGTGGGCGCTAAGAGAGAGTGGCCGGAATGGACACCCACTCCGGACATGATCAAACGCCAACCCAGACTCTTCGCCAGATGGGCCAAAGGCATGCCGGGCGGCATCAGGAATCCGCTGGGCGCCCGTGCGCTTTACCTGTTCACCCGCGGCAAGCGCGATACGTATTTGCGCATTCACGGCACAAACAATCCCCGCACCATCGGTGTTGCAGTGTCCAATGGCTGCGCCCGGTTGGTAAATAACCTGGTTATCGAGCTTTATGACCGGGTCCCGGTGGGAACAAAGGTCGTGTTGCACCCAAAGGCCGGCGCGGGTCCAGTACACACCTAGGTTTGTTTTGGCGGCAGGCAAGCGTGTATCATCGCTGCTAGGGTCCAGACCCATAAAACAGCTATGCAAATCCGTTGGATGCAAATGATGGGTGACGACGCGGGGTCGGGCGGTGAGCCCGAAAATCGGGACGGGACAAATAGCGCGGAAAATCTGAGCGTTTGCCCAAGTGTTGACCGCTCCAACCCCTGCAAACCTTAGGTTGTAGGGGCTTATGGAGGGGGTATCGCAGTGCTGCGATTGCCCAAACCCTGACCAAAGGGCAGGGGGGCGCACGGGAGCCCCTTCAGAAGGGGCGAATCGTGCAAAATTGCCGTGAGATACTTACGCAGTATCTTACACATACACAGAAACGGTTAGAAAAAATACCGTATTATCAGAAGGTTATATTCTGGCTTCGCCGCATCATAATCCGCGTGTCGGGGGTTCGAGTCCCTCCTCCGCTACCAATCTCAAATCCGCCAGATCGCGCATGGGGCGGAGCATCTGTTCCGGCCCGGTTACCGCGCGGCTTCTTTCAGCATTTCGCGGGCGATGATGAGCTGCTGGATTTGCGAGGTGCCCTCATAGAGGCGGTAGAGCCGCACATCGCGGTAGAATCTTTCTATGCCATATTCGGCGATGTATCCCGCCCCGCCATGAATCTGCACCGCGCGGTCGGCCACCCGGCCCACCATCTCGGAGCAGTAAAATTTGCACATGGCGGCCGCCTTGGTGATGGATTCCCCTGCATCCTTGCGCCGGGCCGCATCCATCACCATTGATCTGGCGGCGTAGCATTCGGTCTCGCTATCCGCCAGCATCGCCTGCACAAGCTGGAACTCGGCGATGGGTGCGCCGAACTGCTCGCGCTCGCGCGCATAACGCAGGCTGTCCGCGATCAGCCGTTCCGCATTGCCGATGCACATGCCTGAAATCGTGAGCCGTCCACGGTCGAGCACTTTCATCGCTGTCTTGAATCCCTGGCCCTCCACGCCGCCGATAAGGGCCTCGGCGGGAACGCGGCAGTCCTCGAAAATAACGTCGCAAATATGGGCGCCCTGCTGTCCCATTTTTTTGTCCGGCGGCCCAAGCGTCAGCCCCGGTATGCCCGCTTCCACAAGGAACGCGGAAATGCCGCCCGCGCCTTTGTTCTCCGGGTCGGTTCGCGCCATCACCGTGAACAGCCCAGCGGTTGGCGCGTTGGTGATAAAGCGCTTGGTCCCGTTCAGGATGTAATCGCTTCCCTTCTTGCGGGCGCTGGCCGTCAGGGATTTTGCATCGGAACCCGATCCCGGCTCGGTGAGGGCGAAGGCGCCGACAATTTCCCCTGATGCGAGCGGGGGCAGATATTTGCGCTTTTGCGCCTGCGTCCCGTCGATGACGATGCCCTGGCTGCCGATGCCGTTGTTGGTGCCGAAGGTCGAGCGGAAGGCGGGCGAGGTTCTGCCCAGCTCGATGATGATGCGGACTTCCTCTTCGACGCTGAGGCCGAGCCCGCCATAGCCCTGCGGAATGGACAGCCCAAAGAGGCCGAGGCCGCGCATCTTCCGCACGATATCAGCGGGCATCTGATCGGCGTCCGCGACCTCCGCCTCGCGCGGAACCAGCTTTTCCGCGACAAAGCGCCGGACCGTCCCGATCAACTGGTCAAAGACATCCCTGTCGAGTGCCATGGGTGTTCTCCCCTGCTTTTTCTTTTCATTCGGGTTCGCGCGTGACCACTAGGCAATCGAGCGCCATTGCCCCCTTGCCCTCGCGCAAAACGACAAACGGATTGATATCCACGCTCACCAGCGAGGCGGCATGTTCGGCGGCGAATTGCGACAGGGCCACCAGCGCATCGGCAAGGGCGTCGATATCGGACGGCGGCGCGCCCCTGGCGCCCTTGAGGATTCTGGCGCCTTTTGTCTCATCGATCATGTGCAGGGCTTCGTCGCGACCGAAGGGCGCGAGCGCGAAAGCGACGTCCTCGAAAATTTCGACAAACACACCGCCGAGCCCGAACATGACCGCCGGGCCGAACACCGGATCGATCTGAACGCCAAGGATGGTTTCAACCCCGCCCGAAATCATCGGCGCGACGATCATCCCTTCGCCCGCGGCATTTCCTTGCGCCTTTTGCAGGCGCGCCGTCAGCGTCTCGAATGCGCGCGATGCTTCTGCTCCTCCTCCGGCATTCAATATGACGCCGCCAATCTCGGTCCTGTGGCTGATCTTGGCGCTGTTGATTTTCAGCGCCACGGGTGCGCCAAAATCCTCCGCCGCGCGTGCGGCCTCTTCCGCGCTGTTTGCGAGCTTTGCCTCAACGACCGGAATACCCGAGTCCTTCAGCAACTCACGCGATGACCATTCGCTATAGGCGCGGCGGGGAAGCGTTTTTACGGATGCCGCATCGCGCAGCGCTGACAGGCAGGACGGCTTGTCCCTGGAAAAACTGCGCCCGAACGTCACCAGCGCCGCCGCCGCGTCAAGCGCCCGGCACGGGTCCTCGAAGGTGAGGTAACCGGCATCGCGGTAGCGGGCGATAACGTCGCGCGTGCCGACTAGCGAAAGGATGATCAGCCGGTCTGGGAACCGCTTGCGGAGCGCGTCCAGCTCCTTGAGCAGCGGATCGATCACATAAGGGGAGGCCGCCGTCATGGTGAAGAAGGCGACAATAAAGTCGTAGTTGCCTTCGTCCAGCATGATCGAGAAGTTTTCTCCGACCAGAGCGACATCGTTGAAAAACTGGGCTGTCACGTCAACCGGATTGAGCGTCGCCGCGAAGGGCAGAAGGGCTTTCAGTTTAACCTGGGCGTCTTGCGGCATCGGCGGGATATCCAGCCCCAGATCCGCGGCATGGTCGGCCATCTGCACGCCGACGCCGCCGGAAATCGTCACCAACCCCGCGCTGCGCCCGGTAGGGAAAACACCCGCCGTGCAGGCATAGGCGGCATCGAGAAGCTGCTCCGTCGTGTTCGCCCGGTGGACACCATATTCGGCGAACAGGGCATCGTAGATTTGATCCGATCCCGCGAGCGCCGCGGTATGGGATTGCGCGGCGGCGGCGCCTGCCGCGCTGCGCCCCACCTTCATGAATACAATGGGCTTTTCCCGCTCCCTGGCCTTCTCCAATGCACGAATAAGAACATCTCCGTCGCGGATGCCTTCCGCATAAGCCGCAATCACCTTGACCTCGTTTGCGTCCGCCGCCCAGTCGATGCACTCCGCCACGTCGACATCGCATTCGTTTCCGGTGGTGAGAACATGGGACACCCGCAAACCCCAGCTGTCGGCGACCGAATAAAGATGCGTGCCGTAAGCCCCGCTCTGGGAAATGATCGCCAGCGATCCCGGCGCCCCGTAGCCCGCATCGCCGCTGGCGGAAAAGGTGCCAAAAAAGCGGGTGGAGAAATTCAGCACGCCAAGGCAGTTGGGGCCGAGAACCCTGATCCCGGTAGCCTGGGCCATAGCAGCAAGTTCGCTCTGCAACGCTTCGCCGTCCCCGCCGGCCTCGGCAAAACCCGAGCTGAAAACAATTGCCGATTTCGCGCCCTGCTTCGCGCACTCTTCGAGCACCCGCGCCACCATCTTCGCCGGCAGCGCGATGATGGCGCAATCGACAGGCTCGGGCACCTCCGCCATGGAGGGAAAAGCCTTGAGGCCCTGCACGCTTTCACGGTTGGGATTGACGGGGAAGATTTTTCCCTTATAGCCGGAGTCCACCATATAGCGGAGCGGCCGCCCGCCAATGCGCGCGGGGTCATCCGACGCGCCGATGATGGCGACGGACCGGGGCGCGATCATCGCCTGCAATCGCGCGCGTCTTTCGGCTTGCAAGGTCACGATTGCAGATCACCGAATGATTTTCCCGAACGGGCGAGGTCTTCGAGCAGGCTTGCGGGTTTGAGCATGTCGCCATGTTCGCCGTGCAGTTTTGCCATTACCTCATAAATTGTTTTGGGGCCGGTCTTGTCGGCGTAGAACATCGGCCCGCCCTTCGCGACTGGAAAACCATAGCCGTATATCCACACCACATCGATGTCGCTGGCCCGGGTGGCAATGCCCTCTTCAAGGATTTTCGCCGCTTCGTTGATGAGCGGATAGAGGCAGCGCTCGAGAATTTCCCGGTCGGATATGTCGCGCCGCTCCATGCCGATCTCTTCGGAGATGCCCACGATCAGCTTTTCAATTTCCGGATCGGGGAGGGGCTTGCGGCTGCCCTCTTCATAGCGGTACCAGCCGGCATTCGTTTTCTGCCCGTGGCGCCCGCTTTCGACGATGCGGTCGGCAATGAAGGAAGTGCGGCCCTCGGGCGGTTTTGTCTCGCGCCGGTGCTTTCGCACCTGATAGCCGATGTCAAGACCGGCCAGATCGCTCATGGCGAAGGGTCCCATGGGAAACCCGAAATCGGTGATGACTTTGTCGATTCGATGGGGGAGCGCGCCTTCCTCCAGCAGAAATTCCGCCTGGGTCTTGTACGCATAAAGCATCCGGTTGCCCACAAAACCGTCGCACACGCCCACCATGACGCCCACCTTGCCGATGTCTTTCGAGAGTTTCATGACGCTCGCGATGACATCGGGAGAGGTTTTAATCCCACGGACATTTTCCATCAGCCGCATGACATTTGCGGGGCTGAAAAAATGCGTGCCGATGACGTCGCCGGGCCGGCTCGTGGCGGAGGCGATTTCATCGACATCGAGCGTGGAGGTGTTGGTGGCGAGGATTGCGCCGGATTTGCATGTCTCGTCGAGCTTGGCGAATATCCGCTTTTTGAGGTCCATGTCCTCGAACACGGCCTCAATGACAATGTCCGCGTCCGCAATGTCTGTATAGTCCGTTGTTCCCGAGATCAGGGCGACCCGTGCATCCATATCGGCCTGCGCAAGAGAGCCGCGCGAGACACTGCCAGCATAGGTTTCCCCGATCATGGCCAGTCCCTTGCCAAGCGCGTCCGTGTTCACCTCAAGGATTGTCACCGGCACGCCGCCATTGGCCAGACTCATGGCGATGCCGCGGCCCATTGTGCCGCAGCCAATGACGGCAGCGGACTCGATTGGCCTGACGGATGTGTCCTTCGCAACGCCGGGAATTTTGTGCGCCTGGCGCTCGGCGAAAAACAGATGGCGCTGCGCCTTCGATTGATCCGACGCCACAAGTTCGTCGAAAAATTTCCGCTCAAGCGCCAT
>QIGN01000032.1 GCA_003228955.1 Hyphomicrobiales bacterium
AGCCCCAGCGCCGCGCCGGAAATCCGCGAAAGAATGCGTCCCCAAATCATCGCCGATACATACCGCGATTGGAATGTACAGACAATGGCGGTGGTAAAACGCGGCGACAGCCCGCCAGGAAGCGGATTCGACGCAGCAGAACTCTTTGCACAAACTCGTGAAACGTCTCCGGGGTCCCAATTGAGGCTGGCATATGTAATAATGCGAATGTTCTGGCGCTTCGGAATTGACGCGACGCATCCGCATCGGCGGGTATGATCGTCGCCGTATGAAGATCGGAGGAACCCATGGAATTCACCCGGCGCACCGCACTGACCGGCCTCGCGGCGACAAGCGCAATGGCGGCGCTCGGCGCGCCGCGCCCGCGCGCCGCCAAGAGCGCCTTCAAGGAACCGGAACTTGCCGACAACGGGCTTCATATCCAGGACTGGTTTCTGGAATCCTTTATGGATCTTGCGGAAGACCACGCGGAGCTCAGCAAACAGGACAAGCATCTGGCGCTACTATTCGAGCAGCGCGGATGTCCCTATTGCAGGGAACTGCACCGGGTAAATTTCGGGCGTGACGACATCGTCTCCTACATGAAGGAGAATTTCGGAGTTCTTCAGATCGATTTGTGGGGCAGCCGCGAAGTGACCGACTTCGATGGCAAGGAACTGGAAGAGCGCGCGCTTGCGCTCAGGTGGCGTGCGATCTTCACGCCGACGATGGTATTCTTCCCGAAGGAGACGGAACTGGTGAAAGGCAGGAAAGGCGTCGATGCGGAGGTTTTCAGGATGCCGGGATATTTCAAACCGTTCCATTTCATGTCGGTGCTTGAATTCGTGAACAAGGGCCTTTTCCGCACCAGCAATTTCCAGCGCTACCTGCAGGACAAGTTCGCGGATCTTGAAAAAAGAGGCATCAAACCCGACGTCTGGTAGCGGTATCCGGCCCCGGCCTGGCGTGGTAAACTTGCCGGGAGGGCCACGTTGGGTAAGCGTGAAAGGCCGGAATCTTGGCTGAGTTGACGACAGGCCAGCTTGTCGCGTTAAGCGGCGTTCTGCTGGGCGCCATTATCGGCTGGGTGGCGCGCTGGGCGCGTTTTTGCACCTTTGGGGCGGTCGAGGACATGGTCCTGACTGGCGATTTGCGTCGCCTGAAATGCTGGGCCCTGGCGATTGCCGTCGCCATGCTTGGCGTGCAGTTGATGCACACTACCGGCATAGCCCGCATCGATGAGACCTTCTATCTGGGCCCGAACCTCCACTGGGCGGGCGCCATCGCCGGCGGTCTGCTGTTCGGTCTCGGCATGGCGCTCGTTGGCACATGCGGCTTCGGGACGCTGGTGCGCATGGGTGGCGGCGATCTGAAAGCCGTCGTCACATTTCTGGTCATGGGGCTGACGGCGTATATGACCGCCAGCGGCATAACCAGTTATCCCCGCCGCTTTGTGCTGGAGGCCGTTGACCTCGATCTGTCGAATATTGGCGGACAGGGCCTCCCGCATATAGCCGCCGCCCTGTTCGGCCTGGACGCGCAGAATTTGTGGTTGCCGATGGCGCTTGTGTTCGCCGGATTGCTGCTGGCCTGGTGTTTTGCCGGCGACGGGCTGAGGGGCAATCCACGTGACGTCACAGCCGGCCTCGTCATCGGCCTGGTTGTCATCGGCGGCTTTGCGGCCACCGGCATCCTCGGCAACGACCCCTTTGAACCCGCGCCGGTTCAATCGCTTTCATATGTAATCCCGCCTGGCCGCACGGTCATTTATCTGGCGACATTCGTAGGCTCGACAATCAATTTCAGCATAGCCCTTGTCTTTGGCACCATAGCGGGATCCTTCGCTTGCGCGCTGTGGAAGGCGGAACTACGCCTGGAGGCCTATGACGATGCGCGCGAGATGCGCCGGCATCTGCTCGGGGGGTTCATGATGGGCTTTGGCGGGGTCAGCGCCTATGGATGCACCATCGGTCAGGGCATTTCTGGCATGGCCACCCTGTCGGCCGCCGCGCCGCTGGCTCTGGGGGCCATCCTTGTCGGCGCAACTGGCGGGCTTTACTATCTGCTGACCGGCAGCCTGAGGGATGCCTTCGGCCTGACATTCCGCCGCATCCGCCAGCGCGCGTAATGCGTATTACCGGCAAGTGGAAACCGGTTATCGGGCAAATGATACGCATAAACAAAGAACCAGGTCATGAACTCGCCGCATCCTCCCGCAGCGGATTGCGCAGCATGAACACCACCGGCATGCAAATGACGATGATCGCCGCCAGCAGGCGGAAGTCGATGATATAGGCGATGAGTTCCGCCTGGGCGGTCACCATGGCGTTGACGGCCTGCAGACCGGCCGCGGTATCCAGGTTCCACACCTCCGGCAAACCCACATGGCGCAGCGCGTCATTGAACGGCGTGATATCCGCGCGCAGTATTTCATGGACCGCCTGTGTGTTGCGCGCCAGATAGCTGGCGAACAGGGCAATGCCCAGCGAGCGGCCGATATTGTTGAGCAGGGAATAAAAGGCGGTGCCCGCATCGCGGTGCTCCGAGGGTAGAGAGGAAAAAGCAACCGTGTTCACCGGAATGATGAAGAAGCTGAGCGCGATCCCTTGCGCGAAATTATTCACCAGCACGGCGGTCAGGTCGATGTCCTGGGTAAAATTCGAAAATTCCCACATGGAGTAGGCGGACAGCATCATGCCAGCCAGAATGACTTTTCGCGGATCGATGAATTTGAGCATGTGCCCGGTAAACAGGGCCGCGAACATGGCGCCGGCGCCGCGCGAGGCCATGATGACGCCGCTGTCGATCATCGAATACCCGCCCTGGTTCTGCAGGAAGGGCGGCACAAGAATGAGGCTGGCGAACAGAAAGACGCCGAACAGAATGCGCAGGACGATGCCGAACACGTAAAACCGGTTGCGGAAAATGGCCGGATCGACAAACGGCGTGCGCGAGGTGAGGGAATTGACCACGAACACCCAGAATGCGCCTGCCGCGGCAAGGGTCAGGACAATAATGGTTGGCGACGAATACCAGTCCAGCCGCTCGCCGCGATCAAGCACGAACTGCACCGACGCAACGGTGATCGCCAGCATGAAAAACCCCAGATAGTTGAAGGGGCGCCGGACCATATTGCGCTGGCGCGGCACCAGCGTACCGATCATGGTGAAGGCGAGAAGGCCAAGCGGCAGATTGAGATAGAACACCCAGCGCCAGTTGAAAAATTCGGTGAGATAGCCGCCGAGCGTCGGCCCGAACACCGGCCCGAACATGATGCCGACGCCCCACCATCCCATGGCGATGCCGAAATCCTCGCGGCGGTAGATTGACAGCAACGCGGATTGCGAGAGCGGAATGAGGGCCGCACCGAACGCGCCCTGGAAGAACCGGTAGATGAGTATTTCGCCCAGGGTGCTTGAGGTGCCCGACAACATGGAAAAGATGACGAAACCGGCGATTCCAAGCAGAAGCAGCGGCTTGCGCCCGAAGAGGGAGCTGATGGCGCCCCACAGCGGCGTCATGACCGCCAGCGCGATCAGATAGGAGGTGAGCACCCAGGCCATCTGGTCCTGTGTGGCGGACAGGGACCCTTGCATCTGCCTGAGCGCGACGCTCAGAAGCGCGGTGTCGAAAACCTGGATCAGCGGCGCCAGAATGAGAGCGATGGTGATCAGCTTCAGCCGGAAGCCGGAAGGCAGCACGCTCGGCTCAGCCGCACTCATATCAGGCCCCGGGCCCAGTTCAGCGCGGAGCGGGCAAAGCCCGGCATGGAGCGCTTGTACCCGGTGTCGATCTCGACGACCACGCTCATGCCGGCGCGCAGCGGCGGTTCCGATGACGGGTTATTCAACTTCAGACGCACGGGAAGCCGCTGCACGACCTTGACCCAGTTTCCAGTCGAATTCTGCGGCGGAAGAAGCGCGAATTCCGCACCCGTAGCGGGGCTGATGCTGGCGACCACCGCGTCGCGGGCGGTATCGGGATAGGCATCCACGCGAATGGTCGCGCTCTGACCGGCGCGCACATGGGTGAGGTCGGTTTCCTTGAAGTTGGCGTCCACCCAGACTTCGCCGGTGCCGACGAGCGAGAAAACGACTTTTCCCGTGGCGATGAATTCGCCGGGCTGCAAATCGAAATTCGTGACGACCCCGGCGACCGGCGCGGACACGGACGTGCGCCGCAGATCGAGCGCCGCCGCATCGCGCGCCGCGCGCGCCTCGCGTACCGAGGGGTGGCGCGCGGGGTCAATATCGGGATCGCCGCCAAGCCGGGCGCTCACCTGCGCGATATCCTGCATGACCGCACTTATGCGGTCGCGGGCGTTGCGCTGGTTGCGCGACGCTTCATCGAGATTGGTTCCCGACGCAAAGCCCCTTTTGTTGAGCTTCTGCTGACGCCCGAGCTGGCGGTCGTAAAATGCCAGATCCCCTTGCGCGAGCTTCAACTCGGCAAGTTTCTGCTTGTGCAGCGCGCGCAGGGATTCAACTTCCTGACGGGCGAACATCAGCCTCGCTTCCGCCCGCTCCACAGCGATGCGGAAAGGTTCAGGATCAATGCGGAACAGCGGAGCGCCTTTCTTCAGAAGCTGGTTTTCGCGCACCGAAACCGAGACCACGCGGCCTGAAATGTCGGCGCTCACCGCGATCTTTTCCGATTTGATATAGGCGTTGTCGGTGGAGACGAACCGCCCGCCCGCAAGATAAATATAGAATCCCGCCAGAACCGCCAGCAGCGGCCCGAGCATCGAAGCCATTGCGACAAAGAGCCGGCGGTGGTTTCGCGCCGGTGCGGATGCCGGCGTCTTGCGCGTCTTCGCGGATACCGGCTTTTTCGCTCTAGCCGCCATCGCCCGCCCCTTTGGCCCCTCCGGCGACGGCGCCGGGACATTCCAGCTCCAGCAGATTGGCCTTTATCTGGAGCAGAAGATCGATCAGATGTTCGCTCTCCGCTTCAGGGATTCCGCCCAGCGCCTCGGCGCGGGTCATTTCGGAAAATCCGCGCATCCTGTCCAGGACCGGCTGCACCTTGGGGTTCAAAAACAGATTCCATGCCCGCCGGTCGCCAGGGTCGCGCCGGCGCTCAACCCAGCCCTTGGCTTCCAGCCGGTCGATATGACGGCCGAGCGTAATGGTTTCGATTTCGAGGATTTCGGCCAGTTCGGTCTGATTGATGCCTTCGCGCCTCCGCAGCCGCGCCAGCACCCGCCACTGGGCGCGGGTCAGGTCGAGCGCGCGCACACGCGCATCGAAGCGCTTGCGCAGCAGCCGCGAGACATCCCCGAGCAGGAATCCGAGCGAACGGGTCAGGTATGGATCGGTGGACATGTTTCAATATAATAAGTTAGCTTATTATATGCCAGCACTATATTTTCCCGGGAAAATTTTCGCCCCGCGCGGGTCCTAAAGTGCGACAGGCTTCGCGCCGAAGTGCTAGGGTCGTTGCGCGGTCAGGTCATGGCGTTCGTTGTGAAGGAGTACATTTCCGTGAAATGTTGGTTGGTTGGCGGGTTTGCGTTGCTTTCGCTGTTTGCCGGGTCAGCGGCAAACGCCGGCACATTGGAAATCGTAAAAGCCAGAGGCGAGCTGCGCTGCGTCTCGAGCACCGGGGTCGCCGGTTTTGCCTACACGGATTCCAGCGGCACATGGAAAGGCTTCGATGTTGATTTCTGCCGCGCGACCGCCGCCGCCGTTTTCGGCGACCCGAAAAAGGTCAAATTTATACCCTCGACCGGCAAGACCCGCTTCACGCTTCTGAATTCGGGCGAGGGCGATGTTCTGTGGCGGAACACGACCTGGACATTCGTGCGCGACGCCGATGTGAAGCTCTCCTTCCAGGGGGTGAACTATTATGACGGACAGGGTTTCATGGTGCCGAAGTCGCTTGGCGTTACCGGCGCCAAGGAGCTCAATGGCGCATCGGTGTGCATCCAGACCGGGTCGACGACCGAGCTGAACCTGGCGGACTTTTTCCGTATCAACAAGATCAAGTATGAACCTGTCCCCGTCGAGACCAATTCCGAGGCGCGGGCCAACTATATTGCCGGGCGCTGCGACGTTTATACGACCGATGTTTCCGGCCTTGCCGCCACCCGCTCGACATTGCCCAAGCCCGGCGACCATATGATCCTGCCCGACGTCATTTCCAAGGAGCCGCTTGGCCCCGCGACGCGTCAGGGCGACGATCAATGGAGCGACATCGTGCGCTGGGTGCTGAACGCCACGATCGCCGCCGAGGAACTTGGCATCACCCGGGCCAATGTCGACAGACTGGCAAAGGGGACGGACAATCCCGAAATCAACCGTCTGCTGGGCTCGGAAGGCGATCTGGGAACCATGATCGGCCTGGACAAGCGCTGGGCCTATAACGTGATCAGGGCCGTCGGCAATTATGGCGAAATCTTCGAGCGCAATATCGGCGTCAAAACGCAGATCGGCCTGGAGCGCGGCCTGAACGCATTGTGGAACAAGGGCGGGCTGCTCTATACACCGCCATTCCGCTAGAGAGTGTCCCCTCAGCCTGGGTCCGTAGAGGATTGTTTCCGCTCTGAGGTGCTGGTCTGCCGGGCATTCATGGCAGGCCCGGATAGCCGCGCGGCCCAAGGAAACCTTCACATTCCTCTGTTATGAAGTCTACCATCGAACAATTTAATTGTGCGGCCCATGAACCTTTTTCGCGCGTGATGCGACTAAGGGATATGTGGGGCGTCCGGCAACGGAGCCTTGAGATGCCACAACCAGACCCGGACAGGGATCTGATCACACGAACGGCCGCGAAAGACCGCGCGGCGATGCACGCCCTTTTTGCGCGCCACAATGTTCGGGTTTTCAGGTTTCTCATGGGCCGGGTGCGCAACGAAGCGGTGGCCGAAGAGCTGACCAATGAAGTGTTCCTCGATGTCTGGCGGCAGGCCGGACGTTACGAGGGGCGCTCGGCGGTCTCCACCTGGCTGCTGGCCATTGCCCATAACAAGGCGATGAGCCGGTTGCGCAAGCGGCGCGAAGATAAACTGGAGGATGGAGTAGCAGAGCAGATGGCCGACGAGGGAGATGATCCCGAAGAAGCCGCGCAGAAGCGTTCCAAGGCGGATGCGATGCGCGAGACCATAAACGCTCTGTCCGATGAACACCGCGAGGTCATCGACCTCGTTTACTATCACGAGAAGTCGATCCGCGAGGTTGCCGGGATTGCCGGCATCCCCGAAGCGACGGTGAAAACGAGAATGCACTATGCCCGCAAACAGTTGGGCGAATTGATGAAACAGGCAGGAATTGATCGAGGCTGGCCATGAACACGAACCAGAACCGTAAAGAAGAGCGCGAGGCCATTGAGGCCCTGTTGCCCTGGTATGAAAAGGGACAGCTCGACGCCGGCGATGCGAGCCGCGTCGAGGCCTATCTTGCAAGCCATCCCGATATGGCGAGCCAGCTTGTGCTCGTTGAAGAAGAACGCGCCGAGGCGGTGCTCCTGAACGAGGCGCGCGGCGCGCCGGGCGCCGGGGCGCTCGATCGGCTGATGGGTTCAATCGAGGAACATGAAGCGGCCAACCCCTCCCTCGCCGGCACCAAAACGGCCCTGTGGGGCTGGGCCTCGAAGCTGCTGGGCGCGCCGGTTCCGGCCAGCCTGCAGTGGGTGGCGGGAGCGGCGGCGGTCCTTGTCATCGTGCAGGGTGTCTCGCTGGGCGTGCTTATGACATCGGGCCCGCAGCAGGGCGCGGGCTATGAAACGGCGTCCGGCACCGGACAAACCATCGCCCAGGGTACCTTTGCCCTCATTCAGTTCGCGCAGGATGCAAATGCCGGCGACATCACCCGATTGCTGACGGAATTCGATGCTAGAATCGTCGATGGACCGAAGCCCGGCGGCATTTACAAAGTACGAATTTCGGGTACCGTTCTGGATGAAGCGAAACGGGACACTATATTGAGGAAGCTGCAATCGCGCCGGACCTTGATCCTTTTCGCGGCGCCGGCGGAGTAGAAACCCATGGTGACGTGGCGTAAATATCCGAACCGATCCAGGCGCGCATGTCTGATCTGGATTTCCGTGCTCGCGGTGCTGGGTATCGGTCCGGCGCCGGCTCACGCGGCGAATTCGCCATTGCAGGGTCTGAGAACCAATCCGCATACTGCAATAACGTCGGTTCCGCGCGTAAAGCCCCTCAAGCCGCGCCGGCTGGCGCAACGCGCCACACAGACCACGCCGATCATCCCCTTGAACCGGGCATTGATCGCCCCCTCGCGCCGCGGCAACCCGACCGGCGGAGCAAGTGGCCGTGGAAAAGGGGGGACCGTCATTCTGCCGGGCTCACTGGGGGTCTTTCCACCGCGGCCATCAACCCCGCCTTCAGTGGTATTTCCAAAGCCGCCGCCCCGGCCAAAACCGCCTGCGGTCTGGTATCCGCCCAAACCGCCGAAAGTCGTCAAGCCCAGGCCGCGCCCCGGAAAAAGCAGGACCGTCCGGCGCAGGCCCCCGCGCAAGATTTCACCCAGAATTGGGCCGCCCCCCATTGTGGCGACCATCCCGCAATTCATCGCCAATGAAGTTCTGGTATTTGTAAAATCGGACCGGGCCGGCGCCGTGGGCGATGAACTGGCGGCGGCCTTTAATCTGACCAAGGTGGAATCGGTTCCGATTTCACTTCTCGAAGGGAGTCTCATCAGGTTCAGCTTCTCCGGCAATCGTGTCCTGCGCGAAGTTCTTTCCACGCTTCTATCGGACCCGCGCGTCAGCCAGGCCCAGCCCAACAACTGGTATCAGGTGGTCTCACGCAACAAGCCGAAGAAGGCGCCCCCGGCACAATATACGCTTGCCAAGCTGGCCATCGGCCAGGCCCAGGAAATCTCACAGGGGCGGGGCATATCCATCGCGGTTATCGACACCGGAATCGACGCGAAACATCCCTCCCTGTCGAAGGCAATTGCCGCGTCCTTCGATGCCGTCGGAGATGGCAAAAATGCGGTGGGCAAGCATGGGACGGCAATCGCCGGTCTGATCGCCGGACAGGGAAAGGTGACCGGAGTAGCGCCGTTGTCAAAGCTTCTGGCGGCGCGCGCGTTCTACTTGAACCGCAAATATAACAAGCCCATGACCAGCAGCATGATCCTGCTGCGTGCGCTGGACTGGTCGTTCAAGAACAAGGCACGCATCTTCAATATGAGTTTCACCGGCCCCTACGATCCTCTGGTCAGGACGGCCCTGGATAACGCCTACAAGCAAGGCGTGATTCTGGTGGCGGCGGCCGGCAATGGCGGCCCCAAGGCGCCGCCGGCCTACCCGGCGGCCTACAGAAACGTGATTGCCATCACAGCCCTCGATAGCAAGGACAGGCTATACCCCCAGGCCAATCGCGGCAGCTACCTGACCGCCGCCGCGCCCGGCGTCAATCTGCTCGTGCCATCGCTCAAGAAGGGCTACACCTTCTCGTCCGGCACCTCGCTTGCGGCGGCTCACATCAGCGGCCTCATCGCGCTGCTTCTGGAGCGCAACCCCGAGGCCACATCCGAGACGATTGTGGATGCAATCAAGACAAGCGCCCGCGACCTTGGCCCGAAGGGCTTTGATACCCAGTTCGGGGCCGGCCTCGCGGACGCCTACGCCTCGCTTCTGTCCCTGGCCAGCGGAAGCGTGAAGCCGACCAGCGGTCAGTAAATTTCATAATTTGAATTTTCTTGCCGGCCGCAATCTCAGTCGAAAAACCCGTTCTCCTCGAGCCACCAGCGCAGATAGGCTGACACCGTCATCGGACCTGCCCTCGTCTTGACGGAGTCGTATTCCGCGGTGGTGAGGCGCACCAGCAACTTCCTCTGAACCAGCTCTCGCACCGGTAATCCCGGCCGTGACGGCGCATTTCCCCACGGATGCGGGCTGTCCGGCGAAGCGCGCTCCCTTGCCAGCGGTATGTTCACCCGGAGCTTGCCGCTGTAGGCCGAGAAGTCATTGTCCCCGATGCCGTAATAGGACCCCGTGGCGCCCAGCGAGATGCCGCTGGGGAAAGTCAACCTTAACCCGCCATCCACCTTGGCGCGCAGGTCATCGCCGCCGGCGACCGTGCCGCCCAGGGTGAGAGGCCCGGCATCGTCGAAGTCCCACAAGCCCTTGATCGAGGCGTGCGGCTCGATGATCGTGCCGTTGGCCGCCTGTTGCCGGTAGCCGAACTCCGGGCCGAAGCTGAACCGGCCGAGCGTCACGCTCTGCCCGGGGATGAAGATGCCGAGCGAGTTGGTGAAGCTCTTCTGCTCCTCCTTGATGTATTTGACCGCCACGCTCGGCGAAATCCGCAAGCCCCCGAGCTGATAGTTGCCCGTCAGCCTCGCGGTCGCCAGCAAGCGGCTCGTATCGAATTTGTCCTTGGTGAGGCCGATCAGATCGATCTCGTTGTCGGACAGGCCCCAGGCGCCGCGGGCGTCGAAGAACAGGTTCTCTCTCAGCCTGGCGCTCAGATAGGGTCCGGCCATCCAGCCCTTGCCTTTCACGTTGGAGCCAAGAAGCGCCGAGTCGTCCCGCGCCGAGTCGTACTGGGCCATCACGCCGATCAGCAGAGCCGGGTTGATCAGACGGTCGGCGCCCACGAAGAACACGCCCAGATAGCCGTCGCGATTCCCCCCTGCCGTGTCGTCGCGGAAGCCGGTGTAGGTGCCGTCCACCCAGACATCGATGCCGCCGGGAGCCGGAGCGGGCCGTCCCGGGGCGGCCATTTGCCCAAGGGACATGGCGCGTCCCTGGACCTCGGTCCGGCGGCTTTGGTCCGCGGCGGCGTTGGAGCGCGCAACCTGGCTCAGGCTGGTCGAGAAGTTGAGATTGCGGACCTCGCCATCTCCCGAAACGGCGAGATTGAAGGGCGTCGCCGGGCCGCCGGCGAGGCTCGCGCCGGCGCCCTGGCCCCCGTTCGGCCCCGCGAGACGTCTCTGGATGCGGCCACGGTCCGGCTCGGCCTCGAGCAGCAGATCGGAGCGGCGTTGCAGGAACGACGCGATGCGCTCCTGGGTCCTCGCACCCACGCCGGCAGTGACGTCTGTGGTTGCAACCGCAACCGTGCCCCCGAA
>QIGN01000148.1 GCA_003228955.1 Hyphomicrobiales bacterium
TGAAAAGATTGGTAGCGGAGGAGGGACTCGAACCCCCGACACGCGGATTATGATTCCGCTGCTCTAACCAGCTGAGCTACTCCGCCAAACCGGGCGACAGGGTGTAACGCTGCCCCAGAGCGATATAATGAGCGGTCTCGTCCCGTGTCAAGAAAGCCCGAAATTCAAGGTGGGCCGGCGCCAGTTCATCAGGCGCTTGCAGGCTTGAGGTGCGTGCGCCCGGCTACGGCTTCGGTTTTGAATTTAAAATCGGTAGCCAGGTCCGGCTGCTTGACGAAACGCAGCATCGTGAACATCCCAAGGGGCCGCAATGACCTCCTGTCCGTCAGCCGCAGGCCCCGCTCCGCCCCAGCACCCGCTCAACGGGAAATACCGGGTGCCAGCCAAGCAGACTGGCCAATGGCGCGAACAGGCGTTCAAGGCGCGCGCGCGCGCCAGTATCGACGCTGAAATGATTGACCAGAATGACTTCTCCGCCCGGCGCGCATACCCGTTCGAGTTCAGCCATGACACGCTCCGGATCGGGCACCGTCGTCATCATATACAAGGCGACAACCGTGTCGAATTCCTTGTCCGCGAACTCAAGCCTGCCCGCGTCCATCTCGTGCAGGGCTGATATATGCCTCAGATTTTGTTCCTCGACGCGGCTGCGCGCCTTGTCGAGCATTTCGGGCGAAATATCGATTCCGGTGATCTGCAAATGATGTCCATAGCGCGGCAGTGACAGGCCGGTTCCAACGCCGACCTCCAGAACCGACCCCTTTCGCCGGTTTATGATCTCGACAGCTTCGCGGTGTCCGACTTCGACCAGCTTTCCGATGGCCACATCATAGATCGACGCCCAGCGGCGGTAGGCCCGCCGCACGTCAAACATATCAATGCCGGAGTTGCCTGTGTCCAAATCCGCTTCCTGCATATTTCTCATCGCTCCGATAAATCTGCCTGGGTGACACCAGAAAATAGTGGGATCGGCCCCGGCTCCGCTTTTCTAGTTCGCGGGCGGTACGGGCGCTGGATTTTCCCCGTGACGCGCCACGTCATTGAACACAAACCGGCTGTCCGGCTCCGTACTGGCAATCCATCCTCCGCCCAAGACACGGCTCCCGTCGTAAAGCACGCATGCCTGACCGGGGGAAACCCCGTCCTCGCCCTCATGCAACTGAACAAACGCCGCCCCTTCCAGGTTTCGCAGTGTCGCGGCTTTTGGCGCCCCGGTTGAGCGGATTTTTGCGGTCAATTCAAGTCCTTTTTCAGGAATCTCCGTAAATGGCAGATCCCCGAGCCAATTGAGCTGACGCAGCCAGATGCGCCGGGCACGCAAACTTTCACGCGGACCCACCACGACTTTCCTGCTTTGCGCATCGAGTTTCACAACATAAAGAGGTTCCGCCGCGGCGATGCCGAGACCGCGGCGCTGGCCGATGGTGTAATTGATAATCCCGTCATGATGGCCCAGTACCTTGCCATTCAGGGCGACAATATCGCCGGGCCGCGCCGCGCCGGGGCGCAGCCGGTCGATAACCTGGGTGTAGCGCCCGGTGGGCACGAAACAAATATCCTGACTGTCCGACTTTTGCGCGATTTTCAGGCCATGACGGCGCGCCAGTTCACGTGTCTCGGCTTTTTTGAGATGTCCGAGCGGAAACTTCAGGAACTCAAGCTGTTCGCGTGTGGTTGCAAACAGGAAATAGCTCTGATCGCGCTCGCCATCCCTGGCCTTGTGCAGCTCCCAGCCGGCCGGTCCGCGTTTTGACGAAATATAGTGCCCCGTCGCAAGCGCGGCCGCGCCAAGTTCCTTTGCAGTTTCCAGCAAATCCCTGAACTTGATTTTCTGATTGCAGGAAATACAAGGGACCGGCGTTTCCCCGGTGAGATAGCTTTCCGCGAACTCGTCCATGACGGCCGCCGCGAAGCGTTCCTGATAATCGAGAACATAATGGGGAATATTCAATGCTTCGGCCACTTGGCGCGCGTCGTGGATATCCTGGCCGGCGCAACAGGTGCCTTTCGCCTGAACCGCCTCGCCATGATCATAGAGCTGCAGGGTTATGCCGATAACATCATAGCCCTCCTCCTTGAGCAGAGCCGCGACAACCGAAGAATCGACGCCGCCGGACATGGCGACAACCACACGGGTGTCCTGAGGACGCCCTGGCAGGGACAGACTGTTCAAGGAAATCATGAAATTGCGAACCCGCCATTACCCGATAGCAGCCCGGACACCAGCCTTGCTGCCGGCTGACTGCTTGTGTTTCCAAACCGCGCCGCGCGCCCGAAGCAGGAATTGCAACCGCGGGGCATTCTATTGCCAGATAACAATTTATTGCCGCGCACCGTCGTTATCAACCCGGTGCGACAATAGTTAGGCGAAGAATTTTCCCGGCAAGTTTCGCCGGGTCCCGGCAGATTCTGCCGGTTATCACAACGGATCAAACCCGGCCCGCAACGAGAAAATACAGCTTAACCATATGATATTATGAGATTATTCCAAGTTTCATAAATATGGCCCGTCACTTGCTCCTGTAAGGGGCGAAGTTCAAGTACCAGGCGTAAGATGATGACTTCAATTGCGGCATTTATTTCCAATCTCGCTGGCGGTTCCTCCAAGAACCCCCTGGCCGCACCGGCAAATGCGGCCGGAACGGGCGGACTTTTCTCCACACTTCTGGCGGCAACCGGCGCCACAACGGCGGCTGAAGGCGAAATCGCCACCATTCCCAATCCACTTGACCCGGCGGCGGCCTCCGGCGGCGCGCCAGCCGTTCTGGAAGCCAAAACCGGCGACACCGCCCTCCTCCAGGCCCTGACCGGGGGACTCGGGCTGGCGCGCGACGGCGCCGAGGTCAACGCAACCACTATATTGGGTGCCGTATCCACGGATACGACTGCGGCAGGTACGACTGCGGCGGTTTCGCTGCTGCCGGGTGCTCCGCAAACCATCCAAGGTCAGAATTCGAAAACCGCGCCGGCAACCGCTGTTCAGGGCGGTCAAACCCAGCAGGCGGCGCTTGAGCAAAGCGCCGCGCCGGCTCCGGGACAGAACTCCGCGCGGACGGCGGCCAATGTTCAGGTGCAACCTGAAACCGGCCCTCAAGATCAAAACGGCCGTGCCGGCGCCGACGCGCGCACGGCGGGCCAGGAAAACACGGCGAACAAGGCGTCGCAAACTACGGCCGGGAACGCAGCGCAGAATGCAGAGACCCGCCTCGCGCAACCCGCCACCAGGGGCGAAGCGCAACCTACCGGTCTTGCCCAAGCCAATGACCGGACAAACGCCAGAGGCGCCCCGGCCTCCGGTGGCGGATCGGCCGAATATTCTCTGACCGCCAGGGAAAGCAAGTCCCGGTCTGACTTTGCGCCCGGCGGGCCCAGGATTATCCAGCAACAGGTCAAGCCCGGCTCTGGCATGACCCTGATCAGGTTTCAACAATTCACTGGCGGCGAGTCCGCCAGCGCTTCCGGCACCCCAACGCTTACGGTGAGCGTGCAGGCACACGCGGCTTCCCCCAGCCCGGCCCCGGCCAATGTGCCGCACGTTCCCGTAAGCGCATTGGCGGTCCATATCGCCCAACAGGCCAGTAATGGCGCCAGAAGGTTCGATATCCGTCTCGATCCTCCTGAACTTGGACGCATCGAAGTGCGTCTGGAGGTCTCAAGGGATGGCCGGGTCATGACTCATCTGGTGGTCGAGCGTTCTGAAACGCTGGATTTGCTGCAACGCGACGCAAGACAGCTGGAGCGGGCGCTTCAGGACGCCGGGCTCAATACGTCCAAGGAAGATATGAAGTTTTCACTGAAAGACCAGAGCCTTGCCCAGGGCGGTGATGGCCAGGAAGACGCGCAAGACGAGTCAGCGTCCCTCACCGGCGACAGCGACGATGATCTTGCCTTGAACCCCGGCGACACCATGCCGCCACCAACACGATATCTGGCGTCCACCGGCCTCGATATCCGGATTTAGGACCTGTTGACAAAGGTGGTTGTGGCGCTGGTTTGACGAGATTGGTTCAGATTCGAGTTATGAGGACGAAGGACATGCTGAGCATATTCGAGGACGAATGGCGCGAAACCGGGCCAATCTCGTCAAATCCCGAAGGGACGCGGCGGCTTTCGCCGCTGGCCGTCGCTTTGCGCGGCTTGAAGGGTGCAGCCCTGCTACGCCGCTCAAAGCTGGCCAGCAACGAAAGGCGCCACGCCGGCACCGCAACCACCTTTGTCAACAAGTCCTAAGGAGACCAGACCGATATGGTTGAAATCAATCCATACTCCGCGCTTTCCAATCTTGGAAGCGCCGGCTCGGACCGGGTGGCGATCGCTGAGGATTTCGATACATTCCTGAGTTTGCTGACGACCCAGCTGCTGAACCAGAATCCGCTGGACCCGCTCGACACCAGTGAGTTCACGCAGCAGCTGATCCAGTTCACGGAAGTCGAGCAGACGATCAAGCAGAATGAGAATCTCGAGAAACTCATTCAGGTCTCGGCCGCCAACACCCTGACCAATATCGTCGGCTTCCTCGGCGGTGAGGTCACCGTGAGCGGAACCAGCGCGGAACTTAAAGACGGCACGGCCTCCTGGAACTATGAGATCGATGGCGCATCCGACAATGCAACCATTTCCGTCCTCGACGCCAATGGCGTCCCGGTCTTCACCACCAGCGGTCCCGCCCCTTCCGGCAAGAGCACCTTCCTTTGGGATGGGCGAACCGACGCCGGCACCACCGCCCCCGACGGCAACTACACTCTTTCGGTTACAGCCCAGGACGGCAACGGGACCGCATTGAAAGTAACGACACAGGTCACCGGCATTGTCGATGGCGTCAATTTCAACGGCGCCGAGCCTGTCCTTCTGATCGGTTCGCGCGAGGTAAAGCTGGATGAAATCCTTTCCGTGAAACTGCCTAACTCAGGCACGGCATCGCAACTGGGCGCCTGACAATTCACCTTGCTCCGCGGCGCGCGCACCGCGCCGGCCGCGGCCGCATTCCACCTGACAAGCCGGGCCAATTCGTTACCGCGGATTAACCTTCGCCCTTAGGCAAATCTTAAACGTGGGTGTGTAGTCTCGCGCCGAGTTGGGTCACGTGTACGAGTATCATGACAGAGCATTACAGGCCGCGCGTAAGATATGTCATCGGACCAGATGGCAGTCCTCTTACTATCGCCGATCTTCCACCCAAGAATACCAAGCGCTGGGTTATCCGCCGCAAGGCGGAGGTCGTGGCCGCGGTTCGCGGTGGTTTGCTGAGCCTGGACGATGCCTGCGCGCGCTACACTCTGACAGTCGATGAATTCCTGAGCTGGCAGCGCTCCATTGACCGCCACGGCCTTGCAGGATTGCGCGCCACGCGAATCCAGGATTACCGCCAATAATTCAATATTTCTGCCCGGCCTGCATTGCCCGGCGCCCGGCGCGGCGGCGATTTGCGGGTGCGTGGCATCTTACGTCTTTGGACTCTGTCCTGGTCGTCAGGCGCAAAAATTTCATATGAACCAGGCACTATTTCTCCCGCTATTAAGCATCTGTTTAGGACTCGGTGGGTAATTTTTGCCTACTCGCACGAAACACGGTGAATCGCGGGTTAACGGCTCTCTCCTCTGTGGAGCGTTCGTACCGCCATTCGCCGCCAGCTAAAGGATCGAATAGGGGTGGATGGCGTCATAAAATTCGTAAGAACGATCGGAACCGCGAGATTGGCCGCCATGGGAGCGGTCGCCGTTGGCCTTGTCGGCTTCCTGATTTTCCTGATGCTGCGTCTTTCCCAGCCGCAGCTCGCGGTTCTCTACACGGATCTCACATTCAACGATTCCCTCCAGATCGTAAAAAAACTCGAGGGCATGAATGTACCCCATGAAATCCGCCAGGACGGCTCCATCATTCTGGCGCCCAGGGAAAATGTTCTGCGGCTCAGAATGGAAATGGCCGATAGCGGGTTGCCGGCCGGGGGCACTGTCGGCTACGAAATTTTCGACAAGGCCGATACGCTCGGCGCGACAAGTTTCGTCCAGAACATCAACAAAGTGCGGGCCATCGAGGGAGAACTGGCGCGAACAATCCGCGTATTGCGGCAGATCACCATGGCGCGGGTTCATCTGGTGCTGCCCAAACGCAAACTGTTCGGCCGCAAATCAAGAGAGCCTTCGGCGTCCATTGTGGTCAAGACCCGCGGTGAACTTGACCCGGGACAAATCAAGGCCATTCAGCATCTGGCCGCCTCGGCCGTGGAGGGCCTGAAACCTGGCCGGGTCTCGGTTGTCAATGAAAACGGTCGCCTGCTTGCAACCGGGCGGGAGGATGGCGCGCAGCCGGGAGGACGGGAATTCGAAGAACGCAACCGGGCGACCGAGCGGCGCATGCGCAAGGAAATCGAAGACATTGTCGCCAGTGTCGTCGGCAATGGCCGGGTCCGGGTCCGCGTATCGGCCGAAATGGACTACTCCAAGATTACCAAGACGACGGACGTCTATGACCCTGACGGCCAGGTTGTTCGCTCCACTCAATCGCGTGAGGAAAGCGCCAACGCCACGACGCCGACCGGAAATGATGGTGTTTCGGTTGGTAATGAATTGCCCGCGGCCAATGTCGAGCCCGGCGGTGACGGCAGCCAGCGGGAAAATTCAAGCACGACCGAAGAGGTCATCAATTACGAAATTTCGCGCACCACCAGGACCGAGACCGCTGAAGGCGGGCGCATCAAACGCCTGTCGGTCGCGGTCCTCGTGGACGGAATCTACCAGAAAGACGCCCAGGGCGCGGTGACCTACGCTCCCAGGCCCGAGGAACAACTGGCGCAGATAGGCGCACTGGTCCGCTCCGCCATCGGCTTCACCAAGGACCGGGGAGACCAGGTACAGGTCGTGAATCTGCGGTTTGCCGAAACGGAAGCGCCCGCACTGGCCGATGGTGCGCCGCAAGGCTGGCTCGACTCATTCATGTCGATGTCAAAAGACGACTATTTCACCATCGCCGAACTGACGGCGATCGCGCTCATATCACTGCTCGTGCTGTTGATGGTGGTCCGCCCGCTTGTCCGGCGCATCGTAACGCCCGAGCAAAATGCTCCCGAACTGACGGCGCTGGCCGCGGGCGACAAGCCTCTGCTCGCCGGCCCCGATGGCCAGCCGCTGCCTGGCGGAGAGCTGGCGCTGCCGCCGCCATCGAGCCCGATGGAAGAGAATATGAAGAATGCCCGCGCCGCCGGAGACGTTCAGGCGAGGGCTGTGGACGACGTCGGTGAATCCATCAAGAACAATCCGGAAGAGGCGGTGACAATCGTCCGCGACTGGATACAGCAAACCGCGTAATGCAACAAAAAAACATGGAAATGTCAGCACCGAAAATCGAAGACGTGATTGCGGATGGACAGGCTGCGCAGATCGCGGAGATGCCGGAATCCGCCACCCCGGCCGAGATCAGCCAAATGACCGGCCCGCAAAAAGTCGCGGCTCTGCTTCTGGCACTGGGCTCGGACTGGGGGCAGCCCATCTGGGCCGATTTGAACGATGACGAGGTCGTCTCCATCTCGGTCGCCATGTCGGAGCTGGGAAACGTCACCAATGAGGTAACCCAGGCGCTGCTCATGGAATTCGTTTCGCAAATGTCGATGGCCGGCGCGCTTCTGGGCACCGCATCCTCAACCGAGAGGCTGCTGGCGAAGTATCTTCCGCCCGACAGGTTGAGCGCGATCATGGAGGAAATCCGTGGCCCGGCCGGGCGCAACATGTGGGAAAAGCTCTCCAACGTCCAGGCCAGCGTTTTGGCCAGTTATCTCAAGAATGAATATCCGCAGACCGTCGCCGTCGTGTTGTCGAAAATCTCCTGTGAACACGCCGCCGGCGTGCTGTCCCTTTTTCCCGAAGAGTTTTCCACCGATGTGGTGCAACGCATGCTTGGCATGGGCTCGGTGCAGCGCGATGTACTTGAAAAAATCGAAAACACATTGCGCAGCGAATTCATCTCGAACCTGTCCCAGGCCCGCCAGCGCGACTCTCATGAACTCATCGCCGAGGTCTTCAACAGCTTCGACCGGCAAACCGAAGCCCGCTTCATGGCAACGCTCGAAGAGGCCGACTGGGAAGCGGCCGAACGCATCAAGACCCTCATGTTCACCTTCGACGACCTGGCCAAACTCGACAAGTCCAGCGTGCAAACGCTCCTGCGCAAGGTCGACCAGAACGTATTGCAACTGGCGATGAAGGGCGCGGCCGAGCCGACCCGCGAGTTTTTCTTCTCGAATATGTCTGAACGGGCCGGGAAAATGCTTCGCGACGATCTCGAGGTGATGGGACCGGTCCGGTTGAAAGACGTGGATGAAGCACAAACCGGCATGGTCAAAACCGCCAAGGACCTTGGCGCGAAGGGCGAGATTGTCATTACCAAGTCGGGTGGTGATGATGAGCTTGTTTATTAGAGGAGCCCATGGCCGAAGCCGCAAGATATCTGTTTGACCGGACTTTCGACAACACCGCGAGAGGTTCGAAAACGGAAACCGCCGCCGCGCTCCGTTTGCGCGAAGAGGAGGAGCGCAAGCTGGCCGAAGCCAGCCGCGCCGCTTTCGAGAAGGGACGCGCGGAAGGCATGGCGGAAGCGCTAAAGGGTATCGAAACCGATACCCGCGACCAGGTGAACGCGCTGCTGCAAAGCGCGCAACAGCTTCTCGCCGGCGTGGAACGCGAATGCAACGCCATACGCGCGAACGCGATAGAACTGGCCACGACCACGGCGACATTGCTCGCGCAAGAGCTGACAAAACGTCTGCCGACGGCAAATCTCGAAAGCCTTGTGACCGAGGCGCTCGAACATATGGGCGATGCGCCGCATATCGCGCTCAATGTCAATGACGCACATGCCGAGACAATACAGAAGGCCGTGACCTCAATCGCGGCGGAGCGCGGATATACCGGAAAAATCATTGTCCTCGGCGACCCGGAAACCAGGGTTGGAGATTGCTCCCTGCAATGGGCCGATGGCGGCATCCTGCTGGACCAGGAAAAGACCCGAAGCGCAATTGCCGGCATCGTCAAACGCCATCTGGACAGTTTGCAGGCCGGACCGCCGACGCCACCGGCGGCCGCAACCGGCGCGGATACGGCCATCACCGCCGAACCACCGGAAACAGAGATTGAACCCGAAGACATGACCGGATCAGGAGACCAGAAATGAGCGAAGAGACAGGAGGCGAAAACGTCGATCTTACCGACTTTTCGCAACAGGAGAAGCCCGCGCAGGCAGCGCCCGGCGACCCGCCGCCGCCGCAAGGCGAAGCTGCGGAGAATGAGCCGCGCACTGCCTCCGATCTGGAGGCGGTGTTCGACGTGCCGGTCAGCATCGCGGCGGTGCTCGGGCGCACACATATGGAAGTAGCGGATCTGTTGAAACTGGAAGAAGGCGATGTGATCGAGCTTGACCGCAAGGTTGGCGAGGCCATCGACATCTATGTGAACAACCGGCTGGTTGCGCGCGGAGAAGTGGTGCTCGTGGAGGACCGGCTCGGCGTGACCATGACCGAAATAATCAAAGGCGAGAGCAATTAGCACCGGCGCTGGCGGCGCAAAGTCCGCGCCCATGCGCAATAGGAGACAAGCATGAGACTGATGATTATCGGCAGCCTCCAGGGTGAGCTGACAACCGCGACCAAGATCGCAATGGACCGGGGCGCCCAGGTGACCCACGCTCCCTCGATCGACAGCGCCCTCAAGGATTTGCGCTCGGGCCGGGGCGCCGACCTCATAATGGTCGAGGTGCAGAACGATATATCCGAACTGGTCGACAGGCTCCACGCGGAACATATACATGTGCCGATCGTGGCCTGCGGCGTGGAAAACGACGCCAAGGCCGCCGTCGCCGCGATCCAGGCCGGCGCCAAGGAGTATATCCCCCTGCCGCCCGACCCTGAACTGATCGCCGCCATTCTCGAAGCGGTCGTGGCCGAGACCCATGCGCTCATCTATCGCGACGAGAAAATGGCGCAGGTCATCGCTCTGGCCGACCAGATCGCCAAATCCGACGCCAGCGTGCTGATCACCGGCGAATCGGGTACCGGCAAGGAGGTCATCGCGCGGCACCTGCATACAAAATCGTCCCGCGCCACCAGGGCCTTCATCTGCGTCAATTGCGCGGCGATCCCGGAAAACCTGCTGGAATCGGAGCTTTTCGGCCATGAGAAAGGCGCTTTTACCGGCGCCATCGCCCGGCGCACCGGCAAGTTCGAGGAGGCCGACGGGGGCACGCTTCTGCTCGATGAAATCAGCGAAATGGAGACGAGGCTTCAGGCCAAGCTGCTGCGCGCCATTCAGGAGCGGGTGATCGACCGGGTTGGCGGAACCAAGCCAATCCGCGTTGATATCCGTATTATCGCCACCTCCAACCGGGATCTGGCGGCCGCCGTGCGCGAGGGCACCTTCCGCGAAGACCTTCTCTACCGGCTCAACGTGGTCAATCTGCGCCTGCCCCCCCTGCGCGAGCGCCCGACGGACATTCTGGAACTGGCGGACCATTTCGCCCGCAAATACGCCCAGGCCAATGGCGTGCCGCATCGCGCCGTATCGGGCGAGGCGCGGCGGCTGCTGCTGGCGGGGTCCTGGCCCGGAAACGTGCGCGAGCTGGAAAATACCATTCACCGCGCGGTGCTGCTTTCCAGCGGCGCGGAAATCGAGGCCGAAGCCATTCGTTCGCCCGACGGCGCCACGGTGCCTGCCGGCAACGGACTGGACCCGACCGCCGCGATGGCCGCGCAGACGGCCGAAGCGGTGACCCGGGGGCTTGTCGGCCAGACCGTCGCCGAGGTCGAACAGAATCTCATTCTGGAAACCCTCGGCCATTGCCTCGGCAACCGGACCCACGCGGCAAACATCCTCGGCATCTCCATCCGCACATTGAGAAACAAGCTCAAGGCTTACACGCAGGAAGGCATCGAAGTGCCCCTGCCGCGCGATGCGCGCGCGGTGATCGGGTAGGTTTTTTTCGCGGGGGAAGGTTTTCCCGCTGATTTGTTTCGCTCACGGCTGATCCGCTTCGCGGGCCTGCGCGGGCGCGCCCTGACCGGGCGGCGCGCGGTTGCGCTTGCCTCGGCTGCGCCTCGCCGCGGTATTGCACCATCAACCGAGGCGCAGCAGAGGCAAGGCCGAACGGCCGCCGCGCCTTATGGCGCGCGCCCGCGCAGGCCCGCGAAGCGGATCAGCCGTGAGCGAAAACAACAGGCACCCCCCTTTTTCCCCACCCCGTTAACCCTCCGCTAACCATATGGGCGGCAAATATTGCCTAGCAGTGTTTTGCGGCCGGGCTCCCCGGCTGAGGGGAGTCCATCGAGCATGAGTGATACAACCGCGGCGGGACCGCTCCCTGCCCCAGAATCCGGCAAAACAACTCCTGGGCGCGCAAGCTCCGGGCTGGCCGTGCTCGGGGAACTGGCCGGGTTTCTGCGACGCGGGGATTTCGGGCTGGCGCTTGGCGTCGTCACCATACTGGTCGTCCTCATCCTGCCGATGCCGGCGGTCATGCTGGATTTCTTTCTGGCCGTCTCCATAACCTTCGCGGTGCTCATTCTCATGACTGCGCTGTTCATTCACACGCCGCTTGAGTTTTCCGCATTCCCGACAATCCTGCTGATCGCGACCATGATCCGCCTCGCGCTCAACATGGCGTCGACGCGGCTGATCCTGACCAAGGGGCATGAGGGAACCGACGCCGCCGGTTACGTCATCGAAGCCTTCGGCAACTTCGTCATGCAGGGCAATTTCGTCATTGGCATCATCGTCTTTTCCATCCTGGTGATCGTGAACTTCGTGGTCATCACCAAGGGTTCGGGCCGCATCGCGGAAGTCGCCGCCCGCTTCACCCTCGACGCCATGCCCGGCAAACAGATGGCCATAGACGCGGACCTCTCCGCCGGGCTCATCAACGAGGATGAAGCGCGCACGCGCCGCAAAACACTGGAGGATGAATCCTCCTTTTTCGGCGCCATGGACGGCGCCTCGAAATTCGTGCGCGGCGACGCCATCGCCGGCCTGCTGATAACCTTCATCAATATTATCGGCGGCATGATTGTCGGCGTCGGGCAAAACGGCATGACGATGGCCGATGCCGGCCAGACATATACCCTGCTGACCATCGGTGACGGGCTGGTCTCGCAAATCCCGGCTCTCATCGTCTCCACCGCCGCCGGCCTGCTGGTTTCCAAGGCGGGCGTCAAGGGCGCCGCCGACAAGGCCTTCGTGCAACAGCTTTCGGGCTACCCCAAGGCGCTGGGAATGTCGTCCTTCGTGATGGCTGGCATGGCCTTGCTGCCGGGCATCCCGGTCATACCCTTCCTCGCCCTGTCGGTGCTGACGGGGGCGTTCGCCTGGCGTACGGTGAGCTCCAGGAAGGAAAAGACAGAGACCGCGGCCGCGGAGAAACAGGCCGAAGCCGCCGAAGCGGCGGAACCCGTCGAAGAGCCGATTTCCGAAACGCTTCACATGGACGAGCTGCGGCTGGAGCTTGGCTACGGGCTGGTGCCCATGATCAACGATCCAATGGGCGATTCCGACAAGCTGACCGAGCAGATCAAGGCGCTGCGGCGCCAGCTTGCGTCGGACATGGGCTTTGTCATGCCGTCGGTGCGCATTCTCGACAATATGCAGCTGGGCGCCAACGACTATGTCATCAAGGTGAAAGAGGTCGAGGCGGGCAACGGCACGCTGTTCCCCGAGCAATATATGGCCATGGACCCCCAGGGCGCCCAGATAGAGCTGCCCGGCAACCATACCAAGGAGCCGACCTTCGGCCTGCCCGCCACATGGATCGACGCCAACTTACGCGACGAAGCCGCCTTCAAGGGCTATACGGTGGTGGATCCGGTGACGGTCATCTCCACCCATCTGACCGAGGCGCTCAAGATGCATATGCCCGAGCTGCTCTCCTATGGCGAGATGCAGTCCCTGCTCGACCGCCTGCCCGAGAAATCCAAGAAACTGCTGGATGACGTGGTCCCGGCGCAGGTCAGCGCCTCGACCATTCAGCGCGTCCTTCAGGCCCTTCTGGGCGAACGGGTTTCGATCCGCGATCTGTCGACCATTCTGGAGGGCATCGCGGAGGCTTCGGGGTATTCCCAGGCCGTTCAGCCGCTCACCGAGCATGTGCGCACACGCCTCGCGCGGCAAATCTGCGCCTCGCATGCGAACGCGGACGGAATTCTTCCCCTGGTAACGCTTTCCCCCAAGTGGGAGCAGGATTTCGCCGAGGCGATCATAGGCGAGGGAGACGACCGGCAGCTGGCGATGGTCCCGAGCCGGCTGCAGGAATTCGTCAAGGACCTGCGCGCGGCATTCGAGGCCGCGGGCGAGCAGGGCGAAGCGCCCGTACTTCTGACCAGCCCCGGAATCCGGCACTTCGTGCGCCAGATCATAGAGCGCTTCCGCCCGCAAACGCCGGTGCTCTCCCAGAACGAAGTGCACCCGCAGGCCAAGCTCAAGACGGTCGGGCAGATTTAGGCCCTAGAGCGTACACGTATAAATCTCATACGGCGCCAGCTCCTGAACATATGCATCCATGCTCACCAAGCCCACACAGGGCAGTGCACCCGTGAGATCAAGCTCGTTTCTGACGAGCTGCTTGGCCAGAATTATAGCTGGAATTGTCGGTATATGTGGTCCATCGCCGTCTTTGGCGATTATGAACCAGCTGCGGCTATGCGGCGCACCGGACAGGTCCTCTCCTGTAATGACCATGTGCATCCCGCCATCGGCCGAACCCATCCCATCGAACCAGTTGCTCATGGTGAGGAGCGGTCCGGCGAAACGTCGAAGATCGAGCGGCGCCCCCGCGCGCACAAGCCAGGACAACCCCCACAGTCCCAGATGCAGGGCGCTCAACTCCAGACCGGCCGAGAACTGGATAGCACCGATACCATAGCGCTCCGGCAGGAGGTCAAGATCGGGAATATCGCAATTGGCCATCCATCTGCGGCCAAGGTCCGGATAAATCTGCCGGTAAAGATCCTGCCATCCGTACACTGCATTCCTGTGACCCGGGAACGGCCGCAGGGGTTTCCCGACATAGCTCAAAATGCCCTGAGTAGTGGCCAGGCCGCGCTCGGCCTTCTGACCCGGACTGATCCCGTATTTCAGCGAATGGATTTTTGAAAACTCACCTTTGAAATGCTCAAGCACGGCCGAGGAAAGGCCGGGCACGGTGCTGGCGCCGCAGATGACGGCAACGCCGTTGCTGACCGCCCGTTCATTGAGCTCACTTGTTATCCCGGCAACGAATTGGCGGCCATCGGCAAGGTCGATGTAATGAATTTTTTGTCTGATACAGGCTTCGGCGACCGAATAGTCGCGGCTTTGAAAAGGACCGCAGGCGTTGATGACGACTTTCGGTCTGAGCCTGGACAAATGTTCATCGAGATTTTGCGTAACATCGAGCGCGACCACCGCCGTGATATTCGCTGGCAATTGTTGCTTGAGGGCGTTGGCTTTGTCGCGGCTGCGCCCGGCGATGATGATCGCAATGCCCTTTTTGGTGAGGGCGGCGGCAATGCGCTCCGAAATTGCCATAGCCTCCAAGAATCAGGACGGGTCCTGGCATGTGACTTCCACTATTTCGAATGTTCCGGCATAGGCAAGGCTCGTCCCAAACCAGGGATGCCTGATATGAGTCCACATCGTGAATTTATTTTCTGACACCGGCGTTTCTTCCGCCTCTACCTTGCCAATTATCAGGCCGAGCGGAACAGGGATATGAAAGCCGAAGATGCTCCAGACATATCCGCGGTCAGAAAGGATGATTTTTTCACTGTCCCAGCCATAGGACATTTTCCAGCCAATGCCGAAGCCCATGAATTCGACGAGTTCATTTCCGCCGATATGGGTCATGCGGGAGCGGAACCTTTGATTGCCGCCGGGAAAGCGGAAAACGCGGTCAAAATGGAAGTCCGCCGTGTCCCTGCCGCTTGTGAATGTGACGGTTACGGGCACATTCTCGCCGGAACGCGATATCAACATGCCGGAGAGCCGTGACATAATTTTCATGAAAGGGGAAACTTCGATGTCGAGGGCTCCTTCAACGACCACAACATCATCGCTAAAAGGCCTCACGGCGTAATGATCGCGCATGACTTTTGGAAGCCTGTCCCAATCCTCTCCAAACACGGCCCTGAAGATCGGCTCGCCTCCCGCGTTATGGTTTTGCAGATTGCGAATCCGGGATATGCCTTTGAGGCGCAATAACAGATTGCGTGTGCCGCGCATCGCGGGGTAGCAGAATCTGGCAATGGGCTTTGACCGGAAAAGAAGCGCGTTGACGCGGTTAAACCAGCCGCTGGAGCTTCCGAGCAACGCCATCATGTGCAGCGCATCTTCGCCATGATAACACTCACCTTGAAACTTCAGCACCATGCCGTCATCAAGATCAAATCCGAGTGCATTGATTTCTTGAATGAGCGGATGCGCCGCGTTGTCACGCGCGTTCACCAGATGCAGTGCGCCGGCGGCTTTTCGAATTTGCAGTGCATTGGCCGCAAAGGTACAGATCGGACACTCTCCGTCATAGGCAAACCAGACATCGCCTTCGAGAGATTGTGTATCCGTCTTGGCCATTTCTAAAGGATGTGTGCCGTGAGCTATCTGTTACTCAAATGGATTCATATCGTAAGCGCCACCATACTCTTCGGCGCGGGCATTGGTAGCGCATTTCATATGTTCATGGCCAATCGCCGGGGCAAAATTGAAGAGATTTATTTTGCAACACGTACGGTCGTGCTTACGGATTATATGCTCACACTGCCGGCGGTTATTATCCAACTCATCACCGGTGTATTGCTGGTTCAGGAACTGGGCCGCAGTTTCACGGAATTTTGGATAGCGTGGGGTCTGGCGCTTTATCTCTTTGCGGGTGCCTGCTGGATTCCCGTTGTCTGGATGCAGATCAGGATGAGGGACATGGCGAAGATATCCGCGCAGACGGGTAAACCGCTCCCGGCCGGTTTTTGGAAAATGGACCGATGGTGGATTATCCTCGGGTGGCTTGCCTTTCCGGCCATCCTGATCGTTTTTTACCTGATGGTCTTTAAGCCCATGGATGGATTTTTTCCATAATCAGCTTTGGATGTGGGTTTATCAGACCACGTCCTGGCTCCAGCTCCCCTCACTGCCTGACAATTGGTCCGGAAATCGACCCGCGCAACTCATTTCCCGCAGGCGGCAACGGGCCATCGCAATTCGCGCGCCCCTGCGCCCAGAACCCGACATCCGCAATCATCTTCTGCCCCAGCACATAGGGAAGGAGGAGGTTCCGGGCGACGATCCGGGTGCCGTCGCCGCTGGGCTGGAAATCAATTGAGAAGACCTTTGGACCGGGTTTGAGATCATTGCCGCGCTCGCGAATCTCGATTTTGCCCGTGCCGCCTCCAGGAGAGCCGGCCTGGGCCCCGGGGCTAATTACATGTTTCTTCAGCACCGGATCAGCCGGATTGAGCCAGCAGGCGCGCACCTGCCGCGAAATATTGCCGTAGAGTTGTCCGGGAGAAGAACCCTTGACGATTGTCGTCGGCCCCTGGGAAACGGGCGCATTGCCGCCGCCAGTCGAACCGCAGGCACTCAGAAGACCCGCGCCGGCCAGCACCGCAACCTTAAGCAACACTCTCACCATAACCAATCCTCGCCCCGCATCATCCATACGTTACGGCCCGCAGGATGAGAAATCACATGTATTTGCGTTCCGGGCCTGACCCTAATCCCGCATATTCACGAACTGGAGCGGCAGGTCCGTCTTCATACCCTTCACATGGGTGATTGCCGCCTGGAGGTCGTCGCGCTTCTTGCCCGTGACCCTGAGCTCATCGCCCTGGATGGCCACCTGGACCTTGATCTTGGCGCTTTTGAGGTCCTTGACCAGCTTTTTGGCGACATCGCGGTCGATGCCCTGGCGCACCAGCGCCACCTGCCGAACGGACTGGCCGGCGGCCTGTTCGGGATCACGATAATCCAGCGCGCCCGCGTCGATCTTGCGCCGCGTCAGATGTCCCTGAAGCATTTCGTGCATCTGCCGCAATTTCAGATCGTCATCGGCGTGGAGGGTTATCTCCGCATCTTTCTGCTCAATCCGGCAATTCGCGCCCTTGAAGTCGTAACGCTGTTCCATTTCGCGCTGCATATTGGCAATCGCATTTGCGACTTCGCTGAGGTCGGTTTTCGAGACGATATCGAATGAGGGCATGGACGCCTCCTTGGGGAGTTTGTCGGGCACGCTGTGCAGGAATATCCGCGAGCATATATCAAACAGCGCGCTGCAAACGCAACTGCGCCCGCGCGGTCAAGGCTGTGAATAGCATGTGCAGGCGTCGGAAGCAGAAGCCTGTTTGCGGATTGAGGCTGTGTTGGGTTAGCGGGTGTCGCCAGCCAGACCCATATTCCGCATGAGGCCGATTTCGTCGAGTTCGGCCTGTTCGCGCGCGGCGGTTTGCGAGCGGACGCGTTCCGCGTCGCGTTCCTCGATGAGCTCGACTTTCTTGAGTTCCTCGAAGGCTTCGGCCAGTTGGTCGCGGGCCTCTTCGAGCTTGACCTCGAGGTCCTTGACCGAGTTATTCAGATTGTCGCGCCGCTGGATCGCCGCCTTGGCGAATGTCGGATAGGCGAAATGATTGACATCATCGACCCCGGCTTTTTCCTGCTCGACCTGGATCTGACGCTCGAGATCCACGACCATTTGCCGGAGTTCCTCCGACATGGTTTCGATATCGGCGACCGTTTGGCGCCGTTCATCGACCTCGAAGCGACGAAGCTGTATCAGCGTTTTGCGTGACCTCATGACTCTACACCCTCACTCTTATTTTGTTCTGACTGTAACTCACTGTTATTCAATATCCGTGCCAGTTCGCTGTAACCGGCCTCGATAGAGGCATGGTCATCCTTGGTCTGGCTCAAAAACGCCTCCAGCATCGGCTGATAGGCAATCGCCTCATCCACTTCCGGGTTCGATCCCTTGCGGTAGGCGCCGAGGCGGATCAGCTCTTCCATTTCGGAAAAGGTGGACATGAGCTGGCGCGCGCGCGTCACCAGCGGGCGAAACTCCTCGTCGATGCAATCGGGCATGGTCCGCGAAATGGATTTCAGGACATTGATGGCCGGATAGCGCCCGCGCTCGGCGATGGAACGCTCCATGACGATATGGCCGTCCAGGATGGAACGCACCGCGTCGGCGATGGGCTCATTGTGATCGTCGCCCTCGACCAGCACGGTGAAGAGCCCGGTAATCGCCCCCTCGCCCGTTCCCGGCCCGGCCCGCTCCAGCAGGCGGGGAAGCTCGGAAAACACCGTCGGCGTATACCCCTTCGTTGTCGGCGGCTCACCGCCGGCCAGACCGATCTCGCGCTGCGCCATGGCGAAGCGGGTAATGCTGTCGATCATGCACAGCACATCCTTGCCCTGGTCGCGGAAATATTCCGAAAGCGTCATGGTCAGATGGGCGGCCTGGCGGCGCATCAGCGCGGCCTCGTCGGAAGTGGCGACGACCAGAACGGATTTCGCCAGTCCCTCCTCACCCAGATTGTCCTCGATGAATTCCTGAACCTCGCGCCCGCGCTCGCCGATGAGACCGATGACGGATACATCGCACGCGGTGTAGCGCGCCAGCATGGAAAGGAGGACCGATTTGCCGACCCCCGAGCCGGCGAATATGCCCATGCGCTGGCCCTTGCAGCAGGTGATGAACGAGTTGAGCGCCCGCACACCCAGATCGATTGCGCCTCCAACCCGCACGCGCTGGTGCGCTGGCGGCGGGCTGGCCTTGAGCGGATAACTGTCCGGCCCGGAAATGAGCGGCCCCTTGCCGTCGATGGGTTCGCCCAGCGCGTTGACGATCCGGCCAAGCCAGGCATTGGAAGGGCGCACCACGGGCGCCGCCGGCTCCAGTATGGCCTTGGCGCCCATGCGCACGCCTTCAAGCGGCCCGAAGGGAAGCGCCAGCGCGCGGCCATGGCGAAAGCCCACAACCTCGCATATGATTGCACCGCGCAGCCCCTCGGCAATGCGCACGCGCGAGCCCACGCTCATGGCGCTGACGGGTCCGGCGATCTCAACCAGCAATCCCTGCACCGAACGCACCCGGCCAAAGATTTCTGCCCCCGGGACTGCCGCGATCTCGCTAAGCAATGCCTGCACGAAATTCCTCCATTTTTGTGGAGCCCGCAAAGCTTCCCAAGCCCCTCGGGCGTCCCCCAATCATTGATTGTGCGCTGATGAGCGTTAAGGCCCGGTAAACCAATCCGGCTTTCTGGGGGGGCGTGAGCGCGCATACGCTGAACTGGCGGGAGTGAATTACTCGATCAAGGTTCACCTCTCCCCGGTGAGGAGAGGGAGCTATTGGCCGGTGCGCACCGTTCGGTATCAACCGAAACCCCGGGCATGACCCGGGGTCCAAGAAACAGACGGCCCAACAGACCCCTGCTTTCGCCGGAGTTTCGGGCAGGGACGGCAAGATCACGTACGCGAAAGCCGCGCACCTCAATTCGCGCAATCTGCAACCCGTCGCACTCCACTTACTCCAAATTAGTCCACAGGCAAAAGATTTGCTATTGATTGCCATGCCAAGTGATTCGTTTTGGCCCTTCCTCCTGTGTTCCGCGTGCACAACGTCAACAGATTCTGGCGGCTTCATGCCTTTCAAGCTCCCTGCGGATGCAAGTTACCCGATACGGCGAATAACCCCGGCGTTCCTGCGCATTCGCGCGGCGTCTGGCTGGACCATCTTGTTTCCCGGATAGGCCACCGGGCTTCCCGAAAATTAGGATTTGTTAACTAATGGAACCTAAATTGTTGATTCGAGTTAACCATTTTGCGTCCAGGCCATAAGCGCCGATTGACTGGGGCAACCGCCCATTTTTGGGCCCGGGGAATAAAGGGATTGAAATGAGGGTTCTTCTTATAGAGGACGACAGCGCGACAGCACAAAGTATTGAGCTGATGCTGCAATCCGATGGATTCAATTGCTACACCACCGATCTGGGTGAAGAAGGTGTCGATCTTGGCAAGCTGTATGATTATGACATCATCCTGCTCGATCTGAATCTGCCGGATATGAGCGGATATGAGGTCCTGAAGACCTTGCGCGTTTCCAAGGTGCAGACGCCGATCCTGATCCTGTCGGGGCTCGCGGGTATAGAAGACAAGGTGCGCGGTCTCGGGTTTGGCGCCGACGACTATATGACCAAGCCGTTCCACAAGGACGAGCTTGTGGCCCGCATCCACGCCATCGTGCGCCGGTCCAAGGGCCACGCCCAGTCCGTCATCCAAACGGGTGAGCTGAAAGTCAATCTCGACGCCAAGACGGTCGAGGTCGATGGCCAGCGCGTGCATCTCACGGGCAAGGAATATCAGATGCTCGAGCTGCTCTCCCTGCGCAAGGGCACGACGCTCACCAAGGAAATGTTCCTCAATCACCTTTATGGCGGCATGGACGAGCCGGAATTGAAAATCATCGATGTCTTCATCTGCAAGCTGCGCAAAAAACTCGCGGCCGCGATCGAGGGCAGACATTATATCGAGACGGTCTGGGGCCGTGGTTATGTGCTGCGCGACCCGGAAGATGAATCCGAGGCAGCCTGACCGCGCCGAACAGTTTTACCGCGTCCTTCGCGACACGAACAAAGGGGCCTCATATGAGGCCCCTTTTATTTTGGCGAAAGCTCTGTCCAGGCGCGCGTTACACCGGCCGGGAGGCAATGCCGCCGGCGGGCGCCGGGGCTTGCGGCGCCGGGGCTTGCGGCGCCGGTGCCACGGATACCGCCGGACGCAGTGCCGGAGCTGAACCCAATGGCGCGGGCCTTACTGCCGGCGCCGGTGCAGTTGACGCAGCCGGCGCGGCCACCGGTGGCGCTGGTCTCGCGGATGCGGATATTGCGGCCGCCGGGGCAACGGCGGGACGAGGCCCGGATGCCATGGGCTTTGCCGGGGATGATGTTGCCGGGGCTGCCGCGGGCGCAACCGGTTGCGCCACCGCGGATATTGGTGTTGCCGCTGTAGCTGCCGCGGAAACTCTCGCGGGCGGGCTCGCCGCGGTCCCGGCGCTCTCCTGCAGGGCGTACAGCCCCCGCGCCCCGGTAACCGTCATGAAATCGTCCGATATGCCGATCACCGTCTCCGCCGCGCCCAGCGCCAGGAAACCGTCGGATCGCAAACGCCGGGCCATCCGGCCCAGCATGTCGGACTTGGTCGGAGGGTCGAAATAGATCAGCACGTTACGGCAGAAGATCACGTCGAATGTGCCCAGCGGCGTATAATCGTCAAGCAGGTTGAAGTGCTGGTACTTCACCATCGAGCGGATGGAGGAATCGATCTGCCACAGGCTTCCGGTCTGCTTGAAATATTTCACCATCAGCTGGATCGGCAGGCCGCGCTGAACCTCGAACTGGCTGTAGAGGCCCGATTTGGCCTTCTCAAGCACTTCCTCGCTCAGATCCGTCGCGACGATTTCGATATTCCAGCCGCGCAGCTGATCGTCCAGTTCCTTGATCTGGATGGCCAGTGAATAGGGCTCCTGGCCCGTCGAGGCCGCCGCGCACCAGATGCGCATGGTGCGGCTGGTGGAACGCGGCGAGGCGAGCATGGCCGGCACAATGATGTCCTTGAAATTCTCAAACGGCGTCTTGTCGCGGAAGAAGAAGGATTCGTTGATGGTCATGGCCTGGGTGACCTTGGTGCGCAGGGCCTCGCTGCCCGCGCCCTTGAGCCCCGTCACAAGATCACTCAGCGATTCCATGCCCTCCTCGCGCGCCACCGGCGTCAGGCGCGATTCGATGAGGTAACGCTTTTCATCTCCCAGAACCAGCCCGGAGCGTTCCTTCAGAAGGTCTCGGATATAGTCGAATTCCTGCGGCGTCATGACACCATTCCCTGCAATACTGTGCTTGTCTTGCGCCCGATTTCCTCAAGTGGCAGAACCGCCGCGCAGGCGCCGGCCTCAACCGCCGCGCCGGGCATTCCCCAGACAACGCTGGTCGCTTCGTCCTGCGCGATCACGGCCCCGCCGGCATCGGCAATCCGTACAGCGCCCTTGGCGCCGTCATGCCCCATTCCGGTGAGGACAAGGGCAAGTGCGGCGGAGCCATAGACCTGGGCCACGCCCTCGAACATGGGATCGACGGCCGGCTTGCAGAAATTGATCATGGGGCCGTCTTTGACGCTCAGGGCGGGCGCGCCATCCTTCTCGGTCACCGCCATATGAAATCCGCCCGGAGCCACGTAAATCGTTCCGGGTTCGATTTTTTCTCCATCGCTCCCTTCCTTGGCCGCGCGGCCCGCCGAGCGTGAAAGATGCTCCGCGAGAATGGCGGTAAATGTCGGCGGCATATGCTGGGTAATGACCACCGGGATACCGGCCGTCGCGGCCGCGACATCCTCAATGACCCTGGCCAGCGCCTGGGGTCCGCCGGTGGAACTGCCGATCGCCAGTATTCTTGGTTTGACCGGTGAAAAGGACCGCAGCGCCGGCGTATCTTTGACCAGCCCCCCAGCTTCAGCCAGCGGCTGCATCGCGGGGGCTGAAACCGAAGCCACTGGCGCCCGCACCGCTTTTCGAAGAACCAGGGCCTTGATTTTTTCCAGTAGAGCGGTACGGAAATCGACCGAAGTGGTCACCCCGCGATTGCTCTCCGGCTTGGGAATATAGTCCGTGGCGCCCAGCGAAAGCGCCTTCATGCTGATCTCCGCGTTTTTGCGGGTCAGCGTCGAGGACATGATGATCTTGACGCCGGGCTTGAGCTTGAGCAGCTCCGGCAATGCCGTCATGCCGTCCATCACCGGCATTTCGATGTCGAGAACAATAACGTCGGGCGCGCAACCGGTTATGCCGTCCAGTGCGAGCTGGCCATTGGCGAACCGGCCGACGGTTTCCAGGCCGGAATCTTCGTCCACCCAGCGCGATACGAGGCCGCGCACGACCGCGGAATCGTCCACGACCATAACCCGGATTTTATCGGACATGTCGGAAGCAGGACTGGCCTGCAACGGTGCCGGAGATGTCATTGCGAGGTGCCCCGTACCGGGCCTATAACAGCCCGACCTCTTGAAATTTGGCTTCGATGATATCCCGGTCGAAGGGTTTCATGATGTACTCGTTGGCGCCGGCGGAAATGGCACGGGTAATGTGATCCGCATTGTTTTCCGTGGTGCAGAAAATGACCTTTGGATCCGCGCCATTGGTCTCCTTGCGCAGAGCCAGAAGAAAATCGATGCCGTCCATCACCGGCATGTTCCAGTCGAGCAATACCGCGTCGGGCATTTCGTCCCGGCATTTGTCCAGGGCGTCCTGGCCATTCTCGGCTTCGGACGTGCGAAAGCTCATATCCTCGAGAATGCAACGGGCCACCTTGCGGATCACGCTGCTATCGTCGACGACCAGGCAATGTTTCATAAACCACTCCTTGGGCCAGTCATTTTCCGGCACCTTGATTTAACGTGCTTCTTAACGGAAAACCGGTTCCCGCTTTTCTCCGAAGCAAATTGGCCGCACCTACGCGGCGATATTATTTTCGTCCTGCGCCAGCACCCTCTCCACGTCGATGATGACCATCAGGCTGCCATCGAGGCGATGCACGCCGGCTGAAATTGCCGCCCAGCGAGGATCGAGATTCGCCGGGTTCACCTCATATGTATCCGGCGAAACACTGTGCACCTCGCCAACCCTGTCGATAATCAGACCGTAGGACTCGCCATTGCTCTCAATGCCGACGGCCATGCATTTGCCGCCCTCCTCAAGAGGCGGCAGCCCGAGCCGTTTGCGCATGTCAATCGCCGTGACAATGCGCCCGCGCAGGTTCAAAACCCCCGCGATATCCCGCTTCGCCAACGGCACCTCGGTGACCGCCGAGGGCAT
>QIGN01000190.1 GCA_003228955.1 Hyphomicrobiales bacterium
ATACGAAGTTCTTCGTCTGGCCCGTGGGTTCGCCTCGCAGCACCGCCGAAAGAGCGGAGATGCCGAGTTCCAGTCCAATGAGGTGATAGGGGCGGTACATGGCCGAATAGCGCCCGGACGGGTCGGTCTTCAGGCCATATTGCGCGAAGCAGGCCCTGGCATAGTCGTTCGGCGCCTCGAACACCGCATAGACGCCCCAGCGCAGATTGTTGGGAATGTCCGTGCCGTCGCGAAAGATGGATGAGATGACCTCGACCTGGCCCTTGTGATGGAGAAGACCGCCGTCTGTCTCGGGTATCAGTTTGTTTTGCAGCTCATCCACCGGCACGTCCGGGAAGCCAAGCCCGTCGGGCGAGGGGGTGAGTTCGCAAGCATTGGCGATGGCCGTCATCTCGATGCCCGACTTGGTGCCATCGAGAAACGAGTTGAACATCTGCGGGTTCATGCCGGCCTGTTCGGCCTGTTCCGCGTTTAGCCCGTAGTGATCCCACACCGTGTCAGGCGCATGAAAGCTGGGAAGATATTTGGTGCCCTTGCCCGCGCAGACGACTTCGAATCCGCAAGCGCGCGCCCAGTCGACTATCTCGCAAGTCAGCGCCGGCTGGTCGCCATAGGCCATGGAGTAAACGACCCCCGCGCTTTTCGCTTCTTTGGCGAGCAGCGGCCCGGCGAGCACGTCGGCCTCCACATTGACCATCACGATATGCTTGCCATTTGCGAAGGCGGCGCGGGCATGGGCGATGCCCGCGGGCGGCGAGCCGGTGACTTCCAGCACCACATCCACATCGTCGCGGGCGCAAAGTTCCCTGCCGTCATCGGTAAAGGCCGTGGCTTCGATGCGGGCTTCGTCCCAGCCGACGTTTTTGCACGCCGCGCGTGCACGGCCCGGATCGAGATCGGCAATCGCGGTTACTTCCAGCGGGCTGGTCGGCACCTGGTTGAGAAACATGGAGCCGAATTTTCCGGCGCCGATCAGCCCGACGCGCACAGGGCCTTCGCCGGCCTCAATGCGCGCGAGTGCGAGTGCGTGGAGATTCATCGGAGCGTCCCCCTATTACCTTCGCCCATCATCTACGGGATGAAGGGGTGAGGGGGCAAGGGCCGGTACCGGAGCGCGCCTTCCGCGGCGCGCGATTTTTCCTCAACAGCATATTCTCCTTGACGCTGCTCGGCCCGAAACACGATGCTTGCACGGCACAAAGCTCACAAGAGCGGGGACCCGTGACAAAGTCAGAACAAACACCCTTGCGCGATGCCGCCGTGCGCACTCTCGCCATGCCGGCGGACACCAATTCGGCTGGCGATATATTTGGCGGCTGGCTGATGTCGCAGATGGACATCGCCGGCGAGATTACCGCGCGCCAGCGGGCCCGCTCGCGGGTCGTTACCGTAGCGATTGACGGCATGGAGTTTCACCAGCCCGTCTATGTCGGCGACGTGGTCTCCTGCTACACCAGGATCATAAAAGTCGGGAAATCGTCTCTCACCATTCATATCGAGGCGGACGCCATGCGCGGGCGTTCGGGCAAAAGCGTCAAGGTCACCGAGGGCACATTCGTCTATGTGGCGCTGGATGAAAATGGGCGTCCCTGCCCGGTGCCGGACGCGGGTTAAGAGGCGCAACCGTGGCCCGGAGACCGCAGCATTTCACTGAACCGGACACCCTTGCCGGCGATATCATCCGCGCCGTTGGAAAACGCATTGTCCTCGGTCTGCCGCTTGGTCTGGGCAAGGCCAATCTCGTGGTCAACGCGCTTTACGCCCGCGCGGCCGCCGACCCTTCCGTTTCGCTGAAAATCGTAACCGCGCTGACGCTGGAGACGCCGCGCGGGTCGGGCGATCTGCACCGGCGCTTTATCGAACCGCTCGCGAAGCGCCTGTTCGCCGGTTATCCGGACCTCGCCTACGCCAGGGCGCAACGCGATGGATCGCTGCCGCCCAATATCGAAGTGACGGAGTTTTTTCTGCTGGCCGGACGCTGGCTTGGCGTGCCCGAAGCGCAACAGAATTTTATCTCCGCCAACTACACCCATGCGGGCGAATATGTGCTGGCGCAGGGCGTCAATGTGGTCGCGCATATCGTCGCCAAAAGCGGCGCGCGCTATTCCCTGAGCTGCAATCCGGACCTGACGCCCGACCTTCTCAAGGCGCGCGCGGCGGAAAGGGCCGATTTTCTGCTCATCGGCCAGGTGAATGACGAGTTGCCCTTCATGGACGGAGATGCGGCCCTGTCCGAAACCGAGTTTTCTCATATCCTCGAGGGACCTGGTATCAGTCACACGCTTTTCGCCCCGCCCAAGCCCCCTGTTTCGCCAGGTGACCATGCGGCGGGCCTGCATATCGCGCGGTTGATCCCGGACGGCGGTACACTGCAAATCGGCATTGGTTCGATTGGCGACGCGGTTGCACATGCGCTGATACTGCGGCACCGAAAAAATGCGGACTTCAAGGCAATCGTAAAGCGGCTGGACGGCGATGTGCGATTTCCCATTGAAGCTGAAGACGCGCCCTTCAGGGCCGGCCTCTACGGCCTGAGCGAAATGTTCATCGACTGCTTTCTCGATCTGATTGACGCGGGTGTTCTCAAGCGCAAAATCGATGGCGTCGTGCTGCACGCCGCGTTTTTTCTCGGGCCGAAAGGATTTTACACCGCCCTGCGCGACATGCCCGACAGGGACCGCGCCAAAATCGCCATGAAGCCGGTGTCCTGGGTCAACGCCCTATATGGCGAGGAAGAAGACAAGCGGCGCGCACGGGTAAACGCGCGTTTCATCAACAATGCGATGATGGCGACCCTGCTCGGCGCGGTGGTTTCCGATGGCCTTGAGGACGGACGCGTCGTCTCGGGTGTCGGCGGCCAGCATGATTTCGTTGTCCAGTCCTTCGCGCTGAAGGGGGCCCGCTCGATCATCGCACTCAACGCCACGCGGGAAAGCGGCGGCAAAACCGTCTCCAACATCCGCTGGTCCTATGCCCATCAGACCATCCCGCGGCATTTGCGCGATATCATCGTCACCGAATATGGCGTGGCGGATCTGCGCGGCAAATCGGACGCGCAAGTGATTGCCGCGATGCTTTGCGTGACGGATTCGCGCTTTCAGGAGGCGTTGCTTCGTAAAGCGGTGAATGCCGGAAAAATACCCCGCGACCATGAGATTCCTCCCGCCCACCGGAACAATACGCCCGAAAGGATCGCGGCGGCGCTGGGACACGCGGGGGAGAGCGGGCTGTTCCCGGCCTTTCCCTTCGGCACCGATTTCACGCCCGCCGAACAGAGATTGATCCCCGCGCTCGAGCGCATCAAAAACGCTTCCGCGTCCAAACGGCGCCTTGCCGCATTCGCCCTGCGCGGCCTGACCGGTGAAAGCGCCGTGGAGGAAAATCTTTGCCTTGAACGGATGGGTCTGGCGCGCCCGCGCGGCTTCACGGAACGTTTTCTTGGCTCTCTGGTAAAGGGCGCCCTCCGGACCGGCGAGGAGAGCGGGATATCATGACCGCTGGTAACGCGAGTGGTTCACGCCGCCGCCACTGAATAATTTTTCGCAAACTTGAGCAGTGCGTCATCCGCCACCGCCTCGATCGGCGTGAAATCGCGGTGGGCGATCCACTCCTCGCGGGTGAATTTGGTGATGTGGTTGGAGACCGCGCACAGGGTCAGATAAACGATCTTGCGCGGATAGGGGGTCATGTTTGGCGGCGAGGCGTGCACCAGATTGCCGTGGAACATCAGCACCGCGCCGGGCTTGCCGGTGGGGGCAATGATGCTCCCCTCTTTGGCCAGCTTTGTAATGGTCTCCTTGTCCAACGTCCATAGCGGATAAGAGGTGGTTTTCAGATCATGTCCGGCTTCGAACACACCATGCTTGTGGCTCTTCGGAATAATCATCAGCGGGCCGTTGATGGCCATCACCTCATCGAGAAAGACGGCGATGTTCATGGCGCGGGCTTCAGGCATTCCATCGTCGCGCGCCCAGGTGCCATAATCCTGATGCCACTGCCAGAGTTCCCCGTCGAACGGCGCTTTGGCGTTGACCTTGTACTGATGCATGTAGAGCTTTTCGCCCAGCACCTGCTCTACCGGCTCGATCAGGCGCGGGTGGGCCCCTAATATTCCGAAGGCTTCATTATATGTGTGGGCGGCAAAGGCGGTGCGTGGCGCGCCGGAACTCTCGCGCCAGACTTCCTTGCGGTCACTCTTGTAGATTTCATCCGCCTCGGCGCGCAGGACAGCGACTTCCTCGCCGGAGAAACATTCAGGCAGGAACAGATAGCCCCGCTCGTCGAACTCGGAGAGTTGCTTGCTCGTCAGTTTCATCGCGTCCTCCCCAAAGTATGATTGGACGAGGAGTTTAGCGCTTCAACCGTCTTATGCCCAGTGGTCCGGTGGTCTGTCCTTTATCTGTTTTGCGGCTACTGGCAGCGATAGACATTGTTGCCAACCTTCTTCGGGAACCGCCCCAGGCCGCACCAGCACAAGGGGCCTTTCACCTGTCCGCCAATACATTGCATTTTGCCCGCCGCTGGTTTCTTGAACTGGTTCTGAAGCGTGGTCGCGGAACTTCCCGGGTTTGGCCGAATCTGACTTGCGCCGGGGATCGGCTGCTTGAAGGGAGGTTTGCACACATAGACATTCTTTCTGATCGTCCGGCGAGTAAACCCGCGCGGGCACAGGCACTGGCCATTCGACACGGTGCCGCCGGCACACTTGATTGCCCGTCCCGCGCCCAGAGCGGGAAGCCTGATTTGCGGCGTGGGGAGGATTTGCAGGGCGGTCGCGCATCTTTTGGCGCGCGGGTTCCACTTCGTGCCGGTGGGGCAGACGCAGCGGCGCTGGCTGCCACTCCAGACGCGGCCGCCCGTACAGGTGTAGCAGCGCTTGAAACCGGGGTTCGGGTTCCAGAAGGAACCAACCGGGCAGACGCAGCGCCCCTGGGCGTTCTTGGCCCGTCCGCCGGTGCAGCGGTTTGCAACTGGCGCTACAGGTTGCGGTGCTGGGCGGACCCTCTTTGCGCCAACGGTGATCGTGCTCCACGGGCCGCACACTGCGCGTGTCTGATGTTCCTCGCGCCGGCTGGCGACGCATGCGCGAAACTCGTAAATACCTGCAGGCAGTGCGCCGACGCGGAACGACTTGAGGATGTTTCCGCTCCCGCGCAACGGACCAAGGGTGCCGATAGCAACCCGGTTGCCGGTTTGCGCGGTCCCCTTCTGTCTCTGCCAGACATTAAAGAATTTGTTCCCTGCCGGTACATTGACCGTGGTCTTGTTCCGGACTGTAAACGAAGCTCGAAAGGATCGTCCTGCCGGGGCTGTCGTTAATATCCGTCCTGCCGGATTGGCACCGACCGTGCCAACCTCAAATCTTTGCCCGTCAGACAGGCTGACATCGATGACCTTGGCGGGACTGCAGGTTCGTGGAGTGGGCCAGCCGTTTTTGTCCGGACCGGTGAGGCAGGCATAATACCAGCGGACCCCATCGCCCGTAACCGTATCTCTGAATTCGACGCGCGTGTTGCTTCCCGAAGAAACGGCGGGGAGCGGTTTTTCGTCGAGCTTCAGGTTTGCCGGTTGCCCCACCCGCGCAACGCGCCAGAACTCCACCCGCTTTCTATGGTCGGGCCATAAGCCGCTTCCGGTCTGGTTCGTGACTTTAATGTTGGCCTGCACAATTACCTGGTTGGGGCCAGAGCCGCCCACGGTCAGCAAATCCGCGACCCGTACCCGCCAGCCACTCTTTTCGACATTTTCGACAAATATACTGTGCTTTGCGCATTCAAAGCCATTTGGCGGGCAAAGCCCAATCGTCATCCATGTATTTTCCCTGTCGAAATTTTGTTTTACCTCGCCGGGATAGGGAACGGTGTATGTCACGACACGATATTTTACTTCTCCGCAGGTGTGCCGGAACATCTTTGCCTTACCGATGATTTTGCTGTTTCCGCTCCCGGCAATGCCCGTTACTTCGCCAAAGCCGAATCCCTTATTCTTGCCGAGTTTTGCAAGCATGGGGAGGTCGAGTTCAGCCACGTCCGCGCACCGAATCTTGCAGGACGTGTAGATTTCATAGGCGATATCGTAGGTGTCACCCGGTTTCAGGGGCCGGCTGGGCGCGGTGGTTTTGGGAATGATTCTGTACGACGTGACCGGTTCGGGGGACCTGTTGGCCAGTTTGCAAATGCCGCCGTCATATATCGCGGTTTGTGCAATCGCACCGTGCGGGCCAAACGCGATAAGACAAAACAGAATAGCGAATGCAATTCTGTAGTAAAACCAGCGGTTTTCGGCGGTATCTGAAACAGTCATGGCGCCCTCCCAGCGGTGCAGTACATGTGCGGCTGCAAATGCCCCCTAGCCATCGTGGCGGTATTTGCAGGCGAATACGGTATATCTGCAGAACCATGTGAGATTTCCGCCAGTACCCGTCCCTGGTACCCTTCTATTGCAGGATTGTTGGGTTAAGCTGGAATCGACCCGGTACCCGTTGCGCAAATAACTCACGATCTTGGATGCGGCCGCGCCCCGTGCAACATTTTGGGCCGCCGTCTGGTTAGTACGGACCGCGATGCCGGTGCCATTCACACAACGCCGGATGCCGGATGTAGCCTGTGCCTGGGGCGCCAGGGCGGTGCACAGCACCAAGGCGGCCAAAGCAGCCGTTATGGCTGGGATTTTCATGAATTCACTCCCTCCAATAGAGTTGATCGTCGGTTTCGAAATAAAGGTAGGGCGTGGCAACCCGCGCCGCATGACGCATATGCGCTATGAAACGAGGTCCGTGAGTGTCGCGGTATTCAACCGTTGAATGGCCTGAAAGGTGACGACAGGGAGTGCATCAGGTGGATAAAATCCGCCTGGTTTCGCGTGTCCGTCTTGTGAAGAAGCGCGCGCATCTGGTTGCGCACCGTATGGCGGCTAAGGCCGTTGGCGTCGGCGAACTCATAGAGCGAATTGCCGTCCATCAGCGCCTGGGCAATGCGCGCCTCGGCGGGCGTCGCGCCGAAACTTTGTGCAATGCCGAGGCAGGAGGGCGACGGTTCGAGGCCCAGAGCGCCGGCAATGACAAATGCGCCCGCGACGGGGTCAGACCAGGCGGAGCCGGGAAAATCATGTTCCGCGCATTCGGGGAAAATATGACTATGAATGAGGCCCGGTCCAAATGGCGGCGTGGAAATGGCGACCGGCTTTGGCAGCCCGCTGAATTCTGTATTCTGCATGGCGCGTATGGCTTTGTTGAAATAATCCTGCAGCCCTTCATCCTTGCTCCTCAGCCCGTTTCCTGCGGTGATGCTGGCAATCGAGGTGCTGGTGAGAAAATGCTCGGCCGCAGTATTTACATGACCAATGCGGCCCGAGCGGTGAACAAGCAGTATCCCGTGACGGCTTGCCTCCAGATGCTGCATGGAACTTCCGTTCCCGTTTTGCAGCGCTGAAGAAATGGCAATCGACTGCGTGATATGGGGCGACAGGGTTTCGAGCAGGGCGACCATGTCTGGCAGCGTTTTGTCGGTATCACGTGCCCGGCAGGCACCGACCATGGCGACAAACTTATCGTTCGTGCGGTAGCAGATCATTGCCGATCCGGCGACTATATTCTCCTGAGGACGCAGCCAGTCATTATAAAATTCTGTCTTGAACAGGTCTTCGCGCGGTAATGCCTGATCTGACACTCCGACCATGCCGACCGGCATAGCCACATCCATTTGCATCCAGGGATTGAGATCGCCAAAATGGTCGTGATAGCGGCCAAGTTCGGCCGGGTCCCAGCCCGCGCCGATCAGCCCAAGGCTTTCATATGTTCTGATGCTGTGGCCGAACATCTTGACCGGAACGCTTGTGAACCGGTTGAGTTCATCGCAAACGTCCTGCCAAACAGAGTTATCAGTCGCAGCAGCATAGATCAGCGAAACCAGTTTGGAGGGAACCCCTGTCCGCTGTTGCATCCATATCTCCCAAGCCCGCGATCTGATTGCATTTTTCGAGAAAAACACAACGATCATCAGTGTACATAGACGTTTCAAGCGGGGTCAAACTCGATCAGGCGCGCAATATTTCCCGTGCCCTGCCACGCGGCGAGAAAACGGCTTCATTGATTGGTCGCGGCAGACCCGGAAAAGGTTCAAACGGCGCCGCGTATTGTTTGGAAGATGGAAGGTCGGGGCAGGCGCCTAGGGGCGCTGATCAGCGCGAAAGGCCCACAGGCGCGCGCCAAGGAAATTGGCCGCCAGCGCGACGACCGATCCGGCGGCGAGCGCCAGAAGCGGCGCGGTGCCGGGCAGGGCCAGAAGGATCGCGGAATAGACAGAGTAGTTGAGCGCACCGCCCGCGCCATTGACGGCGGCGAAGCGGCTCCACTCGCTCATGCGGTCCGAGGTGTTTGAGCGAAAGGTCCAGTTGCGGTGCATGGCCCATGTCATGGTCAGTGCCAGCGCGATGGAGAACACCCGTGCTAGATAGGGGTTCAGCCCAAGAGATTGCGTGAACCACAACAGAAGACCCGCATCGATAAGAAATCCGAGTGCGCCCACCCCGCAGAAGCGGGCGAATTGCGAGCTGTGATTGGCCACCATGATCATGATTGGTTTGCGATGCTTCCGGGTTATGGATTCCAGCCTGCGCGGGAATTTCGTAGCTTCATGCCTTCCCGAAACCCCCGTGGAAACGGGGGTCCATGGCAGCCTGTTCTTTGGGCCCTGTCTTCACGCTCTCGCGGCCACCGAGCGCAGATCGAGGTAACGCATGCGCTTGGCCTCGCGGCGCCCCTGCGCGACGGACTCAAGCACCAGTCCGCATCCAAAACTCAAAAAGCCCATCTGCATGATGCCGGTCGCGAGAATGGCGGTGGGGAAACGCGGGACCAGCCCGGTCTCATAGAATGTCGAGATGAGCGGCGCGCCCAGGCCAAGGGAAACGAGCATCAGCGCGAGGCCGCCCGCGCCGAAGAAGCGGAAGGGTTTGAGCTCCTTGTAGAGCATGAGAATCGTCCACAGGATGCGCGCGCCGTCGCGATAGGTGCGCAGCTTGCTCTCCGACCCTTCCGGGCGCGCGCCATAGGGCAGCTCGATCTCCGCCGTCGCGATTTTGAGGTCCAGCGCGTGGACGCAGAGCTCCGTCTCGATCTCGAAGCCGGACGATGTCACGGGAAACGATTTGGCGAAGCGGCGCGAGAGTACCCGGTAGCCGGACAGAATATCGGAGAAGCCGTTGCCGAACAGATGCTGCACGACCCGGTTGAAGAAGCGGTTGCCCCACTGGTGCCCGCGCCGGTAGGCCTCCGCGCCGCCGCCCAAACGGGTGCCGACCACCATGTCCAGATTGCCCGTCACGAGGGCGTCGATCAGGCGTCCCGCGGCGGTAGTGTCATAGGTGGCGTCGCCATCGGCCAGCACATAGATGTCGGCGTCGATGTCGGCCAGCATGCGGCGCACCACATTGCCCTTGCCCTGGTGGGTTTCGCTGCGCACGATCGCTCCGGCCTTGCTCGCGGCGTCGGCCGTGCCGTCGGTCGAATTGTTGTCATAGACAAAGATACGGGCCGAGGGCAGCGCCTTGCGGAAATCCCCGATGACGCCGGCAATCGCCGTTTCTTCATTGTAACAGGGCAGCAGAACCGCAATCGACTGGTTCTTTACCCAGGAGGACTGCGGCAGCAACTCTTCAAGTTCCTCGCGTATGCGTTCAAGCTTCGGCAAGATGAGGCTCCCGTGTGGTTGAGGTTGAGATGTCGTGCGCCGCGCGGTACAGGATGAATCCATAGAGGGCGGCCATGGCCAGCAGTCCGAGGGGAAGGTAGATCGCCCCGGCGATTGAACGGGCGATCAGCGGCGCCACCCAGGCGGCGGCGAGCATCGAGATTTCATAGTCGCGGAAACCCTGCCTGAGGCCGTGGGCGGTGAGAAAGGCGATGGAGACGGCCAGCGCGACCATGTCATAGTCGAGCACATAGGGCGTCGCCAGCAGGGAGCCCGTTGCCAGCGCGGCGGCCTTGAGCGGAAACGCGGCCCTGCTGCGCCACAGCCAGATCAGGCTCGCGGCAATCAGCGCCCCCATGGAGAATTGCGCCGCGTAGGCGGTTTCCACACTGGCGCCCCACATGCGCGCGGCGGAAAAAATACTCTGGATTTTCTCCCATCCCGTGCCGCCCGCCTCCAGCACCACCTGGCGCGTGAAGTCGGTGCTTTCTGCAAAGGCGATCCAGCTTTCAAGGCCGAATACGGCGTATGACGCGGCGGACGCGGCTATCACGGTGACAGTGGCGGCGGCAAAAGCGGGCCAGCGCCCCGTTGCCGCCAGAACCAGCGGAATAAGCACGCCGAATTGCGGCTTGTAGGCGAGCAGACCAATCAGAATTCCCGCTACTATGGGCCTGCGGTCAAGCAGCAGCAGGGCGCCGCCAAGCAGTGCCGCCGTTAAAAATCCGTTCTGGCCATGGCCGAGATTGACGAAGACAGCCGGGAAGGCCAGCGCGATAATGAGGGTTTCGCGCCGGGGCACGATGGCGCGCATGACGGCCACATAAAGGGGCAGCGTCAGCGCCATCCAGGCGAACAGCGCCCAGCCATAGGGCAGGAGCGCCAGCGCGGCGGCGGCGAACAGGAACAGGGGCGGATAGTGCCATCCGTAAAACGGTACCGCGCGCCCGCCGAACACTTCGCGCTCGGCCGCATGCTGGCGGGCGGGATCATAGGCCGCTTCCGGCTCGCCCTTCAGCGTCAATTCGCCGGCGGCGTAAACATTCGAAAAATCGGTTCCGAGAGGTTTGCCATTGGGGTCGATCAGCCCGTCCGACAGGCCAATCCAGGCGAGCACCGCGATCACGATGACACCGAGCAGCATGCGCGGATAGGCGGTGAGCCGCTCGCCCGTCAGCCAGTCTCCCGATCGCAAAGTCGCCAGCATGAAAACCTGCCTCGCCTGAACCCCTGGAAATACCTGTCGCGAGGATAGGGGGCTGGTTTTAAGACTCCCTTAAATTCGGGAGCTTTGCACAGCGGTCAGGGCGTGGCGGCGGGGGATCTAAACTGGCCGCCGAGCATGTAAAAGATGAATTTTATACCCTCTGAAACGGCAAGCTGCGCGGACCTCTGATCGCGCCACCACTGCGCTTTGAGCCTGCCTTCGGGCGGCGATGTCACCATGAAGCGCACATCGGGCATCACATCCTCGAAGATCATTTTTGCGCGCCGCGTGTGATAGGCCGACGTCACGAGGATGACGCGAAGGGGATTGCCCT
>QIGN01000154.1 GCA_003228955.1 Hyphomicrobiales bacterium
GCCCATGCCTGTTGTTTGCCGCCGCGCGCTTCAGACCCTCGAACAGGCCGGATGTGCAAAGCATAACCCCGGTGTCGCCGGCGTCCCAATCATCGATCATCTTCTCGATCGCCTGGATGCGCCCGTCGTCGATCTTGACCCTTGTGACATCGTCGAGATCGAAGAGAGCATCTTTGTCCCGGTCCACGGCGAGGCGCATTTCTCCTGGCACGGGCGGATCGTCGGCCAGCGCCCGCGCGATCTTAGGGTCGAAAAGATGATCGACCATGACCAGGAAAAAGGGCGCCGCGCCTGTGCGGCCCTTAGCGGCCAGAGCACTGGCGCCATTGCCTCGTTCCCAGTCTTTGGCGTCAACGAAGTCAATCGTGACACCGCGCCGCCGGGCGATGTCGGTAAAATGGGCTCTGACCGTTTCGGCTTCAGACCCAAGCGTGACGAGAAACCGCCGGATACCAGCGTCCAGCAAGGTGCAAACCACCCGTTCGGCTAGGGTCAGTCCGAGCACTTTGGTCAAGGGTTTTGGTGTCCGGGTATGCGGTCGAAGCCGCGATCCCAATCCGGCGGCCAGGATCAGCGCCTCTTCCGGTGCGGCGTTTGCTAAATCAGTATCCTTCATCGCCCAAGACTTTCACGATTTTCTCGCACAGCTCCCGGCTCGACGCCGCGACCAGGCTGACGCGGCCGGTCAAGCTTTCCGGCGCCGCCAGGGGTGCGCCATCGATACCGGCGACCCAGCCTCCGGCCTCAATCACCAACCGTGCGGCGGCGAGGTAGCTTTCCGCCGTCAGACGGCCACGCACGTCCACATGGGCGTCGGTCGCACCCGTAGCGACCAGGGAGAGGGCGCGTGACGCGCAACCGTAGCACCGCACGCCTCTGGCGATAGCCATCAGTCGGGCAAGGCCCGGGATGGGAGAATGATGATTGAGTTCGACCGAGATCGTGGCCTCGTTAATGTTGCGCTGCTTCGAGGTTTCAAGTCGTTCGCTTCCGCGCCAGGCGCCGGAGCCCTTGAGCGCAATCAGGGGCGTGTCCTGCTCGAGCGGCCCGACCAAGGCCGCCTCGACCCAATCGGGATGCAAGGGGGCGTCGACCGGCAGCACGGCGCAGGACAAGGCCGACAACGGCAACCCGCGCGCCCAGTTGTCAGACCCGTCCACAGGATCGAGGACGAGACGGTGGCACGGGGTACCGGAACCGATTTTCAGACGCCCGCTCTCTTCGGAATCGACGATGACCGGCAATTGGAGCTTCTGGAGGACAGCCAAAGCCGCGTCGTTGGCGGCGAGGTCGAAGCGTTTGACATCGTCGCCCTTCGCATTCCTGGACCCGGTTCCAGCATGGTCGGCTTTCACGACCGCGCTCCGCACTTGGCGGTGGAGCATGAGAAACCGCTCCACCCAGGGCGAGTCGTCTGTCCGGGCCATGTTCCCACCGCCCAGACAATTGTTGGCAGCCCGACCTCCGGCGCTATTCACCAGCGATGGTTTGAGGGAGACCCTCACCAACCACTCCCTCGGCATCAATCCCTTGGATGAACGCGTCGGTCAGTTCATAGGCCAGTGAATCGCGCATCTGCGTTGGCGGGCTCTTCATGTAGTAGGCCGAGGCCGCCTCCAAAGGTCCGCCGATGCCGCGCTCCAGACCCAACTTGGCGCAGCGAACCGCGTCGATGACCACGCCCGCACTGTTGGGGGAGTCCTGGACCGACATCCTGAGTTCGAGTTCCAAGGGGACGTCCCCAAAGCCGCGGCCTTCCATGCGAATGAAGGCCACCTTGTTGTCGTCCTGCCACGGAACGTAATCGGACGGCCCGATATGGATGTCGTTGGAATCCATCCGTTCGTCCAACTGCGACTGCACGGATTCCGTCTTGGAGACCTTCTTGGACTTCAGGCGGTCAAGGGCCTTCATGTTGAGAAAGTCCGTGTTGCCACCCGTGTTCAGCTGGTAGGTCCGGTCAAGCTGCACGCCCCTGTCCCCAAACAGGCGCGTGAGGGTTCGGTGCACGATAGTGGCGCCAACCTGGCTCTTGATGTCGTCGCCGACGATGGGAAGGCCGGCGTCACGGAATTTCTCAGCCCATTCGCCATCGGAAGAGATAAACACCGGAACGCAGTTGACCATGGCCACTCCGGCTTCCAGACAAGCCTGGGCATAGTGCCGAACCGCCTTTTCCGAGCCAACCGGCATGTAGCAGACCAGAACTTCGGCCCTAGCGTCCTTGAGGGTTTGGGCGACATCGACCGGTTCCTCATCGGAGAGCCGGAAAGCCTCGTCATCCGGGTAGTCGGCCATGTGCGGCGCCACACCGTCGAGAATCGGTCCCATCTGAACCACGACGTTGGATACCGGCAGGGCACTCTGGAAAACCTTGGTGCAGTTGGGTTTGGCGAAAATCGCTTCCTCCACCCGCTTGCCCACCTTGCGGCGGTCGATATCAAAAGCGGCCACGATCTCGATGTCGCTTGGCCCCCAATCACCAATCCGGGAGTGCATGACGCCGACGCTCCCTCGTTCCGTCCCTTGTAGTATTCCAGCCCCTGGACAAGGGAACTCGCGCAGTTGCCGACGCCGGCGATGGCCACTCTGATTTTTCTCATGCAAAAACTCTCCTCATAATATTATCCCAAAAACCCCAATGCCTCACGTCGAGGCGCCAATACGGACACACGACAGCGCACGTGTCATAGCTCGCGCAAATGCGTGACGGCGTTTTTTTTCGAAAACACAACGAGATTTGCTCAAATGAGGGGGCGACCAGTCTAGAGATCGCCTTCCCCAACGTTTCTTTCAGCAATCGGAGTCCACAGAGGGGGGGCCGACTTGACCAATTCGCGCCAAAACATGAGGCCCGCTCGGTCAATTGGTGCTTGAAAACCGTTGTGACAGGGGGAGTTAAAATGCCCCCTTGTGGAAGGAACCTACTCTTTCTTCCGTGGAACGGCAAGAGCGTGAGGTATGTTCACAAGAGCCGTGAAGAGCTTCCCGTCTCGTCAGGGGATCAATCCGATAGGTCCACGACCACCCATTGACCGGCATGATTCCAGGCTCCCGTTCGCCATTGCGCTGGCGGCCTTGGCCGCAGATCATCCATCACCCCGGCACCAGCCTGAACGAGAGAGCGGCTTCGGAGATAACGGAAGGAGAGGTGAGTTCGGATAACACGAAATCAGATCAAATCTGGCCGTCGGTAGCGGTCTGGATGCCGAGTCTTCTACCATACGGCCAGAAACTCGTATCAACCTTCCCCGAGGTGCCATCATTGGCTACCATCGAGCCCAGTTTGAGGAGTCATCTGGGGAATGTTGGGTAGACTGACCATTTTGATCGGCCGCGTTTTCTGCCGTCTTGGGTTTCACAACTTCAAGGTTATTGACTCGACCCTCAGTTTCGGATCGGCAAGAGGCATTTCCACATTCCAGTGTCAGCGCTGTGGACTGGTCTATAGACGTCCCATCTGAAAACCTAGGCACGGATTTAAGCTACAATTCATTTCCGCCGCGTAGGTTACGCTTCTCTACGTGGTCGGCAGTGCGATTGCGTTGACCGCCGCAAGCATTGACCGGATGGGACGGGAGAGCCTCGCTCTGGAAGAGGCGGTTTAGGGTCAGAAGCAGACCATAACGGCTACGTTGGACTGAAGTCCGCTTTGCCGCCGGTAAGCGGTCATGGATCCAAATAGTGCCGCTCCCCCCTGTCACGTGACACTCAGCAGGATCATGCCGGTAACCGTTACGATCCGCGCAAGATCGGCCCAGCGGCGTTCGCCGGTGTATCGGCCGGCCGAACGCCACACACCCACCGAGACGATGACGTTGTAGGGCACGGACAAAGCGTAGCCGGCAATGAATGCCGAAACCGGGCGGTCGGCGATGATCAGGAAGAGAAAGAGCACGCTGGACACAATATTGACGATGAGGCCGCCGAGAACGGCCCAGTTCCAGAACGCTTCTTCAAGCGCCAGCTCGCCTTGCCACAGACGGAACACGTGCTTCATGGGGCCGGAGGACACTCGCACATAGGGGTTTCTCTACCGAAACGTCGAAAACGTGATGGCCTGCAAGGGGGTACGTACCGGGTTGTCGCCAAACTCATCGGCCACCGCCTTTGCAAGGGCTTCGATTATTTTCCCGGCTGGCGCGGAGCCGCGTTCCTCGATCTCCAGAATGCCCGGATTGCCCGCCACAAGCCCTTCGGCCAGTTTCGCGGCCGACGGCGGCTCGGACACGGTTCCGACCACGTTAATCGCCATGCCGGAAAAACCCGCTTCCTGGAGCAGGGCCTTGATGGGGTCGATCTCGTGACAGCTGAAGGGCAGTTTCAGAAATGTCGGTGGTTCATCGTCGAAGAACCGGGCGATGGTCTCAAACGCGAGCCGGGATACCGGGTTCCGGTCAAACGAATCCCAGACACTGAACAGCAGCTGCCCGCCCGGCTTCAGGACCCGGGCCGCTTCCCTGAAAGCCCCCAGCTTGTCGGGAAAGAACATCAGCCCGAACTGACACACCACGGCATCGAACGCCGCGTCGTCATAAGGCAGGTCCTGGGCGTTGGCCTGTTCAAACCTGACGCGATCGAGCCCGCCACGTTTGGCGCGGGCATATTCCAGCATCGGTTCGTTCAGATCGGTTGCCAGAATCTCCACGCCGCCGGGCAGTGCGTGGCGGATATGCTCCGTTGCAATGCCCGTGCCGCAGGCGATCTCCAGCACCGAGCCGCTATCTTCCACGACGATCCTCTTTGCGAGGTCCTTGGCGTAGAAGTGGAAGAACAGGGGGCCCAGGCATTCATCGTAAATTTGCGGAATCGAACCAACGAACTGCGTGTGGGTAACGGACATATTGCGTTCAGCTCCTCTTCGGCCAGGCCAGCGAAGATACTACCGGTGTCTTCGAATTGAAATCGCTCCCTTCAGCGATATATTCGCGGGCCCTGAATCAAAAAGCCGCCGGGGCGCGAACCCCGGCGGCTTCAAAGCTCAAATTCCTCGAACGGAGGTCAGCTGGCAAGCGAAACGTTGGTCGCCTGCTTGCCGCGGCCGCGCTGGTCGTCCTCGATGTCGAAGGTGATCTTGTCGCCCTCGTCGATGCTCGGAATGCCAGCGGCCTCAAGAGCGGTCGCATGGATGAAAACATCCTTGGATCCGTCTTCCGGCGTAATAAAGCCGAAGCCGCGCGCGTGATTGAAGAATTTTACAGTTCCTGTAGTGGACATGGGGATTTCCTTTCCCGTCACTATGCATTGGATAATGTTGAGCACGCGGGCCGGATAGGGCGCCACGTCCTGCAAAGGTCTCTAAGATGTCGGGAAAGGTCGGCAATCCATGATTGGTAGTCGTCTAACCTGATAACCTTAAGAGGGCACGCCTATCCAACTTCTCGGCGCGCCGAAGTAACACATATGGGGGCTGCGGCGCCCGAGCGCAAGAGAAAATAATTGTCGCGTGCGCTGAATGACGCCGGCAAAGAGGTGGCAATGACAGATTTTGTTCTCGCGATCGATCAGGGGACTACGTCCTCGCGCGCCATCCTGTTCGACGCCGATTATGCGGTCCGGTCCGTTGCCCAGCAGGAATTCACCCAGCATTTTCCGCAATCGGGCTGGGTTGAGCATGACGCGGATGAAATCTGGGAGAGCGTCCTTTCCACCTGCCGCGAGGCCATGGTGAAGGGTGACGCCAGCGCCGCCGATATCGCCGCCATTGGCATCACCAACCAGCGCGAAACGGTTGTCATCTGGGACCGGGAGACGGGCACGCCCATCCACCGGGCCATCGTCTGGCAGGACCGGCGCACCGCCGGTGCCTGCGCGGCTCTGAAAGAGGAGGGGCATGAGGGGTTGATCACCGCCAAAACGGGCCTGCTGCCCGACCCTTACTTTTCAGGCACCAAGATAGCCTGGCTGCTGGATAACGTGGAGGGTGCGCGGATACGCGCCGAGCGGGGCGATCTGGCGTTTGGAACCATCGATACCTTCCTGATGTGGCGGCTGACGGAGGGGCGCGTCCACGCCACCGACGCCACCAACGCCTCGCGGACGCTGCTTTATGACATTCATGAAGGCGTCTGGGACGATGAGTTGCTGGAGCTCCTGCGCGTGCCCCGGGCGGGGCTTCCCGAAGTGCGCGATTGCGCGAGTGAATTCGGGGGCACGAGTGCTGAACTGCTTGGCGGCGCCATCGCCATCCGCGGCGTCGCCGGGGACCAGCAGGCGGCGATGGCCGGTCAGGCCTGCTTCCGGCCCGGCATGATGAAGTCCACATATGGCACCGGGTGTTTCGCGCTTCTGAATACCGGCGCGGAGGCCGTTCGCTCGAAAAACCGAATGCTCACAACAATCGCCTGTCAACTGGACGGAAAAACCACCTACGCGCTGGAGGGATCCATTTTTATCGCCGGCGCGGCGGTGCAATGGCTGCGCGACGGGCTGGGCATCATCGAACACGCGGATGAAACCGGCGCGATGGCGGCCAGAGCCGATCCGGGCCAGAGCGTCTATCTGGTTCCCGCCTTCACCGGCCTTGGCGCACCGCACTGGGATGCCGAAGCGCGCGGGCTGCTGACCGGCCTGACCCGGGCGACCGGCCCGGACGAGCTGGCCCGCGCCGCGCTTGAGGCTGTGTGTTTTCAGACCCGGGACCTGCTGGAAGCCATGACAGGCGACTGGCCGGCCGGGTCTTCCCGCGAAACGGTCCTGCGCGTGGACGGCGCCATGGCCGCCAGCGACTGGACCCTGCAATGCCTCGCCGACACCCTCGCCGCGCCTGTTGACCGGCCGCATGTTCTGGAGACGACCGCCCTGGGCGCCGCATATCTGGCGGGCATGAGTTGCGGTTTCTATCCGGGGCTGGATGAGTTCGCGGCCCACTGGCGTCTGGAGAAGCGCTTCGAGCCGGCCATGAGCGACAAGGAACGGAACGCCAGATATGCCGGCTGGAAGGACGCGGTCCGGCGCACCCTGACGCGATGACAACAAACCCGCCGGCGCCCCGGGTTCAGGCGCCGGCGGGCTTAAATCGTGACGGGAGTTACTTCACCTCATAGGCAGAGGAGTCTTTCAGGACCGAAAGGATTTTCGCCTTGACGGCATCCACAGAGAAGTCTGCATCCTGGTAGATCTTGTAGAGCTTGAAATCCGAAACGCGCGACAGGACGAACCATGCCAGCCGAGAGGCCTCGGCCGATTCAGGGTCGATACCGATGTCCTTGGCGACCATCCGGATCCACGCGTGGGACTTTTTGCCGGCCAGGTAGTGCGAGAAAGACCAGCTGCCATCGGTATAGGTCGCGAAGAACCATTCGCTGCGCAGTTTGTCCTTGCTCAACACCGGCGCGTCGGTGCCGGCCACCTTGGCGGCCTCGGCAATTGCCGCGTTCAGACCCTGCTTCTTTCCCTCCTTGTCGGTAATATCGAGATCCCATTGCGGATCGAAATGAGCGGCGGCCGCGCCAAACAGGATTTTTTCCGGTGCCTTGCGCTTCAGAAGTTCGGCGTAAACAACCAGGCCGTGCTCACCCATCCAGCCCCATTTGGAGATGCCTTTTTTTCCGCCCCATGCTTTCGGGAACCAGTCGGGCTTTTTGACCTTTCCGGTGCTCTGGTCATAATTGTACCAGACCTTGCTCCAGTCATGCAGGAAGGATTGGGCGATGATCAGGTCACGATCCGTGCCACGGGTCCCCTGCACGCTCTCAAGCGTGTTCATCCACCCCATTGAAAGTTCGATGACCTCCAGCAGGTGCACGGCGAGACCGCCGGGATATTGATGATGACCCGGTCCGCCGGTGGCCGGTGTCGTGCGCAGGGCGTCGGGCGCGGCCGTGGCGTTGAACACGGTTGATTTGGGGTTGTTCGCCATGTCGAGAATAAGGGTGCGTATTTCCTTGTCCTCAATGGAGTTGAGATAGCCCATCAGGCGGTTATAGGCGGCCGTCGTCCATGCGCCTGTTTTCGCCATTTGCGTTGCGTTCATGGCCAGTATCTGGTCAAGGCGGTCCTTGGGGACTTCCGCTGCGGTGGCCGCCGGAGTGTAGGCGCCAAAAAGCAGGAACGCTGATAGCAGGAATATTCTTCGTATCATTTTTGCCTCCTGTACTGTTGACTATATTGAGTTGCTTACCCCTCCTTTTGCATTCAATCGCAATGTTCAGGTGACGTCTGGACGTAATGCAAACGCATCTGTTGCTTGGCGCTGAAGCAACCCGCTTAGGTTCTGGATGACACGCAAAAAAGTCCAGCTGAATGCCACCATCCGCTAATGAAAAGCTACGCCATGACCACGAGTCAAATCGTTAGAAGCGTTCCCTCGATAGGTTCAACCAATATGCGTTTTTCAGCGGCGATCCGTCGTTCCGGACTTGTAAAATGCGGAAAATACTGGTTTTCCGGGGGCTAACTCGAATACGGTCACAGGTTGGATCGCCGCGTTGGAACGGTGGCTGCCGGACCCTCTGTTCCGGCCTGCGAATGATCAATAAACTGACGATGGCAAACCGGGCGGGCCGGCGGTTCGGCCATTCACCAGGTCCGCGTGCCCCTATGGCTTGCGCGGAGGGGACGTGATAAGAGCATCGCGCATTTCGTGAGTTGGCGTTCCGTGAAAGACAACATGCCCCTTCCCAATCTCGAGGAAATCCGTATCGGCATTGTCGGGCTTGGCTATGTGGGCCTGCCGCTGGCGGTTTACATGGCGCGGCATTTTCCGGTGGTGGGATATGACATCGACACCGGGCGTATCGCCGATCTGGCGCAGAACATCGATGCCACGCGGGAGGTGAGCGCGCGGGAGTTCGCGGCCGCCAAAAACCTTTCCTGTACAAGCGATCCCGATGCCCTGGCGCCCTGCAATTTCCTCATCGTCACGGTGCCGACGCCCGTGGACGAGACTAAAACGCCTGATCTGTCCGCGCTCATATCCGCCAGCTCGACCGTCGGCAAATCGCTCAGGGCGGGCGATATCGTGGTGTTTGAATCGACCGTTTATCCCGGCGCGACGCAGGAGGTGTGCGTGCCCGAACTGGAGCGCGCCTCGGGACTCGAATTCAACGAAGGTTTCTTCGCCGGTTATTCGCCCGAGCGCATCAATCCCGGCGATGAAAAGCACCGCCTGCCGGACATCATGAAAATCACCTCCGGCTCGACCCCCGAAGTGGCGGATCTGATCGACGCGGTCTACGCAAAAGTGATTACCGCCGGCACCCGGAAGGCGAAGTCCATCCGTGCCGCGGAAGCGGCCAAGGTCATTGAGAATATCCAGCGCGACGTCAATATTGCGCTGGTGAACGAGTTCGCCATGCTTTTCAGGGAACTCGATCTCGACACGGCGGAAGTGCTCTCGCTTGCCGGAACCAAGTGGAATTTTCATCCCTACCGCCCGGGCCTTGTTGGCGGGCACTGTATTGGCGTCGATCCCTATTACCTGACCCACAAGGCGAAATCCGTTGGCTTTCACCCTGAGATGATTCTCGCGGGCAGGCGCATCAATGACGCGATGGCGGGATATGTCGCGCGCGACATCGTCAGGACCCTGCGCGCGCGCGGGCAGGGGGTGGAAGATGCGCGCGTGCTGGTGATGGGCTTTACATTCAAGGAAAACTGCCCCGACACCCGCAATACCAAGATTGCCGACCTGGTACGCGCGCTGGGCGAGGAGGTGGGCGAAGTGAGCGTTTATGACCCGTTGGCGGACCCTGAGGCCGCGATGCGCGAATATAGTGTTCGGGTGTCCAGCGATCTTCCCGGCGGTCCCTTCGACGCGGTTGTGCTGGCTGTGGCCCATGCCGAAATCGTCGAACTGGACGAGCACCGGCTCAAGGCGTTGTTGACCAAGGGCGGGCTGATCTATGACATCAAGGGGATTGTGCCGGCCGAATTGAGCGGCGGACGAATTTAGATGGACCGCAAAAGATGAAAATCCTCGTGACCGGTGCGGCGGGCTTTATCGGTTTTCATACCGCCAGAGCGTTGCTCGACCGGGGCGACCGGGTTGTCGGACTCGATAACCTCAACGACTATTACGATGTCTCGCTGAAAGAGGCGCGGCTGGCGAAGCTCGAAGGGCGCAATGGCTTCAGTTTCGTCAGGGCGGATCTGGCAGACCGTGCGGCGATCGAAGAGCTTTTTGCGCAGGAGAAATTCGACCGCGTCATCCATCTCGCGGCGCAAGCCGGGGTGCGGTATTCAATCGAAAACCCGCGCGCCTATGTCGATTCCAATCTGGTCGGGTTCATAAACATCCTGGAAGGATGCCGGCAAACCCGGGTCGGGCATCTGGTTTTCGCGTCCTCCAGTTCGGTCTATGGCGCCAGCACTGCGCTTCCCTTCTCCGTACATCAGAATGTCGATCACCCGCTCAGCATCTATGCGGCCACCAAGAAATCGAATGAACTGATGGCGCATACTTATGCGCATCTCCACCGTCTGCCGGCGACGGGTTTGCGTTTCTTCACTGTATACGGGCCCTGGGGCCGGCCCGATATGGCGCTGTTTCTTTTCACCAGCAAAATATTGGCCGGCGAGCCCATCGACGTATTCAACAATGGCGAACATGCCCGCGATTTTACCTATATCGACGACATCGTGGAGGGTGTGGTGCGCAGCGTCGATCACATTGCGGCGCCAAATGAGGAATGGGATTCGGGCAAGCCCGATCCCGGCACCTCGGACGCCCCGTACAGGCTCTATAATATCGGCAACAACAATCCGGTTCAGCTGATGGACTTTGTCGCCGCACTCGAATCCGCGCTGGGCAAAAAGGCGGAGATGAATTATCTCCCCCTGCAGCCCGGCGACGTGCTCGCGACCTACGCCGATATAGACGGTCTGGCGCATGATATAGGCTACCGCCCCGGCACCGGAATCAAGGACGGCATCGCGAAGTTCGTTGAGTGGTACCGGGAGTATTACCGGGCTTAGGGACCGGTCTGTGAAACCGGCATTTTCATAGCGCCAGAAGAAACCGGGATGACAATAGTTCCGACGGTCCGCCGGGTGCCGGTATCCACAGCGATGCCGGGCAAATTGCACTTAAAATTCGAATTTCTTTATTATCCCGATTTTAATCGATTCGATTGACTATCTGGCTGTGTATTTCTTCTGTCTCGGATTTGGCCAGCCAAGCGTGTGAGCCATGGCCGTCCGGATTATGATTTGCCGGTTTTTTGCGATTTGAATCTGCAGGGACAGGGTAGCGAGTTTTGGGGACGATGGGGGCTAAGTAACCGGAGGTGCGGCGCGGTGAAACACCCGAGTCAGGCAAAGACTGCAAATTCGGGCCCGATGACGGGGGCGCCTCTTTGCGCCTCCGGCAATAAGTCACTTCAAACGACAACCGCCATTGCGCCCACAACAGCCCTCGGAGGCGCGTAAATGGCGCCGGTATTCACAAACGCGCAGGTTATTGGCCAGATAGATTCCGGCGCGCAGTGGTATGGCAGCCAGCTGACATACGGGTTTCTGCAAAGCTCGCCCGCCTGGAACATTGGATATGAAGGCGATGGTTTTTCCGCCTTCACGTCCTATCAGGAAACCGCCACGCGAAATGTCATGTCCTTGTGGGACGATCTGATCGCGCCGTCATTCACCGAGCAGACGTCTAGCCAGGAATACGCGAACGTCAAGTTCGGCAACACGACAACCTACATCAACTACGCCCATGCCTATTATCCTGGAAACTATGCGTGGGCCGGGGAAATCTGGTTGAACGCGCCGACCTATACCGGACTCTACAGCCCCGACCCCGGCGACTATTATTTCATGACCATTCTCCATGAAGTCGGTCATGCGGTCGGTCTGAGCCATCCCGGCGCCTACAATGGCGGATCGCCGACTTACGCCAATGACGCGGTCTATGCCCAGGATACGCATCAGTGGACCGTGATGTCCTATTTCAGTGCCTCGAACACCGGAGCGGACTGGAATGGCGGAACCGGCTGGCAATATGCCCAGACACCGATGGTCCACGACATTTTGACGGTCCAGTCGATTTACGGCGCCGATCTGACAACACGCACGGGCGACACGACCTATGGCTTCAACGCCAATGCCGGAAACGCAATTTTCGATTTCTCACAGAATTCAGCGCCGGTTGTGACGATCTACGATGCCGGCGGCACCGACACGCTGGATCTGTCCGGTTTCTCGCAGCGCGCGATTATCGATCTGGAACCGGGGATGTATTCGTCGGCGGGCGGCACCTCCAGCTCAATGACCTATAATATCGGGATCGCAAATGGCAGCTGGATTGAAAATGCGATTGGCGGCGGCGGCGATGATGTCATTGGGGGAAATTCACTCAACAACGCACTGAGCGGACTGGGCGGGAGTGACACGATTTCCGGAGGTCTGGGCGATGATGTTCTTACCGGAGGCGCAGGCGCGGACATTCTGACGGGCGGGTCGGGTTTCGATCTGTTCGTTTTCGGCGCTGGCGACAGCGGCGCGGGCGGGGGAAGCCGGGACCTGATCACCGACTTTAGCGTTGGCGAGGACCTGCTCGATCTGTCGGGGATTGATGGCGACGGGTCGCAGGGGAGCGCTGACGCGTTCCGGTTCCTGGGAACGGATGCCTTCAATGGAGCGGCTTCGCTGCGTTACATCTATGACGCTTCGGGCAATGTGACGGTTGTCGAAGGTGACATTGACGGGGACGGCTCCGCCGACTTCGCGGTTGATCTTGCGGGCAATATTACTTTGAGCGAGACGGACTTTACGGCTGACAGTCTCCAGCCGCAGTTGCCCCTCAACCTGACGGGGACGTCTGGTTCCGACACGCTGGAGGGCGGCGGGGTCAACGACACGCTGTCCGGTCTTGGCGGCAATGACACGCTGCGCGGGTTCGCGGGCGATGACGTTCTGGACGGCGGCACGGGCGCGGACCTCATGGAAGGCGGCTCCGGGGACGACAGCTATGTGGTGGACGATGCCGGCGATGTGGTGAGCGAAGGTTCAGGCGCGCCCGCGTTTGCCGCGCCTTCGGGCTGGACGATCCTTGGAACTTCGGACTTTAACGGCGACGGGGAAACCGACGTTGCGGTGAGCAACGGGTCGGCGAACCAGCTGTGGACCCTGAGCGGGGGGGCTGTCTCGGGGTCCTATGACCTGCCGTTCTGGTCGAACTGGTATATCAGCGGTCTGACGGACCTTGACGGGGACGGCGAC
>QIGN01000164.1 GCA_003228955.1 Hyphomicrobiales bacterium
GACGCATTGGCGAGCATCTCGGGCTCGATGCCGTCGAACAGGGCTTCCTCCCACGCGTCGGTGATATAGCGCAGGGCGGCCCACTTCTGGCTCTTTTCGGTTATTTCCGACAATTCCATCGCAGTTGCGTTCCATACATCCGGTCTGGCAACCGGCCGCCGCCAATCGCGCATTTCCTGTTGTACGATTTTCTTAACATGGAGAAGGCGTGAACGCGGTGCGCGGGCTGTATTAACGGTTAATCTTCTCTCCGTTCAAACGCCGCTAGTGCTATTGATTTTCCTTGAGAAGCAAGTCGGAAAGCGCCGCGCCTTCGTCCATGAAGCGGTCGATGGCGGTCTTCGCGGGCTCGGTGCAGGAGCGGTAGGTGCGCCGGTACCCCCGGTAACCCTTGTTGAACCCTTTTACCAGCTTGGCGCGGCGGATGGCCGTGGTGCCTTCCAGATCGATGATTTCCTTCATCTGGTCGCGCCAGACCTGACCCTCATCCGCACCGCAAAGTTCCCGCAGATAATGTATCCCCCCGAGAATTTCCGACAGGCGCACCAGCTTGCCGTCATAGGGGCGGTCGTCCTGATTGAGCTGCGCGCCGGCGTTGCGCGGCATGTGGACAATCAGGCTCGCGCAGAGGGTAGCCATGAGACACCACGCGCGGACTTTCCGGTTCGTGTCGTGCATATGTGTCTGGTAGCGCAAATTTCCGCCTGCCGCCAGACGCGATGAGGCGCAACCTGGCTCGGCGCTAACTATCGATAATGGGTTGTTTGGGAAAAAACGCATAGAACACGAACGCGAAGGTGACATCATACAGGATGTCTTCAGCGCCACTTGCCGACTTGCGTTGCACAACGACATTGCCGACATCGCGGCCCTTGGCAATCTCGGATGTGTCCAGTGCTGAATTCTGCCCCTTTTGCCATGAAATCTCGACGTTCCCCAATTTCATTTTGCCCTTCTTGCGCAGCAACTCAATCGTGACGGCCTGCGGTTTTCCATCGACCTTGAAGGCGACAACGCGGGCCATCGGGTTAATACCTTCGGGCATCTCGCCCTTGTAGAGAAATGGAGTGGCGGTCGTGTCATACCCGGCATAGGGATTGCGTCCATACTGGCGCATGGAATCGTCGTTCGGAACGAGGACCTTGCCTTTGCTGTGTCTGGCTTTGAATTTCCCGAACGCCTCGATTCGCGCGGGATAAGTCCTCAAACTCTTACCCGTAAACTCGCCAACGATGCCGACACCGACGAACTGCTGCCACCAGCTTTCCGTCTGCCGGTCATACATTATGAGATTGGACTTGCGCAGTTTACCCGTCGTGCCGAATTCGAGCAGCTTGCCATCGAGCCGCCGGTCGAACACGACCGCCGAATTGCACAGCGGACAATAGGTGACGACGATCGGCGTGCCGCCAATCACGTCGTTGATAATCTCGTGCCACATCAGTATCTGGAAAGGATAGGCGCGTGCATCGCCATCTATTTCAAGGCTGACGACCGGCTCTGTGTCGACAAGGCCCGAGATATCCGCCACGGGGACGAATTTAGGATTGTCAATCGAGGGGATGCCGTCCTTCGGCGGCCCGCCGGACAGGACTTCCTTAAAATCGATGGATTTTTTGCTGAAGTCTGTTTTGCTCCAGCCCTGAAGACGCCAGCGGTCCGGGTTCGCTTCAACGGGCGCCGACACGGCAACAAGAAAGGCGAGTGCAAACACGGCGTATGCCGCCCGCGCCCAGTCAATTTTATTTTTTTTCATGGCAGTTCTTAGTATGGACACGGATTGTGCGTCCGGCCAGTCACCCGGCCTGAAAACTTCGTGAACGGGTGGCTATTGCGCCGGGCGCTCAAGCAGGCCGGCCGCGCGCTGAATAATGGCCGGGGTTCCTTGCGTCATGTCCCAATGCGAGAGGGCGGATGGATCAACCCATTCAACCGCCTGGCAGTCGCTCAGGGGCCGTGCGTCGCCGCGCGTCCAGACGCCATAAAACGCGGTAATTACATAATGCTCCCGCAACGCTCCCGCATCGTCCCGCAATATGACATCCACCACATCGGCAACACCCTTGAGGTCCGCCTCGATACCGGTTTCCTCGGCAAGCTCCCGCAATGCGGCGCCCTGCGCTGTTTCCCCAGCTTCAATATGGCCCCCCGGCAGACTCCAGATGCCTGCGAGCGGCGGCTTGCGGCGCTGCGCGATGAGCACTTTGCCATGGCCAAAAATGACGCAGCTGGCGGCGGCGCGCGGCCACGGAGCATTATGAGGATGAGATGATCCGATTGAGTATGGACCCTAGTCGAAGAGCGCGTCCACGGCGGACTGGGCGCTTACGCTGTCGTTATTCGAGGCGGTGCCGGTTTCGGCGGCTTCCGGGCCGCCAGGCACCGATCCATTGACGATGCCGGCGGTGATCTGAATGTAGTTCTGAAGCTGCGGCACCGCCTCATTGCAGAGTCTGGACAGGCCCTCGGTATCCCCGGCGGCAATTTTCTCCTGAACCTGCTGCAGCAGAATCACCATCTCGGTCTCAAGATCGGCCACGGACGAATCGAAGGCGCGGCGCACCTCTTCGGGTGCGTTCCGATAGCCGATGATCGCCAGTTCCTTGTCGCGAAAGCCGGAGTGGGTGAAATGCTCTTCGTAGGATTCATGCTGCCACCCGGCGAGTTCCGCCGCGAACTTGGTAGGCGCAGAGGGAACCAGCTCCAGGAGCATGATTATCTCATTGAAATGATTAAGGTAATCTGTCGTGAGCAAGGTCTCGGAATTGACATTGGTGTCCTTTGTATGAGCCCGAAGATGCTCAGTCATAGAATTCCTGAAGGCGCTCGCAAGATTTTCGCGGGTGAATTCATTGTCATTTGACGCAACGACACGTAACTGAACAGAGGACTTGGACATCTAACTCACCCAACTTGCACAACACCAACGGAATTATCAAAGGGTGGCGTGAAAGAGTAACCAAAGCCTTACTCCCGTCCACGGAATTCGTGCTTTATGTCAAGCAGCCGGCTTGCTATTGGCACTTGATGTGCTCCCGGTTCGCCCTCAAATCCAGCCCCGAAATCATTCGCGCCACGTTCGGGCATCTGAACCGGCCGAATTTTCCGCCGCGATATAATATTGCACCGACACAGCAGATTCATATTGTACGCAAAGGACCCGGCGGCGCTCCGGAGTTGACCCATGTACGCTGGGGCCTGTTGCCGTCCTGGGTCAGGGACCCGGACAATTTCACCACGCCGATCAACGCCCGCAGTGAAACGGCTGCCGAAAAACCATCCTTCCGGGCTGGTATGCGCCATCGCCGATGCCTGATTCCCGCTGACGGATTTATGGAGTGGACAGGACAGCGCGGCGCGAAGAGGCCATTCTATCTCAAACGCCCCGATGAAGGGCTGCTGGCCTTCGCGGGGCTTTGGGAGCATTGGCAGGGGGCCGATGGCAGCGAAATCGACACATGCGTTATACTCACCACGCAGGCCAACGCGACCGTAGCTCCGCTTCACAACCGGATGCCTGTCATTCTGGAGCCGGAACAGTTCGATGCATGGCTCGACTGCAAGCGCCTGTCTCCAGAGGACCTTGCCGAATATCTCGTGCCTGCCGCCGACACGCTGCTGGAGGCGGTCGAACTGGACCCAAGGATCAACAAGCCGTCCAGCGACACTCCCGAATTACTGGAGCCTCTTGGGCGGCGTCTTCTCTAGGGCATTTTGCCGGAAGGTTTTTTCGAAAGGTCAATCCACTTGGCGAGGTTCACCCGGTCTTCGCGCTCATATTCAAGCGCTTCATAGAAATCGATTACCGGCGTATTGCTCTCACGGACCATGAGATTGAGCTTCCACACCCCGCGTTTCCGCAGCCAGTCTTCCGCAGCCGCCATAATCGCGCGGCCAAGACCCTTGCCCTGGAGGTCAGGATCAACGGTTACATAATAAACCGTTCCGCGATGCCCGTCATGCCCGGCCATGGCGCTGGCGACAATCGATCCGCTCAGCCTTCCAACAAGCAGAGTGGCATTTTCGCATTTGCGGGCGAACGCAATATCGGCATGGGGGTCGTTCCAGGGGCGGGTCAGGCCGCATGTTTTCCAGAGCGCCGCCACGTCTTCGACGTCGTCATCGCCGATTTCCCTGATATCGAGCGCGGGCATGAGATGGAGCCTTTTTTTATTTGTCCTACCGCTTCGCTATATGAGGACCCTAAAGAACCTTTCCCGGATTGAGGATGCCCTTGGGATCGAGCAAGTCCTTGATCTGGCGCATCATATCGAGCTCGACCTCGCTTTTGACCTTCTTCAGAATTTCGCGCTTCATCCGCCCGATGCCGTGTTCGGCGCTGATTGACCCCTCCAGGTCGAGCACGATCTCATGCACGCCCGCAGCAATCGCGTCCCATTGGGCCATGAAGACGTCCTTGTCCATCTTGGCAGGCTGGCTGACATTATAGTGGATATTGCCGTCGCCATAGTGGCCGAAGGGAACAGGGCGCGCGCCGGGAACCATCGCCTGCACAAGATCGTTTGCCCGGGTGATGAATTCAGGAATGCGCGCGACCGGTACCGATACGTCATGTTTGATCGAACCGCCCTCAAGGCGTTGTACCTCGGACATGAGTTCGCGCAGCCGCCAGAAATCATTCCTCTGGGCAAGCGACGAGGCGAGGGCGGCATCGCGGATAATCTTCCCTTCCAGGGCGTCACCCAGAAGGTTTTCAAGACATTCGCCGCACGCGCCTGAGGCCTCGCGGCCCGAAAGCTCGATGAGCACATACCAGTCGTGGGGCGTCTCAAGGGGGTCGCGGACCAGGTCGCCATGCCTGAGCACCATTTCGATACCGGTGCGAGGAATGATTTCAAATGCGGTCATCAGCCCCCCTGCGGCCTGTCGCGCAAGGCCGAAAAAGCGGGCCGCATCCTCCAAGTTGGACAGGCCGGCGAAGGCGGTGGCGTATTCCGCGGGCTTTGGAAACAGCTTCAGCACCGCGCCGGTGATGATGCCGAGCGTGCCTTCCGATCCGATGAACAGGTTCTTGAGGTCATAGCCCGTATTGTCCTTGCGCAGCGCGCGCAGGCCGTTCCAGATGCGCCCGTCGGCCAATACCACTTCGAGCCCCAAAACCATGTCGCGCGCATTGCCATAGGCCAGCATGGCGGTGCCGCCCGCATTGGTCGCGAGATTGCCGCCGATCTGGCAGCTCCCTTCGGACGCCAGCGAGAGGGGAAACAGCCGGCCCACCTGATCCGCCGCTGCCTGCGCCCGCTCAAGAATAACGCCGGCATCGAGCGTCATGGTGTTGCCTTCCGGGTCGATGGCGCGGATGGCGTTCATCCGTGACAGTGAAACGATGATTTCGTCGCCGCCATCAAACGGGATTTGCCCGCCCACAAGCCCGGTGTTGCCGCCCTGGGGGACGACGGCCGTGCCCGTTTCATTGGCGAGTTCAAGGATTTTCGATACTTCCTGCGTCGATCCGGGGCGCAGCACAAGGGCGGCCCTGCCCGTGTAAAGATGGCGCAACTCCGTCAGATACGCGTCCATCTGCCCGGCGTCACGAACCGTATTTGCCTCGCCGGCAATGGCGGCAAACCGGTCGAGCAGGTCACTCGAAGGTGCTGTCCGCTTGTTTTTTGCTTCTGTCGTCATATGAGAGAGGACCTGGATGGGTTGAGTTTCTTGTTGGCACAATCGCGCGAAGGAGGCTAGTCGCCGCGTGGTGCGGTGGCGCGGGCCAAGCGGTCGTTGATGGCTTCTCCCAGCCCTTCATCGGGAATGGGCATCACGGCGATGCCCTCGCATCCGCTCGCGTCCAGTTCGCGCAGAGCAGCGAACAGGCGCTTTGCCGCCTCGCGCATACTGCCTTTCGGACTGAGATTGACCGTCGGGCGCTTCGTAGGCGGCGGATTCGGTCCGAAGGCAAGCAGAGTTTCGTCCGGCTCCACCGAAGTGGCTTCCAGCCGCAGCCGAGCCGCTGGCGCATAGTGGCTCGCCATCTGACCTGGTGAATTGGGCTGTTCACTGGCTTCCGCATCTCCAAGCTTCACCCCAAGAGACTGCGCGATTTCCTCGCGCGGGATCGCTCCCGGGCGCAGTAGAAGCGGTTCATGTCCACTCAGATCGACCACCGTGGATTCAAGACCCAGCGTGGTATCTCCCCCATCGAGAATGAATTCCGGATTCTCTCCAAGGTCCAGGGCCACATGCGACGCCGTTGTCGCGCTGACATGACCGGACCTGTTGGCGCTTGGCGCCGCGACCGGGCAGCGAGCCGCGCGCAGCAGGCCTCGCGCGATGTCATTTGAGGGTACGCGAAGCGCGATGGTTTCAAGCCCGGCCGAGACCAGATCGCAAATTCCGCTCTCATCACGCTTTTTGAGGACCAGCGTTAGCGGGCCCGGCCAAAAAAATTCCGCCAGTTTGCAAGCAGAAGCATTGAAATGGCCATGGGCTTCAGCGGCCTCGATATCCGCCACATGGGCAATCAATGGATTGAAGCGGGGCCGGCCTTTCATCTCATAGACGCGCAACACCGCGTCTGCGTTGGTGGCGTCGGCGCCCAGCCCATAGACGGTTTCGGTCGGGAACGCGACCACGCCGCCTTGCCCCAGCACCTTGGCGGCTTGCATGATCGAGGACTGTGTTGCGGCAACAATTGGCATGGCGGTGTTTAGGTCGCATGACCGGCGCGATCATGCAATTGTGGTAGTCGGCGCTCCGAACAGACTCTGGTCCCGCAGGCTCGCAAACAGAAATGACATATACCGCCCCCGTCACGGAAATTTCAGCCGCCCTGAACGACATCGCCGGGTTGACTGAACTCATTGAGGACGGCCTGTTTCCCGATCTCGATACCGATCTCGTGGAGGCCATTCTGGAAGAGGCCGGAAAGTTTGCCTCCGAGCGTATCGCGCCGCTGAACCGTCAGGGCGACAGCCAGGGCGCGAAACTTGAAAATGGCGTGGTGCAGATGCCGGAGGGCTGGCGCACTGTCTACCGGCAATGGCGCGAGGCCGGGTGGGCCGGCCTCGCCGGATCGGGTGACTATGGCGGGCAGGGGCTCCCCGTATTGGTGTCCATGGCGGTGGGCGAGATGTGGCAGTCGGCCTGCATGTCCTTCGCCCTCAACCCGATGCTGACACAGGGCGCGGCCGAGACCATCGCGCATTTCGGTTCCGATGAGTTGAAGCAAAGCTATCTGCCGAAACTGGTTTCAGGAGAATGGTCGGGCACCATGCTGCTCACCGAGCCTCATGCGGGTTCCGATTTGAGCACGCTCAGGACGATTGCCATGCCGCAGGACGATGGCAGCTATCTGCTCTCGGGCACCAAGATATTCATCACTTTTGGCGAGCATGATCTGGTCGAGAATATCGTGCATCTGGTGCTGGCGCGCACGCCGGACGCACCGCCCGGAACAGGCGGAATATCGCTTTTTCTGGTGCCGAAAATCCTCATGAATTCAGATGGTTCCCTCGGAGAACGCAATGATGTCCATTGCCTTTCCCTTGAACATAAACTCGGCATTCATGCCAGTCCCACATGCGTCATGCAGATGGGCGACAAGGGCGGCGCGAAGGGCTGGCTTGTGGGCGAGGAAACCCGCGGGCTTGCGGCCATGTTCACGATGATGAACCGCGCCCGGCTGGCGGTGGGCGTGCAGGGTACCGCCATTGCCGAGCGTGCCTTTCAGCAGGCGAGAGGCTTCGCGGGCGAGCGCAAACAGGGGCGCGGGCCGGACGGCAAACAAACCGCGATCGTCGATCACCCCGATGTCAAACGCATGCTGCTGTCCATGAAAGCCAAAACGTCCGCCTCGCGGGCGATCTGCCTCATGACGGCGCGCATGATCGATATTGCCGAGCGCGGCAGTGACGAGACGGCCCAAGCCATGGCGAGCCTGCTGACGCCCGTCGCCAAGGCCTTCTCCACCGACATGGGGGTCGAGGTGGCGTCGGAAGGCATACAGGTTCATGGCGGCATGGGTTACATTGAGGAAACCGGAGCCGCCCAGCATCTGCGCGACGCCCGCATCGCCCCCATCTATGAGGGCACCAACGGCATTCAGGCGATTGATCTGGTGGCCCGCAAAATACCAAAGGGCGGCGGCGAGGCCGTGCGGCGGCATATCGCGTCATTGCGGGAAATTGTTGCGGATGTGGGCGCTTCCAATGTTCCTGAATTTGGCGACACCGCGGTTTGTCTCAAGGATGCGATTACCGCGCTGGAAGAGGCGACCGCCTTCCTTCTTGGCAAGCTCGCCGATGATACCGCGACCGCGCTTGCGGGGGCCAGCGCTTATACGCGGCTGTTCGGCATTGCCAGTGGCGCGGTCTATATGGCCAGGGGCGCGTTGAAACAGGCACGCGGCGGTAATGCCAGCGCGGGCGGGGCTGTCACGCTGGCGCGTTATTATGCGGAAAACCACGCCGTCGAAGCGCCGGGACTGGCGAAATCCATTGTCGGAGGCGCGAGCTGGGTGTTACCGGGCGCGGGCGATGCGGTGACCGGGTAGCGGTTTGCCATCAACATGACTATGAATGGGCGACACTCAGGTGAAGCTGGCAGGACGCAGTGACGACCCTTTATCTCACACATGACGTTTGCATCGAGCATGACACGGGGCCCGGACACCCCGAACGGCCCGATCGCCTGCGGGCCATCAAGAAGGTGATCGATACAAACGACTTCGACGATCTCAAGCGCGAAGAGGCGCCCATGGCCGATGTCGCAGACATCGAGCGCGCGCATCCCGGTCCCTATATCGAGGCCATCCGCAAAGCCACCCCGCAAGAAGGGCTGGTGCGCGTCGACGGCGATACGGTGCTGAGCCCGAAAAGCTGGGAGGCGGCCCTGCGCGCGGTGGGGTCCGGCATTCACGCGGTCGATTCTGTGATGACGGGCGAGGCGGACAACGCCTTTTGCGCCATCCGCCCCTGCGGTCACCATGCCGAGAGCGAAACGGCCATGGGGTTTTGCGTGTTCAACAATATCGCCGTCGCGGGGCTTTACGCGCGGGCCAGACACGGCGCGGAGCGCATCGCCGTCGTCGATTTCGATGTCCATCACGGCAATGGAACGCAGGCCATGTTCTGGGACGACAAAAACCTCTATTTCGGTTCGACCCACCAGATGCCTCTCTTTCCCGGCACCGGCGCGATCAGTGAATCAGGCGTTGGAAATATCTGCAACGCGCCCATGCGGGCGGGCGATGGCGGGGATGTGTTCCGCGAGGCCTTTGAAAACCGGATATTGCCGCAGCTCTCCGCGCACCGGCCGGACCTCATCCTGATTTCCGCCGGCTTCGATGCCCATGAGCGCGACCCCTTGGGGAGCCTGCGGCTCGTCGAGGAGGATTTCTCCTGGGCAACCGCCAGACTTATCGAGATTGCCGATAAAAGTTGCGAGGGCCGGGTCGTCTCCATGCTCGAAGGCGGCTATGATCTGGACGGACTTGCGAACTCGGTCGCGGCCCATGTCCAGGTGCTGATGGATGCGGGCAATTGAGGAAAGAAATGGCTGAAAAGACAAAAAAAGACGATATCGGCGCCATGAGCTTCGAGGCGGCCATGGGCGAGCTTGAAGAGATCGTCGCCAAGCTGGAGAAGGGCGATGTGGAGCTGGAAGAGTCCATTGCCATCTATGAGCGCGGCGAGGCTTTGCGCAAACACTGCGACGCTCTGCTGAAAAAGGCCGAAGCCAAGGTGGAAAAGATCACGATGGGCGCGGACGGCAAACCCGCCGGCACGGAACCTCTTGATGTCGACAGCTGATCCGTCCTCAAATAGCGAAGCGATAGGACAAATAAAAAAGCCGCTACTGCCGCTTTCGGGCATCCGGGTTCTCGATCTGGCGACCTTCGTCGCTGCCCCCTTCGCGGCCTCGACGCTTGGCGAATTCGGCGCCGAAGTCCTCAAGGTGGAGCGTCCCGATGGCGGCGACCCGTGGCGGCGCTACGGTACCCCGAAGGATGGCGGCGACACGCTGGCGTGGAAAAGCGAGGGGCGCAACAAATCTTCCCTGACGCTCAATCTGCGTGCGCCGGAAGGTGCAGAAATCCTCAAAAAGCTCGTCTCGAAGTCCGATATTCTGTGCGAGAATTTCCGACCCGGAACGCTGGAAAAATGGGGGCTGGGCTGGGATGTTCTTAGCGAGGTCAATCCCGGTCTCATTCTGCTCAGGATTTCCGGCTACGGGCAGGACGGCCCCTATCGCGACCGCCCCGGCTTCGCCCGCATCGCCCATGCCTATGCCGGCCTCGTCCATCTCGCCGGCATGCCCGGCGGGCCGCCGGTAACTCCGGGCTCGACGTCGCTGGCTGACTACATCACCGGGCTTTATGGAACCGTCGGCGTGCTCATGGCGCTGCGCCACCGTGACCAGACGGGGCAGGGGCAGGTGATCGATCTGAGCCTGTATGAGTCCATCTTCCGGGTGCTCGATGAACTGGCGCCGGCTTACGCGGAAGCGGGGATTGTGCGCGGGCCGGAGGGCACCAAGACGCTGAACGCCGTGCCCCATGGGCACTACCAGGCGAAGGACGGCAAGTGGCTGGCCATCGCCTGCACGTCCGATGCCATGTTCGCGCGGCTATGCGCCATGATGGGCAGGGAGGAGTTGGCCGAGTCTGATAAATATGGCGTTGTCGGCAAACGGCTGGAAAATTTTGACGCCGTAGACACGCTTGTGGGCGATTACATCAAGGGTTTCAACCGTGACGACTTCATTGCCCGCTG
>QIGN01000045.1 GCA_003228955.1 Hyphomicrobiales bacterium
GCCCATCCTCGCCTTTGAGCCCAGCCCTAATCCTTGGCGCCGGCGACCCGGCTTTTGGGAAAGGTCACGTCGATCCGGGTGCCGGATTGGGAAATGCTGCGCAGCTTGAATTTCGCCTGGTTGGCTTCCACCAGCGCCTTTGTCAGCGGCAGTCCCAGACCGGTGCCGGTCTGGTTGCGCGGTGCCGTATCGAGTTGCTGAAACGGCTTCATGGCGAGCGTGACCTCGCCCTTCGACATGCCGACGCCCGTATCGCGCACGCGAATTCTGACCCCCCCCGAAGCGGTGGCCTGCGTGGAGACGATCACCTGGCCGCCGGGCTTGGTGAACTTGATCGCGTTCGACACCAGGTTGAGGATGATCTGCTTGATGGAGCGGCGGTCAGCCAGCACGGGCGCCAGGTCATCGGCGAAGGACGTGCGCAGCAGCACGCGCTGGCGCTGGGCCTGCGGCTGCATGGAATGCACGCATTCGCTGGCGACCTCGTCGAGGTCGACGGCGGCGAAATTCAGCTCGAACTCGCCGGCCTTGATCTTGGAAATATCGAGCAGGTCGTTGATCAGACTGAGCGCATAGAGGCCGCTCTCATGAATATCGCGGATATAGCCTCGGTAGCGCTCATTGCCGATCGGCCCGAGTTGCTCCTCTTTCATGATTTCCGAAAAGCCGATTATCGAATTGAGCGGCGTTCTCACCTCGTGGCTGACCTTGGCGAGAAAATCGGTCCGCTCGATGCCGGACCCGGAATTTGATGCGGTTTTGTTCTTGCCGCGCTTCCCGCGTTTCTTTTTTCGGGCGGCGGGGGCATCGGCGCGGTCTGTTTTTGTCTTGCGGGACTTTGGCTTGTCCCCCGGCTTGCCGGGCGGGGGCGCCGCGTTATGGGGATGGAGTACCATAAGAATGGCGTTTTTCTCCTTTTCAGGCCCAATCGTGTGGACCGCCACGGGGACGAGAAATTCCCGCCCGCTGTGCGAGCGCGCCTGCAATTCGACTGGTTTTCCCGATCTGCCCTGGGCTTTCAGAAGATTTCCTGAAAGCACGCGTGCCTCTTTGGGGAAGATGCCGCGTATTCCGCCCGCCTTCTGAAGCTCGCGCGGTGAGGCATAGCCGAAGGCCAGGGCAAAAGCCTGATTGGCATTGAGCAACTCGGCGCCCTCGCAGACGGCAAGGCCGGCGGGGAGCGCTTCCAGGAGCCGCCTTGCACCGGGTTCGCGCAGACCGGCCAGAGGATGCGGCCCTTCTTCAGGACCGGCATCGGGAATTTCGCGATCCGTGTCGCCGGACACGGTGGCGGGCTCACTCTCGCCAGCGACCAGAATCAGGCTCGCGATCTTGTCGAGCGCATCGCGGTGATCGGCGCCCGCCGGTTTGCCGTTTGGATTTTTGGTCTGTCCCATACCCTTAAAGGCCGCTGCTGGAGGGTTGCGCCAAGCCAATGTGGTCCCACGCGCAGGGAAAAGTTCAGGCGTACCCGCCTGCGCGCACTCAACCTCAAATTGTTGCTTTGAACCGATGCCCGTCGGATCCAAAACCAAGGGCCGGAACCCTTGTTATTGTCCTGAATACTGTGAAATACGGCTGTCGTCCACACGCGGCTTCCCCGACCCTGCGGGATAAAAAAATGGTGCATTGCACCAATTTTATATTGCACTGCAATAATCCGTTTGTTATAAGAGAGGCGTGGACCCGGCGTCAGCGCCAAACAGGGAGATGAGGATATGACCGAGAAAACACCCTTTGAAATTCCGGAATCGATGCGAGGAATGGCGGAAAAAGGCGTGGAACAGGCGAAAGAAGCCTATGACCAGCTGATGGAAGCCAACAAAAAGGCCCAGGAGATGATGACGCAGTCATCAGAGGCCGTGAGCGGGAGCGCCAGGGACATTCAGTCCAAGGCCGTCCAGATCGCCGAATCGAATCTGAAATCCGGTTTCGATCTGGCTGAAAAACTGGTGAAAGCCAAGGACGCGCAGGAAGCGTTCGAGATTCAGAGCTCCTATGCACGCCAGCAAATGAGCGTCTATTCCGAACAGGCTCAGGAACTGTCCGCGCTGCTCTCGAAAGCGGCCGAAAAAGCCAAACCCGAATAGTCGGAAAAAGTACGGATTCACTGGATCCAGGGCTTTGCCGCGGGTCAGGAATGCTGCGGTGCAAAATAAATGTTGCAATGCAGCATAGTCATGCCTATATGAAGCATGCCGCGATCAGCGGCGATGAAATTGCGAGTTCCTCACGGACCCCCCCGGAGGACATGATGTGGAGAAAAAAGATGTCAGAGATCAATGTGAATGGCGGACATGAAGCCGTCGAGGCCGCGGGCGATCAGTTCAAGAAGGTTGAAGCCGGCGTATCGGAGCTGTTTGAAGGTTTTAACGCCGCGGTTCCCGAGGCCGTGCGTGCGATCGCCGAAAAGAGCGTAACGCAATCCCGCGAAACCTATGAGAATGCCAAGGGCGCGATGGAAGATGCCGTCGAGGCGCTTGAGCAGTCGATTGACCAGGCCGGGCAGGGCGCCGCCGCGCTCAACCGCAAGGTCATCGGTCTGACCCAGACCAATCTGAACAACGGGTTTGATCTGGCGAAGGGTATGGCGGGCGCAAAAAATGTCGCCGAACTCATGGAATTGCAGACGTCCTTCGTTCGCAATCAGTTCAGCGCGCTCACCGCGCAGGCGGAAGAAGTGCGCGACCTCGCCACCAAGATCGCGGCCGACACGGCCAATCCCGTCAAGGATCATGTGTCGCAGTCCATTGAAAAAGTCATGGTCCGCTAGCATATGATACTCTATGGGCTGTCCGCTCAATCGAACGGGCAGGCCGCGTAGAGCAGTTGCGTCGCGTAAAGTTGGCTTTCTGGCCTGGCGTCCAGCCGGCGGGAGGCGCGTACCCCTCAAGTGACATGAGTATGGAAGGCCCGGGCCAGTCTCTGACCCGGGTCTTCTTTTTATTTGAGATTCCGGGCCGGCGCGCGGTTGCAAGATGAAGGGGTTGCGCCTAATTTGCACCTGGGTTTGGGGCCCCAAGTGCCGCTGTAGCTCAGTTGGTTAGAGCGCTTGATTGTGGATCAAGAGGTCGTATGTTCGATTCATACCAGCGGTACCATTTTTCTTGATCCCGCGGGCATGGTTTACATTGGGCGCGCGGAGCCACCCGTGCTCGCGCGGGTTTGATTGGACAATTGGCCCAAAGGATCGGAGTTTCAGCCCCATGATCGCTTACGGTACCCGATATCTCACGCGCGCGGCCGCGTTAGCCTTGGTGATGCTCCTTCTGGCGCCGGCTTTGGCAAGCGCCCTGGAGCAGATCACCCTTGATGAGATACGCGCCAAGGTCCGCCAGGACTATCCGGGGGTCGAACAGATTTCCACTGGGGAACTGACCGAACAGATGGCGCGTGGCGCGCCGGTGGTGCTGCTTGATGTGCGTGAAGTCGAAGAGTTTGCGGTGAGCCGTATCAAGGGTTCCCAGCGCGTCGATCCCGGCATCTGGCGCTCGACCTTCATGAGCAGGTTTGGAGATAAACTGCGCGGCAAGATAGTAGTGTTTTACTGCGCGGTCGGCGTGCGTTCCTCGAAGCTGGCGGCCAGGGTTCAGGCCGCGCTCAAGGAAAAAGGCGTCAGCAAAGTCTACAATCTCGATGGCGGCATCTTCGAATGGCACAATGATGCCCGGGCGCTGGTGAACGCCGCTGGGCCCACGGACTTCGTGCATCCCTTCAACAAATACTGGGGGGAGCTTGTGGATCGCGGCGCGCTTCTGACCACGATGCCGAAATAGGGTCCTCAAATAGCGAAGCGATAGGACAGATAAAAGGGTCCTCAAATAGCGAAGCGATAGGACAGATAAAAGGGTCCTCAAATAGCGAAGCGACAGGACAGATAAAAGGGTCCTCAAATAGCGAAGCGACAGGACGACAAAAAGAGGCCCTCGAACAGCGCAGCGGCAGGACAAATATACGGGCTCTATTTGCCCGCAACCTGCTTTCTCCATCGCGGCCACAGCGCATAGCGGCCGATCAGGGAGAGTATTTTCGTGCCGGCGAGAACGGTGCCCTTGAGGGTGCCCGAGATTTTCGAAACACCGATGCGCGGGCGGTAACTCACCGGCACTTCTGTCGCTTTCAACCCCAGCAGCGCGGCTTTGATCTGCATCTCGACTGTCCAGCCATAGCTGCGATCCCGCATGGCCAGCCGCTTGAGAGCCCGCGCGTCAATCGCCCGGAAGGGGCCGAGATCCGTGTAGCAGGTGTGCCACAACCCGTTCATGAGCTTGCAGGCGAGCCAGTTGCCGAAGCGCTGCTGGATTGTAAGCGCGCCTTTTTCCGCCCCGCCGGTGGCGCGCGACCCGATGACAAGCTCCTGGTTTCCCGACACGATCGGATCGACCAGCGAGCCGAGTTCTTCGGGATGGTCGGAGTAGTCGCCGTCGAGAAAAACGATGATGTCGCTCTGGCCGCAGGCGGCAATGCCGGCGAGACACGCCGCGCCATAGCCGCGTTCGGGCTCCAGGACGACCATAGCGCCATGCGCCTTTGCAACCTCGCCGGTGCCGTCGCTCGAGCCATTGTCGGCGACGATGACCGCATCCACCCAGTCCGGAATGTCCGAAAGGACCTTGGGGATGGCCTCGCGCTCGTTGAGCGCCGGGATGACGACGGCGATGCGTTTGCCCTGTCTCATGATGTCTCCCTGGCCTTGCGCGATGGAAGCAGCGAAATTAGCAGAGATGCCGCCCAATGGCGCGCTTCCCAGGCAAGCAGCCCCCACGCCGGGAGCCAGATGAGCCAGATAAGGCGTTCCGAATAGACCTCATAGGTCTGATTCGAGAGGAAATAAAATGCCGTGTAGTAGAGCGGCAGGGTTGCGGTGAGAACCAGCAGGCCGCGCACGGGCACAAGGGCAAGCAGCGGCAGTACCCACAGATAATACCAGGGGAACTGCGCGGGAGAGAGCAGGAACATGGCGCCGGTGATGATGAGCGCCTTGCGGACGATAGCTTGCGCGTCTCCTGCCGCCGTGCGGCATTGCCAGACCACCAGGGCGCCCATCGCCAGTACAATGGCGAGGCGGGCCAGCAGACCCGAACTCAATGCCTCGATGCGCAGTATATCCAGCGCCTGCCCGGCAAGGCCGTCGAGCATCAGAAACATAGCCGAGTTGGTTTTCCATTTGCTGGCATAGGCTGTCAGTCCCGAAGACGGGTCGAGGCCGGCCGAGACAATCGGCCAGGCCAGCAGTACGCCGCCGAAAAGCGCCAGGGCGATGGCGGGGAGCAGTTTTTTTGGCTGGTTCAAGATTGCGCGCCAGATGAGCGGCAGCAGGATGACCGGCCAGATTTTTATGCCCGCCGCGAGGGTCAGTGCGGTGGTTGCGCTCAACGGGCGATGGCGGATCGCCAGCACCAGGGCGCCCAGCATGAGCGGCACCACAAGCGCGTCCATATGCGCGGAGTTGTACAGCTCCTTCAGCGCCACCGGGTTCCACCAGTAGAGCGTGGCCCAGAGCGGCGAGCGCCCCAGATCGCGCAGCAGCAGCAGCAGCAGGGCGATGGCGGCCAGATCGCTGAGCAGGATAAGCGCGCGCCAAGCGTTGAGGCTCCAGGGCTCCAGCCAATAGGCCAGCGCGAAGGCGCCCTGCGCCACGGGCGGGTAGAGCGTGCGCAACTGCGGGTGGTTGATGCGCCCGAGTGTGAGCCCGCTTTCGCGCCCCAGCCGTCCAAGCGCCTTCACTTCAGGGTCGGCGGCCATTGCCGCCTCGGGGGATGTTTCATAGGGGTTCAGGCCGCTGGCCGTCACCGCGCCGTCCCACAGATATCTCTGAAAGTCATCTTCAAGCGCCGGTTCGCTGGCAAACAGGACGAGGCGCATGGCCAGGCCGGCGCCGAGCATGGCCCACAACAGGCCCGTGGCCAGGCCGGGTTTCAGTACCCGCGAGGCCCTGATCAGCCAGGGCAGCACCAGAAACACCGCCCCCGCCGCCGCCATCCCCCCGGCGAGCCAGAACACCGGCATGTCACGAACCTCGTAGGCGTAGCCATAGAGGGGCGAGGCAGCGGTAAAGCCGATGACGCCCGCGAGCAGGCCGCAGCCGGCGAGCGCCCAGCCGGTCAGCGCGGCACGCGCGCCCGTCCGGCTCTGTTTTGAAGGTGCATTGCGCATTACGGCGATGAATTTATCTGTATGCGGCGCATTTGTGTGAATCAAAATGCATCACGGATGGTTCACAATCTCACTTTTTTCCGGCCGGCTCACCAGGAAAATCAGCGGAATTGCCGCTGCCGCGACCAGCGTATACAGGCCAAAGGCATTGAGATAGCTGATCATGGTGGCCTGCCGGGCCATTTCCTCCGACAGCCGGGCGAGAGATTCAACGCTGCCGGTGTTCCATGCCCCGCTCACCCAGGGCAGGGCAAAAGACCTGGCGAAAGGCGTTACCTGTTCCGTCATATACTCATAGTTCATGGCCGTGGAGCGCACGATCTGGGTGACGGTGAGGGAAATGAAGAAGCTGGAGCCGATATTGCGCAACAGGTGATAGACGGCGGAGGTTTCCGCTCTCACCGCCGCGGGCAGGGTGGAGAAAGTGACGACCGTGAGCGGCACCCAGATCGTGCCCACCGCGAGTCCCTGAACGACGCCGTTCAGAACCAGCTCGGTGAAGCTGACATTCAGATCGATGGTCATGAGCCACGCGCCCGCGACAGCCATTGCGGCAAAACCGGCCATCATGGTTTTGCGCGGGTATCTCTGGCCGATGAACATGGCCACGAAGAAGCCGATCATGGCGCCGAAGCCGCGCGAGCCGAGAATATAGCCGATCAGGGCATCGGGAAATCCGGCCTGGTCGCGCAGCAGCGAGGGCAGGATGACCATGGGGGTAAAATTCAGCATCCCGTAAATAAAGACCAGCAGGAGACCGATGGCGTAGTTCCTGTTCCGCAGCAGGCGCAGATTGATGAACGGCGCCCTGGCCGTCAGGGCGTGGACGATGAACAGGTAGAATGCGAGCCCGGCAAGAAACGTCTCGATCAGAATCTCATTCGAGTCGAACCAGTCGAGACGCTGACCGCGCGACAGCACCAGTTGTGTCGATGCGATCGCCAGGGACAGAAGCAGGAACCCGGTCCAGTCGAGCGGTGCGGCGCCCCTTGGCTTGTCTCGCGGCAGAGCGAGGCTTACGCCCAGCGCGGCCAGCAGACCGACCGGAGCAACAAGGTAAAATGCCCCGCGCCAGGTATAGTGCTCGGCCACCACGCCGCCGACGACGGGGCCCAGAAACGCGCCCATCACCACGCCGATGCCGAACAGCCCGACGGTCACGCCATGCTGACGCTTGGGAAACGTATCGAGTATGACGGTCTGCGCAAGCGGCGTCATCGGTGCGCCAAGCGCCCCCTGCACGACGCGCCAGAAGATCAGTTCCTCAAGCGAATTCGCCGTGCCGCAGAAATAGGTCGCGACCGAAAAACCCAGAACGGACCAGAACATAACGCGCCGCTTTCCGGCCCGCGCGACCAGCCAGCCCGTCGCCGGCGTGGCCACGGCGGTCGCCAGAATGTAGAAGGTCATGGTCCAGGTGATCTCGTCGGCGGTCGCCGACATCGCGCCCTGGAGCTGGGGAAGAATGGTCGAGACAATCAAAATCGTCGTCGAGTAGAGCGTCGCGCTCAGCACCACGGTGATCAGGATCAGATACCGGCGCAGGGGCGAAAGGGCGCCGCCCGTTCCCTCGAAGGATATTTCCGCTTCCGCGCGCGTTGCCATGCTTGAAACCGTAACCCTATTTACTGTATGCTATGCAATAGTAACTCTACATACTAAATTTGGCGAGGCCTGTCATGCCGGCATCCGACGAGCGCTATCTGGGTTTTCTCATCTCCGACGCGGCGCGGCTGCAGCGCACCATTTTTGACCGGCGTGTGCGGGGGCTGGGCTTTACCCGCCGCCAGTGGCTCCTGATGCGGCGCCTTGGCCGCCGGCCCGGCGCCAGCCAGTCGGAACTTGCCGAGATGATGGAAGTGGAGAAGGCGACGGCGGGGCGGATTATAGACCGGCTGGAAGAAAATGGCTGGCTGGAGCGCCGGCCCGACAAGGACGACCGCCGCATCAAGCGCATTTACATGACGGCGCGGGGGCAGGGCGTCCACGACACCATTGGCCCGCTGGCTGAAGCCATGGTGGAGGAAGAACTCTCCGGGCTCACCAGGACCGAGCGCGAGCAACTCACCGATCTGATGATCAATGTGAAGCGCCGGTTGCAGGAAATGGCCGAAGAAAACGAGCCTGTCGAGGCGAGTGGACTTGAGTTGGAAAATGCCTAGGACACGGAAATCGGTTGCGGCTGAGCGAAGCAAGACAACCAGGAGAAAATGGCTGCGGGCCGTGCTGCTCGGCGTTGTGCCGGTCCTTGTCATCGCGGTGGCGGGCACCATGTGGTTGCGCGGCGCGCGCTATGTCTCGACCGAAAATGCCTATGTCAAAACCGACATCGCCAAGCTCGCGGCGGAAGTCTCCGGCAAGGTGATCGAGGTGCGCGCGAAGGCGCATATGAAGATCTCAGCTGGCGATGTACTGGTCCGGATAGACCCGCGCCCGTTTGAGCTGGCGCTCGCGCGCGCGGAAGCTGAACTCGATGCCACCCGGCAGGATGTCCAGATGCTGCGCGAAACGCTTGCCGAGGCCACGGTCGAGCTTGAGGAGGCGGAGGACCGTTCCGCCTATTTCGCCAAGCGCTACCGCAGGCAGACGAAACTGGTCGCCCGCGGGATCGTGTCCGCCACGCGGAGCGATGAGCTGGAAAACGATGCCAATTCAGCGCAAGACAAGGTCATCATGGCGCGCCAGAAAATCCGCCGTGTCCTGGCGTCGCTCGGCGGCGTCCGGGGCCGCCCGGTCGATGAGCAACCGCTTGTGCGCGCGAAAATCGCCGCCCTTGAAAGCGCCAGGCTCGATCTGGAGCGCACGATCCTCAAGGCCCCCGTGAGCGGGACCGTGGTTACCGTGCCGCTGGTGGCGGGCGAGCAGATCGCCGCCGGCCAGCCGCTGTTCGCCATTGTCACCGACACCGCGCCCTGGGTTGACGCCAACTTCAAGGAGACCGCACTGACCTATGTGCGGGTCGGGCAGGAGGCCTCCATCGAACTCGATATCTATCCCGGCGTTGTCTGGAAGGCGAAGGTGAAAAGCATCTCGCCGGCCACGGGCGCGGAATTCGCCATCCTCCCGCCGCAAAATGCGTCGGGCAACTGGGTCAAGGTGGTTCAGCGCCTGCCGGTGCGGTTGCAACTGGAGCGGCGCGCGGGCACGCTCCCCTTGCGCGCCGGCATGACGGCCGAGGTTACCATCGACACCCGCCGCGAGCGGTCCTTGAGCGATCTGCTGGGGGGTCTGGGGGCGATAGCGAAAGTGCGCACTTCCAAGCGCTAAAGACGCTGATCATTCTGAAAATACCCTAACCGACATGCTGGATTTGTATCGGGACCGGGGTATGGGCGCGAATGGCCTCTAACAGGTCATCAAGTGTTGCTTCCAGCGCTATCGTGACCGTCATTGGAAGCGCCAACTGCTTGTTTTCCACCCCCGGCCTTGCGCCTCTCACCCAGTTGGCGAACCGGACAGCAAGGGGGCCGGGGCTGGTTTTTAGATCAGATGCCTCGGCAATCAGAATGACCATGCTGCCAAAGTTTCTGCCAAATACTTTGCTGGGCGTGGTTGCCTTTATTTCGGTGATTGCCGTCCAGGGTATCAAGGTATCTCCGAAATGAGAATCCCTCACACCGTCGTCGCTGATGGTTATGGCCGGAGCGTTCCGGAACAGAAGGATGACACCGCCGGCCAGTTTGTAAGCATAATATACTGCGCCAACAATCAAGATACCTGTGAAATAATTAAGGGATGGAACTCCAAGGCCCAGGCTGGCGGTGCAGGCAACAATGAAGATGCTGCTGATCAAGATGCGGCGTTTGATAAGGCTTTTTTTAAGGTAAAAACGGGAGGGTTTCATAGTTGCGCTCCAGCGGCAGGGCAATGGGATCTGCATGTTGGTCGCAACAGCGGCAACAAAGGTTCAATGCTGGCGTTTTAACCCTTCCGCCGTTCCAGGAATTTCGGATTGGTGATCGCCAGTTCCACTTCGAGATATTTCAGAAGTTCATCGGCGAGGTACGGGTGCGATGCATCGGACATCTCGCCAGAACGCAGCGCTTGACTGAGAGCCTCGAGGCTTGTCGCGCCGGGGCTTTTCACCAGAGCGTCTCCCGGGTCGGGAATGCTCAGACGGCGCTGTGCGATGCCAAGCGCGCTGGCAACCATAGCGCCCGTGTAGCGCTGCCCTGAGGGGAGTGCAGGCGTGATCTCTTCAACATAAGTGTCGAGCGTGATGGTGAGAAGCGCCCCAGCCTGTTTCATTGCATCGCTCATTGGCTTGCCTCCACCGCCAAAATGCCTTGCAGCGCTTCATGTTCCATTTCAGGGGCCATGATGCTGGTCAGCAGCAGCTCGATTGAGGGTTCACCGCCGGTGATGTGGCGCTCGCCCTGAAGCAGCGCCACAACGGCCCAGCGCGCCGCGCCAAGGATTTCCCA
>QIGN01000017.1 GCA_003228955.1 Hyphomicrobiales bacterium
GCGCGCGCGTAGCCATAGCCGGGCAGATCGACAAGATAGGCCTGATCGTCGAGGACAAAGTAATTCACCTCGCGGGTGCGCCCTGGCGTATTGGAGGTGCGCGCCAGCGCCTTGCGCCCGACAAGCGCGTTCAGCAGACTCGATTTGCCCACATTGGAGCGCCCGGCGAACGCGACTTCAGGCAGCGTGTCTTCGGGCAGTCCAGCCACATTCACGACACCCTTGAGGAACGTGCAGGGGCGGCGGAAAAGCGCGTTGGCCTTGTCCAGCATTTCCTCGTCGAATTCCGCCCGCGCGGTCATGGCATTCAGACCTTGTTCACCAAGCTCCCCTACACATCAGGCCCGCTATTGGAACTAGCCCCTTCACACCCAATATCGGGGCTTGGCACGCCTTTGGGAGGTCTCGGCAGATGAAAAGAACTACTTTTACCCTAGCCCTTACGGCGCTGGCGGCGCTGGCGCAACCCGCCGCCGCGCAGAAGGATCGCAGCATCGCCCTTATTCTCGATGCATCCGGCTCCATGAACGGAAAACTGGCCGATGGCGCGGTCAAGATCGATGCGGCCAAAAAGGCCGTCAGCCAGGTTATTTCGAAATTGCCCGCCGGTGCGCGGCTCTCCTTCCGGGCCTATGGCCACCAGTCGGACCGATCGAAGAAAAACTGCAAGGACACGCAGCTGCTGGTGGATTTCGCGCCGTCAGGCGAGGCACGCGACCCCATCGAGGAAAAGATGAAGACGCTCAAGGCCAGGGGTTACACGCCCATTTCCTACGTGCTGGCGCTGGCGGCGAAGGACGTTGGCCGCGAGGGCGCGGCGCAGCGCTCCGTGGTGCTTGTATCCGATGGCAAGGAAACCTGCAGCGGCGACCCCTGCGCGGTGGCAAAGGCGCTTGCCGCGGCAGATTCAAAACTCGTGGTTCACACCATCGGCTTCGGCGTCGACGCGGCGGCGAAATATCAGCTCCAGTGCATTGCAAAAGTGGCGCGCGGAAAATACTTCGAAGCGTCAAGCACCCAGGAGCTCGCAAGCGCGCTCGGTACGGCGGCCGAAGCACCCGCGCCCAAGACCGAAAAGATGGTCATCAAAAAGCAGCAGGCAACATTGGGCTCGCTGCGCATCAAATATCTGGAGAAATTCCAAATTCAGAACAAGGTTCTCGATGCTGAATCCGGCGAGAGCGTCGACTGGATGGGGGAGAACAAGAACCCGATCCAATTGAAGCCGGGCATCTACAACGTCACCTTCTACAAGGACGTGTGGAAAAGCGTTGTGGTCGAGGCCGGCAAGGAGACGGTGCTTGAGCCGGGCGTGCTGAAATTCACCCGCGCCTCTGGCAGCGGCAACAACATTCTCGATGCGGAAACCGGCGAGAAGCGCGCCTATGCCCATTCGCGCTCGACCCGGCTGGCGCTGATCCCGTCCACCTACACGGTCACCTTCGGCAAGGCGGAATGGCGCGACATCGAGATCAAGCCGGGCCAGGTCACCGTTCTGGCCCCGGGCAAGCTCGTTCTCAAGGACAATGAGAAGCAGAAGCAGCGCAAGATCTACACACAGACGGGTGCTTATGCCGGTTATGTGGACAGCAGCAACAATGAGCGGCTGTTGCCGCCGGGAAAATATGCCCTTGATGTCGGAGGCGGCGAGCGGGCCGAATTCGAAATCAAGGAAGGCACGGACATGGAGGTCGATCTCCAGTAGACGCGAGCCGCTACAGCAGGCAGGCCGCATCCAAGGTTCGGGAGCGGCCTGTCTGCGTAATGCGTGGCGTTTTGTGCCGCGGGCCGGAAGCGTTATGCTCTTCGCGCCATGACCAGTTCGAGGGAGTTGATGGGAAAGCATTATGACGCCGTCATCTTCGATGTGCTGACCGGCCTGATCGACTCCTGGACGCTCTGGAATGCGGTGGCGGGCGATCCGGATACGGGCAATCGCTGGCGGCGCCACTATCTTCATCTCACCTACGGGATTGGCGACTACCAGCCCTATGAGGATCTGGTGATGCAGGCGGCGCGCGAGTGTGATCTTGGGGAAGAGATTGGCCGGCAGCTTATCGAGAGATGGGATGAGCTGGTGGCGTGGCCGGAAGCCACGAATGTTTTGAGCGATCTTAAGACCCGAGTGCCCCTGGGCGTCGTGACCAATTGCTCGGAGCGGCTGGGCCGCATGGCTGTCGCCAAGGCCGGTGTGGAATTCGACGTTATTGTCATCGCGGAGCGCGCCGGGGCCTATAAGCCCGATCCACGCCCTTACAAGTTAGCGCTCGACGAGTTGGGCGCCGCGCCGGACAAGGCGTTGTTCGTTGCGGGCTCGGTCTTCGACGTCAATGGTGCTGGCGCCATGGGAATGGATGTTTATTGGCACAACAAGGCGGGATTGCCGCGCCCCGGGCATACGCCAGCTCTCATCGCCGAGCATCGCTCGCTTGAGCCATTGACCCGCATCGTCGCCGGGCCCTGACAGACCCGGGCGTCAGGTTCAGGTCTTGCCGCCCGCGCCCTTCTTTTTGCCAAGTCCCATATTGTCGAACAAGGCGATCGACACGCCCTGACGCTTCATGATGTAGCCCTGCTGAATGACCGAGAGCGTGTTGTTCCAGGCCCAGTAGATGACGAGGCCGGCCGGGAAAGTCGCCAGCAGGAAGGTGAACATCACCGGCATCCAGGCGAATATCATCGCCTGAACCGGATCGGGCGGAGCCGGGTTCAGGCGCATCTGCACGAACATCGTCACGCCCATGATCAACGGCCAGATGCCGACCATCAGGAACCCGGGCGGATCGAACGGGAGCAGACCGAACAGATTGAAAAGGCTCGTTGGATCGGGCGCGGAAAGGTCCCTGATCCAGCCGTAGAAAGGCGCGTGGCGCATCTCGATGGTGACGAACAGCACCTTATAGAGCGCGAAGAACACCGGAATCTGGACGATGATCGGCAGGCAGCCGCTCGCCGGGTTCACCTTTTCGCGCTTGTACAACTCCATCATCGCCTGCTGCTGGCGCGTTTTGTCGTCGGCATAGCGTTCCTTGAAGCGCTGCATCTCCGGCTGGAGTTTCTTCATCTTGCTCATGGACACATATGACTTGTTGGCGAGCGGGAACATCACCAGTTTGATGAGAACCGTGACAGCCAGGATCGCGAGTCCGAAATTGCCCGTGAGCTTGGCGAAGAAGTCGAGAATGAAAAACAGCGGCTTGGTCAGGAAATAAAACCAGCCCCAGTCGATCAGCAAATCGAGCCGGTCAATCTTGTGGGCCTCGGCATTGGCGTCGACTATGTCGACCTCCTTGGCGCCGGCAAACAGAAATCCCTCGACGGATGCCCTGCCGTTATCGGGAACTTGTACCGCGGACCCCAGATAGTCGGTCTGGTAGCGTTCCTGATTGTTGACGACGCTGCCCGAGAACCGGCCCTGATAGGGCGTCTTCTGCCCGGGCACGATAACCGCGGCCCAGTATTTGTCGGTGATGCCCAGCCAGCCGCCTGTGACATTCTTGAAAGTCGTGACCTTGTCATCGATCGCGTCGTCATAGCCGATTTCCTGCAATCCCTCTTCGCCCAGCACGCCAACCAGGCCTTCATGGAGAATGTAGAAGCTCTCTATCTTCGGGCGGCCATGCCTGGATATGAGCGCATATGGAAACAGTGTGATCGCGGCGCCGGTGGTGTTCTCGACCTGTTGGACGACCGTGAACATATAGCTGTCATCGATAGAAATCGTTCGTGAGAAGATAAGCCCTTCACCATTATCCCAGCGCAACGTCACCGGCGACCCCGGTCTCAGATTGTTCCGCGACGCGTTGGTCCATTGCGTATCTCCTCCGGGGAGTTTCAGCTTGACCGTGCCATCGCCGACCCAGCCATACTCGGCATAAAAGGGCTTGCCGCTGCCGGAGGGAGAAAAAAGGGTGACGGCCGGGCTCGCCGGATCGACGGTCTCCAGGTACCGGGTCATCACCAGATCGTCGATGCGCCCCCCGGTGAGGGCAATCGAACCCCTGAGCTTCGGCGTTTCGACACGCAGACGCTGCGATTCAGCGAGCGCGGATTTCCGGTTCCTGCCCTCCGGCACCGGCGCGGCGCTGGGAACTTCCGCGGCGCGCGGCGCGGGACGGGGCGGGGCGCCGCTTGCGTCGGGCTTTGGAATGGCCGCGGGATCGGCCTGCGGCGTGGGCGCCGGATTCCGCTGCGCCTGCTGCTGCTCTTGCTGCTGCTGCTGCTGCCTGAGCGCTTCGCGTTCCCTTGTCTTGGGACCGTTATAGAAAGCCTGCCAGATCAGAAGCACGCCGATCGAGAGTATGATCGCCATAATAAAATTGCGGTTATTTTCGTCCATGCACTTTGCTTCCGCGATGGCGGGCCCGCGCGTCAGGCCCTGGATGATTGGTCCTTGTGAACGCCTTCCAGCGCATTGCACAGGTCCTTTTGAAGCTGGGCGAAGGACCGCGTCAATACGCCCTGGCGGGCGATCACAACATAGTCATATCCCGGCCGGGCATGGGCACCTGCCACCAGCCGGGCTGTTTCTTTTAATCTGCGCCGCGCGCGATTTCTTATCACGGCGTTTCCAATCCGCTTCGTAACGGTGAAGCCGAACCGTGCGGTATTTTCACGCGCTCCTGGTTTGCCGGTATTACACCGCGCCTGCAACACCAGAGCGGGCGCCCGCCATGCGCGGCCCTTGCGAAGACGCAAAAAATCCGCCCGCATCTTCAGCCGACCCAGGGAGACCGGGTGGCCAGGGGGACTTGCGTGTTTGCCCTCTTGCACGGGATCGCTCGTACAGACCCGGTTCAGGCCGAGAGGCTCTTGCGGCCCTTGGCCCTGCGGCGCGAGAGGATTCTCATCCCGCCCTTGGTGGCCTTGCGCGCCCGGAATCCGTGCCGTCTCTTGCGCACGAGGACGCTTGGTTGATATGTGCGTTTCACAGCTAAACTCCGTGTCGCCGCATCGAATGCCGGCCTCGGAACACCTGTTCGAGCGGCAGCCGTTCCGCGGCGGTCAAAAAAAGACAATCGAGGAATTGCGCCGCTTATACGTTTGAGGTGGTTTCAAGTCAATTGATGCCGGGGTTTGCCGGAGTTGCGCCTGCACGGCCGAATTCACATATTCTGACATATGATCACGAAGCATTGATGTCCGGACATCTTGCAGGGCGTCGCACGTATATATCTTGTATCGACAGAAAACCGACAGGGGATCATGCCACGATGAACCAGATTTTGCCGTTGAGAACGAGGGATCGCACGACCGGACCCTTCCACAAGGCGCGGCTGGCCGCCAAAATGCTTCTTGCCCTGCTTGTGTGCCTGCCGCTGCTGGCAACGGCAGGAGCCGCGCAGGAAGGAAACTTGAAGCAGCGCTTCACCGCCTATGATGCCGGATCGTCAAAAAAGGTTGATCATTCCGCCTGGAACCGCCTGCTCAAGTCCTATCTGCGCGAGAGCAAAGGTGCGGATGGTCTGAGCCGTTTCAACTATGGCGCCCTGAAGGCCGGCGGGATGAAGGATCTGGATAAATATCTGTCCTATTTGCAGTCAGTGGACGTGGCCGGGCTTTCCCGGCCCGAGCAGTTCGCCTTCTGGACCAACCTCTATAACGCCAAGACGATCGGGATCGTGGCTGAGAATTATCCCGTAAGTTCGATCCGCGACATCAAGCTTGGCGGCTTGTTCACTGCGGGGCCGTGGAAAGCAAAAGTTGTAAAGGTCGACGGGGTAGATCTCAGCCTCGATGATATCGAGCATGGCATCATGCGTCCGATCTGGCGTGACCCTCGTATACATTATGCGGTTAACTGCGCCGCTTACACCTGCCCCAATCTTCTCGCCACTGCCTATACCGGAGACAAACTTGAAGAAATGCTCGAAAAAGCGGCTCGCGAATATATCAACTCACCTCGCGGTATCGAATTCAAGGGGTCCAGGGTTGTGGTCTCGAGCCTCTTTAAATGGTATGCGGAGGATTTTGGCGGTTCACTGGAAAACATCCGCGCCCATATCGGCAAATTTGCCGAACCCGCGCTTGCGAAAAAGGTTGCCGGGGTTACAAAATTTGACCAGTACAGATACAGCTGGGTCCTCAACGACGTGCGATGACGCGAGGGGAAGTTTCCATTTTGGGATTCTGATCCCGTTTGAGCGTAAAATATCCTGGCGGGGGGGATATTGTCGTGAATGAAGACAATACGGGTGGGCCGCAACCCGGCAAAAGCACCCTGGTGAAGCGCTTCCTTCCTCTGCTGGTGCTGGCCGGGGTGGCCGCGCTGGTCATTTCCCAAGGCTGGCATAAATTTCTGACCCTGGAGCAGATCGCCGCCAACCGCGATCTGCTGAAGGGCTATATCGCGGAAAATTATCTCGGCACGCTGCTGGCCTATATGGGCATTTATATTGTGGTCATCGCGCTGTCGCTGCCGGGCGGCGTGTTCCTGACGCTGACGGGCGGATTCCTGTTCGGATGGCTGATCGGCGGCGTATCGACCGTCTTCGCCGCCACCATTGGCGCCACCATTATCTTCCTGATCGCCAAGACATCCTTTGGCGAGCCATTGGCTGAACGGGCCGGCCCCCGGCTGGACAAGCTGCGCGCCGGATTTCAGGACAGCGCCCTTAACTATCTGCTGTTCCTGCGGCTGGTTCCGTTGTTTCCTTTCTGGCTTATCAATCTCGCGCCCGCACTGCTCGGCGTCGGGCTCGGCACATATGTCATTGGAACTTTTTTCGGCATCATCCCCGGCACATTGGCGTTTTCTTACGCCGGCGTCGGGCTGGACAGCGTGATAGAAGCGCAGCAGCAGGCCTATCAGGATTGCCTCAAGGGGCCGGCGGGCGGGGGGCAGCCCGGCGCCGGCGCGCAAACTTGCGAATTTTCTCTTGATCCGGGAGCCCTTGTAACGGCGGAACTTCTGATCGCCTTTGCAGCTCTGGGCGTGGTAGCGCTAATACCGGTAATATTGAAAAAGTTCCGCAAGGGCACGCCAGCTTCCTGACCGGGCTTTTTTTCAGCGACTTGCAGATACGAGGACACTCACATGGCAGAACGGCTCAAGCCCGATATTTGCGTTATCGGGGCGGGTTCGGGCGGACTATCGGTCGCCGCCGCGGCGGCCCAATTCGGTGTCGATGTGGTGCTCATCGAAAAGGGCGAGATGGGGGGTGATTGCCTCAACACCGGCTGCGTTCCCTCAAAGGCCATGATCGCATCGGCGAAATGCGCGCAGATTATGCGCGACGCCGGTAAATTCGGGATTGCCCCGGTGCGCCCGCGAATTGATCCCGCCGCCGTGCATGATCATGTGCATGGGGTCATTGGCGCCATCGCGCCGCTGGATTCCGTCGAGCGGTTCACCGGCCTCGGCGTCCATGTGATCGAGGCGGAGGGGCGATTTAAGGACCGCCGCACCGTCGTTGCCGGAGACTATGAAATCCGCGCACGGCGCTTTGTCGTCGCCACCGGGTCTTCGCCCGGGGTTCCGCCGATCCCGGGTCTCGACAAGGTCCCGTTCTTTACCAATGAGACGATTTTCGACAATAACAAGCTGCTTGACCATCTCATGATCATCGGCGGGGGTCCCATCGGCATGGAACTGGCGCAGGCACACCGGCGGCTGGGGGCGAAGGTCACGGTGCTCGAGGCCTTCACGCCGCTCGGCAAGGACGATCCGGAGCTGACTGCGATTATCCTCAAGCAACTCAAATCCGAGGGCATCGACATCCGCGCGGGCATCCGTATCGAGAGACTGGAGAAATCGCGCGGCGGTGTGCGCGCGGTTGTCACCGAGGACGGCATGGAACGCGAGATTGAGGCCAGTCATCTGCTGGTCGCCGCAGGGCGCTCGCCCAATGTGGACGGTCTGGGACTGGAGGATGCGGGCATAGAATTTGACCGCAAGGGCATCAAGGTGACGCGCGGGCTGAAGACCACCAACAAGCATGTTTACGCCATTGGCGACGTGGCGGGCTCGCTGCAATTCACCCATATGGCCAACTATCACGCAGGGATCGTGATACGCAATGCCCTGTTCCGTATGCCTGTGAAGGCGAGCTCGTCGAATATTCCCTGGGTCACCTACACGGAGCCCGAACTGGCCCATGTGGGTCTGAGCGAAGAGGGCGCGCGCGAGCGCCATGGCGGCATTCGCATCATGCGCTGGCCCTATGCGGAAAATGACCGCGCACAGACCGGGCGCGCGACCCAAGGCCTCATCAAGGTAGTCACCACAAAGCGCGGGCGCATCCTCGGCGCGACGATTGTCGGGGAGCATGCCGGCGAGCTTATTCATCTCTGGGTCATGGCCATGTCGAAGAAAATGAAAATCGGCGCCATTACCTCCATCGTTTTTGCCTATCCAACCCTGTCGGAAATCAGCAAGCGCGCCGCTTACCAATATTACGCGCCCAGTTTGACGAATCCCATGATCCGTCGCATCATCGGCTGGCTAAGAGTATTTGGGTAGAATCGGGTTGTTTCGTAAATGACTTCCGACAAAAAACAGCCCGGTTACGGCGATTTCCGGAGCGATAGCGCCGAGGATGAGGGCGCGGGCCCCGCCAAAAGTCCGGTGCGGCCGGCTATATTCGGCCTGTCCGCCAAGCTGCTGATCCTGACCATCGTCTTTGTGATGATTGCCGAAGTGCTGGTGTTCGTGCCCTCGGTCGCCAATTTCCGCAAAAACTGGCTTATGGAGCGGCTTGCGGCGGCGCAGATCGCGGCGCTTTCCGCGGCGCCGAACCGGGAGTTGCCGCTGGCGGCGCGGGCCGCGCTGTTGCGCAACGCCCAGGTTCATGGCGTCGCGTTAAAGCGGGGCGATTCACGTGAACTCATTTTGCAAAGCGAAATGCCCGGGTCCCTGGCTGGTCACTATGACTTGCGCGACGCGGGCTGGGCCACGCTCATCTGGGACGCACTCAAGGTTTTCTTTGCGCCTCCGGGGCAATATATCCGGGTTATCGGCCAGCCCGGTTTCGGCGCGGAACAGTTTATCGAGATTGTTGTCGAGCAGGACCCCCTCAAAGCGGCGATGTTCCGTTTCGGTTTCGGCATCCTCGTCCTGTCGGTCATCATCTCCATGATCACGGCGGCTCTTGTCTATCTCACCCTGAATATGATGCTTGTGCGTCCCATGACCCGCATTACCCGGTCAATGGTGAGGTTCGGCGAGGATCCCGAAGACCTCACACGTGTGATCGTGCCCTCCGAAAGGCGCGACGAAGTCGGCATCGCCGAGCGCGAACTCTCCCACATGCAACGTGAACTCAGCGGCACCCTGCAACAGAAGAACCGGCTGGCGGCACTCGGCCTGGCCGTCTCCAAGATCAATCATGATCTGCGCAACATGCTCGCCAGCGCGCAGCTTATCTCGGACCGTCTGGGCGGCGTACAGGACCCGCTGGTGCAGCGCGTGGCGCCAAAACTCATCAATTCGCTCGACCGGGCCATCCGGCTGTGTACCGATACCTTGAAATTCGGCCGCGCGCAGGAAGCCGACCCGGTGCGCGCCATGTGCCGACTGAAGCCACTTGTCGAGGAAGTCGGCGATGCGCTTGGCCTGAGCGCCGTGCGAGCCCTGGCTTGGGAGATCGATGTGCCGGAGCCGCTCGAAGCCGATGTCGACCGCGATCAGTTCTACCGCATATTGAGCAATCTCTGCCGCAACGCCCTGCAGGCGGTGGAGGCAAGGAAGGGCGGCGCCAGACCGCGTATTTGCGTGTCGGCCACGCGTACAGGCACGGTCGTCACGATTGCCGTCACCGATACCGGCCCCGGCGTGCCGGACTCCGCGCGCGCGCATCTGTTCGAGCCTTTCCAGGGCTCGGTACGCAAGGGCGGGACGGGACTGGGGCTGGCGATAGCGGCGGAACTGGTCCACGCCCATGGCGGGGATATCGAGCTCGATGACGAGGGGCAGGGCACCACTTTCCGCATCACCTTGCCGGACCGCGTTGTGGAGCTTCACACCGCGAGCACCCCGGTCTCGGCCTGATTCCGTGCGCCATCGCCGCACCGCTTGCCTTTGATGGGCCGAGGCCCTAAACAGGGCGTCTCATGCGCCGGCGCGGACCCTTCGGTCCGGGGCGTGTATGCACTTTTCCGCGAGGGAGCCGAGCCGGGACCGCCGGCCACGCGCCTCTTCAAACCTCGCGCGGGGCGCCAGTAGCTCAGTTGGATAGAGCACCAGACTACGAATCTGGGGGTCGGGGGTTCGAATCCTCCCTGGCGCGCCACTCCCTTCGGGGTCCATACCGCACATATGGGTTACTTTTTTTGCCGGAGACAGGGGTTACACTTTTGGTCCGAAGGGATTTTCAAGTGGTTTCTGTCATCGCGCGCCGCCGCATAACTCTTTGCTAACCCTGTTCGATTATCCTGCGGAAAGTAGATGGAGTCGGGTCGCGTTTGAAAAAACAAAGGAGGGTGCCATGCGCCTTCAAATCTCCCTGCTGGCTGCGGGCCTGTTCATTTTCTCAAACTCTTCTCTTGCCGCCTCACCGATCACCGGAAACTGGTTTACCTACAAGGCCAAGGCAATGGTCAATATAACCAAATGCGGGACCGGGCTTTGCGGACGGATTTCTGGCTGCGCGCAAGCCTCGACGCCGATGGCAAACCGGTTCGCGACATACGCAACCGCGATCGACGCTACCGTGGCCGCCAGGTGCTGGGGCTGACAACCTTTTCAGGACTGGCCGTTTCCGGGCCGGGGCGCTGGTCGGGGGTCATGTACAACCCGGATGACGGGCGCACCTATAATGCATCGCTTACGCTGATGACCTCCGGCTCGATTCGCGTGGAGGGCTGCCGGACCGGCGGCGGGGCGTGTGGCAAGCGGAGCTGGACGCGGGCAAAAACCAAGGTCAGCGCGCGCGTCAAAAACTAGAATTTCTGAATCAGCCGTTCCAGATAGTCGAGTTCGAGCGTGGGCCGTGAGGGTTCGCCGAGGCGCTTTCTGAGTTCATCGAGAATTTCGCGGGCGCGCTGGATGTCGATCTGTTCAGGGATCTTCACCGTATTTCCCAAATCGGGTCCCTGGGTGCGCTCAGGCCGCCCGAAGGGGTCCTTGTTGCCCCGCCGCCCCTGCCCCATGGCGCTGGTAAGCGTCTGCAGCACCTGTTCGGCGACCGACTGGGTCCCCTGGCGCAAGCGGTCCAGAGCCAGCGTCTGCTGCTGTGAGGCCCGTCCGATATTTTCTTCGTCCAGCGCTGTTTTTGCCTCCCCCATGGCGCGTCCCGCGCCCTCCAGCTGATCGGGGGGGCGGGCGCCAAGGGCGCGCAACTGCTCCAGCAGCCCATCGAGGCGCTTGCGGATGCCGCTTTGCCGGTCCGAGAGTGCGCCGTAACGCTGTTCGCTTCCGCCTTCGCCCCGGCCCCGTTGCCCGCTCTGGCCTTCACCATTGCGGCCCCGCTGGCCCCGCCGGCCTTCTCCGCGCCGGCCCTCGCGTCCGGCACGCCCGCCCCCGCGTTCCGCCTGGCGGCGCCCCTCGCGCGCATTCTCTTCGCGGGTATCGCGCTCGCGCAGTTCCTCGAAGGTTTCATCGAGCAGTTTCTGCTGGCGCTTGATAACCTCACCCAGCCCCTGCAGCGCGTTCATCATCTTGCGGCTTTGCGAATTGGGACTGGCCTGTCCCATCTGCAGGCGCTGCATCATCCCGCTCAACTCATCCAGCAGGCGCTGGGCCATTTCCCGCGATCCGGTTCGTGCCAGATTCTCGATATTGCGCAGCATCTGCTCGATATCCTTGGGGGAGAGCGTCTGCAGCGCGGAAAGTCCTTCGGGCATCTGCGCGAGATCGCCGTTCTTGCGCGCCTTCTCCGCCATGGCCTGCAGAAAACGCCCCAGCGCCGCGCGCAACTGCTCGACCAGCTTGGCGATTTCCGCTTCCGAAGCGCCGTCCTCCAGCGCCTGGCGCAGATTTTCCTGAGCTGTCTTGAGATCGGCCTCGGCGCGGGGCAGATCGCCGTCTTCCACCCTGAGCGCGATATCCCAAAGCTGGGCGACCACACTTTTCAGCGCCTCGGTTGTCCTGCTGTAGCGCAACCGCCACCGGGCGGAGCGCAGCCCCAGATAGACCACCTTGTCTTTAAGGAAATATTCGGGTGCGAAGGTCAGCGCATCCAGCGCGTGTTCCACCTTTGCGTGCTCTACCGGCTTGCGAACAAGCTGCTTGCGCTGCTCGATGATTGCCCTGGCCAGCGGCTTGGTGAATTTTCGGGCTGGCAGAACCAGCTCATAGGGCGCGCTGCGGCCTTCCTGCCCGGCCTGGTCGCGCGCCACAAGCGTCATGAGGACTTTCAGCCCGGCCCAGGGATGGGAGGTCAGGTCCTTGAGCGTCCGCCCCTCGGCGGTCTTGGCGTTGGCCCGCGGCAATGTCAGTGGAATGACCGGCGGCTCGAACAGCTTCAGCGCCGCGCCCGCTGAATCCGGCCCGGATTTGCCTGCGTTTCCCGGCAATGCAAAGCGCGCCTGCGCGCTTGCAACACCATAATCGTCCTGCACGCGGAACCCGAACCTCAACGCTCCGCGCGGCGTCCGGCTTGGTTCCTCGCTCAACTCCACGACCGGCGGCGCATCCCTGATAACGTCAAAATTCCAGGTGGCCCGGGCCAGGCCCGTGGCCCCGATGACAACGCTCAGCGGTTCGGTGATGGTGAGCTTGTATTCGGCAAACCCGTCTTCGCTCGTGGAGGCATCGACGCTCCGGCTCACGCTGCTGCCAACCGCATTGGTCCGCACGCCGGGCCGGGCGCTGCCGGTTCCATTGATCCTGATCAGCAGCAGGCTTTTCTCAGGCACGCTAATTTGCCGGATCGCCTGATTGTTCGCCCCATCGGCCAGAACAATCGGCGCCCTGGCGGTATAGAGGGGCGGCGTGACCCAGGCGTCGATTCTGAAGCCGGCGGCGCCATCGAACGGCTTCATGGAAAAGGCGGCGGAGAAGCGCTGCGAGGTGGAGTCTCCGGCCGCGACGAGACCGATGGTGAGGAGAAGAAGCAGCGCCGCGCGCAGGGCATAGGGGTCGGCGCGCGCCAGACGCGGGTGCGGCCAGCCCGCGGTCAGTCTGGCGAGCCTCGCCGCAAGGCGCTGTCTGTGCAGGGCCCACAACGCCTGCTGTCCGGCCGGCGCGTCGTCGCCAATCTCGTCCTCGAAAGAGGATGCCGGTCTGTGGCGCATTCCCGAAACGCGCTCCAGACGGCGCAGGCCTTTCTCGCGGTCCGGCCATCGTACACGCGCAAGCGGCACCAGAGAGGCAATCAGCGCGAAACCAAAGGCGGCCAGCCCGGCCTTGTGCGCAAGTCCGGGCAGCGCGCTCCATACTTCCGCCAGCGTGAGCAGAACAAAACTGCCCGCGACCAGGAACGGCCACAGGAGCGCACGCCACACCCGCTCGAATGCGATCATGAACCGCGCGGCGCGGACTTTGCGGCCGAGCAGGCGCGGGGCGTCGTTCAATGCAGTCTTTTCTGCTGCGTCTCGATTGGTCGCGGAGCGTTCCATTGTCTGCAAGCGTATCACACCCGCTCAGCCGGTTTCGAGGAGTTTTCTTGGTTTAGCAACGCAGGGCAATAAGGCGGATTTGCAGGTTGATCCGTTTTTTTTGCATCACGACCAGGTGAGCCCTGGCCGTTTGCACGGATGTTTTGCCGGGTATAAACACAAAAACTCCCCCTAGGCGCGGGCGCGGGTTCTGGGCTAGTCTTGCGCATTGGGGCGGGGCAAATCCCCCGGAAAATTGAGTGAGGAGGTTTCTGTCATGCGGCGAGTACGCGGGATGATTCTGTGCATTGGTATTGTGACGGCGTTTTCTGCGGGGAAGGCGTCCGCGTTGGGTTCCGCGGGTCCCATGGCGGCAGCCGGCGCGCCGAACCAGTCTCTGATTTTACGGGTGCATGGTGGCGCAGGCGGGCCGGCATCGACCAAGCGGAAAAAATGTCTGGCGCTGAACCGCTGCCGCGCCAAATACACCTACTGTTATGACAAACTTGTACGCGACAACAAAAACATCGAGACCAGCAAGGTCGAGTGCGTGAAGCCCTATCAGAAGTGTATCAATGCGAGTTTCAGCGGCTTCGAATTCCTGTTTGACCGCTGGTTCAACCCGACCTATCTGGACTGCAGCAAATATTAGGCCGAAAGGCAGGACAACCGGGCTGAGACCGCCAGCGGTCGCGAAAGTCCATTAGCGGAGGACAAAAACATGGGTATTTTTGACTTTATCAAGGCGGCCGGCAAGGCGCTTGGGCTGGCGGGCGAAGATACGCCTCCCGCTGCCGAGGATCTGAAGAAGGAGCTGGATTCTTTCGGTCTCGGAACCGACGATCTGACGGTCGAAGTTGTGGGCGACAAGGCTGTCCTCAAAGGAGAAGTCGCCAGTCAGGACATCCTGGAAAAGGCGATCGTGGCCATCGGCAATACGCTTGGGATTTCCAAGGTGGAAGCAAAGGTCGCCGCGCCCGACGCGCGTGATCCCAAATTTTACACCGTGAAAAAGGGCGACAGCCTGTGGAAGATTTCCGAGAGCGCCTATGGCAAGGGAAAAGGCGGCCAGTACAACGTCATCTTCGAAGCCAACAAGCCGATGCTGAAGCACCCGGACAAAATCTATCCCGGCCAGGTCTTGAGGATTCCGCCTCTTTAGGCATCTCCTGAAACTTTAAGAAAATTTAGGCCCGCGAGCAGGCGTTACTCGCTCGCGGGGGCTTCTTCCTTGTCGTCGCGCTTGAGGTCCTTGAGCTTGGCGAACACCGCGTCGGCTTCCGACTTGGCGCTGGCGGCCTGTTCTTTCGCTGTCCTGTCCGTGGGCGCCTTGTCGGCGATGTCGGTCCGTCTCATGGCCATGGCGGCGGCTTCGGCCGCCTCCTTGTGGGCGGCGAGCTCGGCCGCCGTTATCAGGGTGGCTTCCACCTTCTTCGGCTTTGCCGGTGCGGTTTCCTCGGCCGGCAGCAGGGTGCCGGCCTTGATGGCCTCTTTTTCCGCCGCCTTGCGCTCGCGCTCCACGCGCCGTGCGGCCTTCTGCACTTCCTTGTCGAGATCGGTTTGCGAGGAAAGCGCCAGCGTCACCGGATCGGCGGGTTGCAGGTTGGGCGAATTCCAGTGGGTGCGCTCGCGGATGGCCTCGATGGTCGGCTTGGTGGTGCCAACCAGGCGCATGATCTGGCTGTCCTTCAATTCAGGATGCTGGCGCAGCAGCCACAGGATCGCATTGGGGCGGTCCTGACGCCGCGAAACGGGAGTGTATTTTGGCCCCTTCTTGGTCTTCACGACAGGAATTTCGACCTTCGGCTCGGACAGTTTCAGTTGGTATTTGGAATCGTCCGCCCCGCGCTGGATTTCCTCGCGCGTCAACTGCCCCGACGAAATCGGGTCCATCCCCTTGATGCCATGGGCGACATCGCCATCGGCGATGCCTTTCACCTCAAGAACGTGGAGTTGGCAGAACTGCGCGATCTGATCGAAGGTGAGCGATGTGTTTTCAACCAGCCACACGGCGGTGGCTTTCGGCATCAATGGTGTGCGGGACATGAATCTGACCTCGTGGCTTTCCGCTCCTTCACAAGGGAGACAGAAGCGAACAAACAAGAATCCTTAAAAAAGAGGAATGAACTCTATATAGAGTCGCGGAGACAAAGAGGCAATCGTCTGTCTCGGTCATATAATTTCCTTGAATACGCGGCCTATAGCGATTGCCCGAAGGTCGTTGGGACCAACCGGAGAAATCGTCCATGATCACGCTTTATACATTTGGCCCGAAATTCGGCCTGCCCGACCCGAGCCCGTTCTGCATGAAAGCTATTGTGCTGCTCAAAATGGGCGGGTTGGAGTTCGAAACGGCGACTGCCGATCTGCGCAAGGCCCCTAAGGGCAAGGCGCCATACATGGATGACAATGGGACGACCGTTGCGGATTCGACATTCATTCGCTTCCATCTGGAGAAGACACGCGGCATTGACTTCGACAAGGGTCTGAACGAGGCGGAGCGCGCCGCCGCCTGGGCTTTCGAGAAATTGTGCGAGGACCATCTTTACTGGACGGTCGTGTATGAGCGCTGGGGGGATGATAAAAATTTCGATGCGGGACCGCGCCGTTTTTTCGATACGGTTCCCGCCCCGATGCGTCCATTCGTGATTTTCATGGTGCGCAGGCAAATCCGCCGGAACCTGAAAGGGCAAGGGTCTGGCCGTCATTCGGAGGCCGAGAACACGCTGCTGGCCACGCGCGCCATCGACCACATCGCCGCTTTTCTCGGCGATAAGCCCTATCTGATGGGCGACAGGCCGTGCGGAGCCGACGCAGCCGTCTTTGCAATGGTCTCCGGCCTGCTTTGCGAGATGTTCGAATGTTCCACGCGCGATGCAGCCCGCAAGCACCAAAACCTCGTCGCCTATCGGGACAGGCTCATGGCCGAGTATTTTCCCGGCTGAGAGCGGGCCTTACTCCACGCGCAGCACAATCTTGCCGATATGCGCGCCGGATTCCATATGCGCATGGGCTTTGGCGGCATCTTCGAGCGCGAAGGTCCTGTCCATCACCGGCCTGATCCTGCCCGCCTCGATCAGCGGCCAGATTTTCTCCTCCAGCGTGGCGGCGATCCCCCCCTTCACCTCAACCGGACGCGCGCGCAGTGTAGAGCCTGTCAGGGTGAGGCGCTTCAGCATCAGGCGCATGAAATTGACCTCCGCCTTCGCGCCTTCAAGGAAGGCGATCTGCACGATGCGCCCGTCCGGGGCGGCGGCGATGAAATTGCGCTCAATGTAATTTCCCCCGACCATGTCCAGGATGACGTCCGCGCCATGGCCGCCGGTGATTTCCTTGGTCACCTCGACAAAGTCCTCTTCGCGGTAATTGATGGCGCGGGTGGCGCCCAGTTTCTCGCAGGCCGCGCATTTTTCTGCCGAGCCGGCGGTGACAAGGACTTTCGCGCCCAGCGCCACCCCCATCTGGATGGCCGTGGTGCCGATGCCCGACGAGCCGCCATGCACCAGCAGCCATTCGCCTTTGGCAAGCGCGCCGCGCTCGAACACATTGTGCCAGACGGTGAAGCAGGTTTCGGGCAGCGCGCCGGCTTCTTCCATGCTCAAGCCCTTCGGTATGGGCAGGGTGGCGGGTTCATCGGCGAGGCAATATTGCGCATAGCCGCCGCCGGAGGTGAGGGCGCAGACTTTGTTGCCAACTTTGAAACGCCTGGTGTCCGCGCCAGCAGCCACCACGTCGCCGGAAATCTCAAGCCCCGGAAGCTGCGAGGCGCCTTTGGGAGGCGGATAGGCGCCGGTGCGTTGCAGGATGTCGGGACGGTTGACGCCGGCCGCGCGGACCCTGACGAGAAGCTGTCCCGGGCCGGGTTGGGGCACGGGCACTTCTTGCGGCTGGAGAACGTCCGGTCCACCGGGTTCGGTGATGGCAATCGCGGTCATGGTGTCGGGAATGGCGCTCATGGGACCCTTTTGATATTTTGAATTATTAAAATCGGTGTGCGCGTTGAGGTTGGGATATCTCTATTCGGCCCTGTCCTCAAGAGCGCAAGAGATGTGCCGGGGCCGGGACTTGCAATCGGATTGCGGCGGTGAGGGCATCACGCTGAGCGGAAGGAGAAGCGCCTTGGATATGGAAGAACTTGAACCGCGCAAAAAGAAAGAATTCGAGATCGGTTGCGATTTGTCAAATCACTCCATTGAGGAGCTGAACGAACTCATCGAGACGCTCGGCGGGGAGATCGAACGGATCGGCGAGGCCGTACGGTCAAAGGAATCGTCCCGCGACGCGGCGGATTCCGTCTTCAAATAGTGAATAAAATCAAAATCATGTAAGGATTCCGGTAACCCTTAACCCTTTGTTAGGAGATGCAGGGTTAATATTCACCATATCCAGAGTCATCTGGGTACTGAGTGGCTCCTGTCCACTCTGTTTGACGCCTCCCTGTTAACTTCAAGAGCCGCCTTTGTCGCGGCTCTTTTTTTTTGGCCCCTCAGAGGCAAAAAATTAAACGTCCTTTGTTAACCTCGCAGCCACAATGCACATGGTGATCCGAGTGCGTTGCGCTATCATGGGGGCTTGTTCGAGGTCGGGAGCGTTTGAGTTCATGTCAGTTGAGTCAAAGGCCGGGCCGTCGGCGGACGGTAACGGCGCACCAATTCCATTTGGCCGCAAATACACCGAGTCGGAGAAATTCTCCGTGGTGTTTCGCGAGGGTATGGCCCTTGTCGAGGCGACGGCGGCCTATCTCGATGGCGATGGCCGCAAGGACGCCAGAGAGCTGAAATCCGCCACATCGCTTGCCTATGCAACGGTCAGCATGCGGTTGACCACGCGGCTCATGCAACTGGCCTCCTGGCTGCTGATCCGCCGCGCGGTCAATGACGGGGAAATGACGCCCAGTGAAGCGTTCGAAGAGAAGAACAAGGTGAAGTTTCAGCCCTCCGCCAGTCCCGTGAAGGACGACGCCTATGAGGATTTGCCGGAACGTCTCAAGGAGCTGAACGAGGCCAGCATGAGCCTGCATCGCCGTGTGCTGGCCATTGACAAGCTGCTG
>QIGN01000127.1 GCA_003228955.1 Hyphomicrobiales bacterium
TCGTTCATACCGAACCAGGCGGCAACGGTGGCGATGATCAGGAACGGCACCCAGATGAACCCGGCATTCTGAATCCAGAGCTGCGTACCCTGCGAAGTCACCTGGGGCTCGCCGCCGATGGCGCCGAATACGCTTACTGTCACCGCAATCGGCACCAGGAACTGCATGACGGAAACCCCCGCATTGCCGAGCCCGGCATTGAGCGCCAGTGCGTTGCCCTTCTCCTTCTTGGGGAAGAAGAAGCTGATATTGGCCATCGAAGAGGCAAAGTTGCCGCCCCCAAGACCGCAGAGCAGCGCAAGCAACAGGAACATCGGATAGGGGGTGTCCGGATTCTGGACCGCATAACCCATGCCGAAGGCGGGGATCAGCAGCGAGGCTGTTGTGATAGTCGTCCACAGCCGTCCGCCGAAAATTGGTACCATGAAGGAATAGAAAATCCTCAAAGTGGCGCCGGACAGACCCGGCAGCGCCGCCAGCCAGAACAGCTGATCGGTCGAATATTTGAAGCCGATTGAGGGCAGCTTGGCGACGACCACGCTCCACACCAGCCAGACCGAGAAGGCCAGCAGCAGGCAGGGAATTGAAATCCACAAATTTCGCCGGGCAATCTTTTCACCCGTCGTCTCCCAGAATTTCTTGTCATCCGGGCGCCAGTCTTCGAGCACAGGGCTGAGAGCGGCGGTATGCTTCTTCTTGTGAATGGGCTGCATTTCGGGCAGCTGTGGCAGGGCGGCAAGCTCCTCCGGCAGGGCCGCGCGCTCCATATTGCGGATGGAGAAATGCATCCAGAGCAGCGCACCCGCCACCAGACCGAAGAGCAGCATGAAGCTGCTGGTCCACACGCCCGTGAGATCAAGCATCACGCCGAAAGCGATAGGCAGGATGAAGCCGCCCAGACCGCCAATAAGGCCGACCAGACCACCGACCGAGCCGATGTGGTCCGGATAATAGACGGGGATGTGTTTATAGACGGCGGCCTTGCCGAGCGACATGAAAAAGCCGAGCACGAAAATCAGCAATACGAAGGGCACCAGACCCATGCTGGTGGAGAATGTGATCGGTCCGCGAATGCCGTGAATGATGTAATCGGTATTTGGATAGGACAGCATGAAGGTGACCGCGGCCGCCACGCCGAAGGTCCAGTACATCACGGTCCGAGCGCCATATTTGTCGGACAAATGCCCGCCGTAAGCACGGAACAGGCTGCCCGGTACCGCGTAAAAAGCGGCGAGCATGCCCGCGGTCTTGATGTCGAGGCCGTAAACGCCGATCAGGTAGCGCGGCAGCCACAGCGCCAGCGCCACGAAAGCGCCGAACACGAAGAAATAATAAAGCGCGAAGCGCCAGACCTGAACGTTTTTGAGTGGCTCGAGCTCCAGCAGCGTGCTGCGCGGCTTTAACCCTTTTGCCCGCCTGGCCACAAGCGCAGGATCATCCTTTGTGGTCGCATAGAAAACGAGCGCCATTAACGCCAGGATGACGGCGTAAATCTGGGCTGTTTGCTGCCAGCCAAACGCCAGCAGCAGAAAGGGCGCCCCGAAATTGGTAGCCGCCGCGCCGAAGTTGCCGACGCCGAAAATGCCGAGCGCCGTGCCCTGTTTTTCCTGGCCATACCATTTGGAGACATAGGCGATGCCAACGGCAAACGAACCGCCCGCAAGCCCCACCCCAAGAGCGGCGAGCAGGAACATCGGGTATGTCGACACCGTCGACAACAGCCAGGTGGCGGCCGCGGTTAGCAGCATGACAGCCGTGAATACGATCCGGCCGCCATATTGATCCGTCCAGATGCCGAGGAAAATACGGCTGAGCGAACCGGTCAGAATTGGCGTTGCCACCAGAATGCCGAACTCACTATCGGACAGGCCGAGGTCCTGTTTGATTTGCACGCCGATGATTGAGAAGATTGTCCACACCGCAAAGCAGATCGTGAACGCGAAAGTGCTCATCCCGAGCATTTGGTGTTGTTGCGAAGTCGTGACATTGGCTGGTGTCGGCATGTAACGCTTCCCTCGTGGCTGGCGTCGGATGGTCCCGATTTGAGTGCAATGGGGAATCGCACGAAGCCGCTCCCGCCTCCTTGATCTGGGTCAAACTTTGCAAATGCCAGTAAGGAGCAGCAAGAGGAGGCAGGAGTTCAGCCGGGGTCCGGACTGAAAGCAGAACCGGGGATGGAGCGGACGGCGGCCCTGGCGGCGCCAAAGAAAAGGCGTTGTCACACTAACCTGGTGACCGGTGACAGGCTGCGCAGTAATGTAGGTGGATGCAGAAGATCTCCTGTTCCCGCCATCGTTTTCCGAGTTCAATTATCCAGCACGCCGTCAGGCTGTATTTCAGGTTTCCACTGAGCTTTCGCGATGTTGAGGATATGCTGGCCGAGCGTGGCATAGACGTTTCCTGCGAGAGCGTCCGGCGCTGGTCTGTGAAGTTCGGGTTGGACTATGCTCGAAAACTGAGAAAAATGCGCCCTCGCCCGAGTGAACCGTACCACTCGAACGGCGAAAAGAGATATTCGGGATATTGGAGCCCCAAACACGGGACTCATTGGTCTCACCGGACCATGGGGCCGATGCATATAGGCCCTAAACCCCCGGAAAGAGGCATGAGTTCCGCACTGCCGAACACAACAAAACACATGCAATATCAATTACTTAAATGTTGGCGGAGAGAGAGGGATTCGAACCCTCGAGACGGTTGCCCGCCTACACGCTTTCCAAGCGTGCGCCTTCAGCCACTCGGCCACCTCTCCAATGCTGTATAAACGGTTTCTGTCTGGCCCGTTCGCGAAACGGACTATACCATGCACCGGTGGTGCGCAAGCATCCGCGGGAGCACTAATTTCGTAGACTATTTGAATAGGCGGGCGGGAATACCTATTTTCCTGCCAGTTGGACTCTTCAACAGAATTGCAAGCCCGGAGACAAGACCAATGATGATGTTGCGCGTCCTTGGGGCATGGTCGCTGATCCTGGCCATGGTCATCCTGACCATTGACGCAACCAAATCCCTCGCCACCAGCGAAGGGCAATGGATTGCGACGCCGCTTGGCGAGCACTGGTTCAAGCTCGATGCGCCCAGCCTGAACACGGCGCAGGCGGTCATCGAGCGCTATGTGAGCCCGGCATTGTGGGATCCCGTCATCCTGTCGATTCTGCAGGTGCCGAGCTGGATCTTTTTCGGCGTTCTAGGCCTCGTGCTGTACTGGCTCGGGCGCAAACGCCGCCGCATCGATGTATATGATAATTAGGGTCATGGCCCTGTAGCGTTCACTCCCGCCGGAGAGCCATCATGTTTTTCCGCAAAGCTGCCGAGTTGCCGGCCGCCGCCCTGCCCGGACGCGATGAGCCGCTGGCCACGGCGGAGGCGCATTTTGTATCCGGCCATGCTCTCAAGGGGCCCTATCCGGCGGGAACCCGGAGCGCCATGTTCGGAATGGGCTGTTTCTGGGGCGCGGAGAAACTGTTCTGGCAACTGGACGGCGTTCACATAACCGCGGCCGGCTATGCGGCCGGCCTCACCCCCAACGCCACTTACGAAGAGGTCTGCTCGGGTCAGACCGGCCACAACGAGGTCGTGCTTGTCGTCTTCGACCCGGCAATCCTTTCCTATATGGACCTGCTCAAAACCTTCTGGGAGGGACACGACCCGACCCAGGGCATGCGCCAGGGAAACGACACCGGGACCCAGTACCGCTCCGGTATCTATGTTTACGGCGAGGCGCAGCGCGACCAGGCGGAAGAGTCCAAAAGCGCCTATGAGGCCTCACTCAAGGCGCGTGGCTACGGCCTCGTGACCACTGAAATTCTGGAGGCGCCGGAATTCTATTTCGCCGAAGAATATCACCAGCAGTATCTGGCGAAAAACCCGGCCGGCTATTGCGGCCTCGGCGGAACGGGCGTGAGCTGCCCCATCGGCGCCGGCGCCCCGGAGGACGCATAGGCACGGGCCGGCAGCTTACGCCAGATCAATGGCGTGGCGCTTCAAATCCTCGATCGACACGACTTCCAGCGTCGCCTCATGGGTGGCGAGCAGGACGACGCGCGGCGCCATGCCTGCCTGCAAAGCTTCCTTCCAGCGTTCCGCGCACAGGCACCAGCGGTCGCCGGGTTTCAGCCCGGGAAAGCCGAATTCAGGCAGAGGGGTCGACAGATCATTGCCGCGCATTTTGGAAAAGCTCAAGAATTCCGCCGTCATCTCGACGCACACCGTATGAAGCCCGGCATCATCCTCGCCGGTATGGCAGCACCCGGAGCGGTAGAAACCGGTCAGGGGACGGTTCGAGCACATCTCGATAATCTCGCCAAAGACATTGCGCTGGCCATCCAGCTCTTCCTGCAAACTCATCTGGGCTTCCTCTCCGGCGCCGCTATTCCCCTCAGCCATGGCAGATTGGGGTCCGTTGCAGCTCTCGCGGCCCCCGGTTGAACCGGCGATGGCGGCGCGGCGCGGCGTTCGGGGGCGGGCGCCAGTTGCGTGCGAGGGCCCGAGGAGCCAGCATCCGCGTCCAGCACCGCCCGGCAGGCTTTCGGCAAATCGGCCATGCGCAACTCTCTGCGCGGCGGCGCTTTTTTCGGCGGCCTCTTCTTTTTGGTCTTGGCCCACCTTTCAGCAGCCTCGATCTTTTTCATCCAGTCCGTGAGCTGGGCGCCGCAGCCATCTCCGGGCGGCGGCGGTTTCTGGTTTACGCATCCCGGCACCCCGACAGGGCATTTGAGCCTGAGATGAAAGTGATAATTGTGCGACCACCAGGGCCTGACCTTGCGCAGCCAGGTCCGGTCCTCGCCCGCCGCGTCGCACAGGGCGCGCTTCACGGCCGGGTGCACAAAAATTCTGGCGGTTTCGGGGTAGGACACAACGCGCTTCAGTAACTTCACATATTGCGGGCCCCAGTTCTCCTTGATGACCTTCTTGCCGTATTTCTCCGCCAGTTTGATGGACCAGCTGTCCGCGCGCTCCTTACCCGTCAGCGCGCGCGCCGGCTTGGGCTTGTACCAGATGTCCGCGTCAAGGCCGCTCTGGTGGCTTTTGTGGCCTCCGGACATGGGGCCGCCGCGCGGCTGCGCCATATCGCCGATCAGCAATCCCGGCCAGCCGTCCTTCTCTTTCAGATCGGTGGCGAAACGCTTCAGGAACTTGATCAGGAGCGGGTGGCCCCAGTTGCGGTTGCGCTGCAGCTTCATGGCCTCCCATGTCGGGCCGCTTTCGGGCAGCTGTTGCGCGCCCGCCAGGCACCCGTTCGCGTAGGAGCCGATGGCGCGGGGGGCGAGTGCCGCGGATGTTTTCTGGGGGCCGAAAAATTTTTTTGCAGCCGGTTGCGAGGCGGCCGGCGCCGCGGCGGCGGAAAGCAACCCGAATGTGACCCCCGACCATTTGGCCAGGGACGAAATGCGGCGGCGCATCGGTGCAGCTCCCCCTCTCGCGGACATCACGAATTTGTGGAGACGATAGCACATAATATGGCCGCATTACGAAACCCATATCCTGTTTGTCCGCAATCTCATTTCAGGTTGGCGATACTGATGCCGATGGCGTAATCTGCGCCATTGCGGCATCCTACGCCGTCATGGCATCGTCAGGCATATGTTCCGTTACACCTCCATATTGATGATTGGACTGCCGCTCGCGCTCAGCGCCTGCACTACGCTTTCGCGCGAAGAGTGCTCAAGCGGCGACTGGCGGAAAATCGGCGTGCAGGATGGTAACGACGGGCGCCCCGCCGAACGCTTCGACCGGCATGTGAAAGCCTGCGGGCGGGCTGGAACGGCGCCGGACCGCGAGCAGTATCTGGCTGGCCGGCAGAAGGGGCTCGCAACCTATTGCACGTCGGTGCGCGGCTATCGCGAAGGCGCGCTGGGGCAGAAATATTACAATGTCTGCCCGGCGCAGGCCGAAGGCCAGTTCCAGACCGGCTTCAGGCTGGGCGGACGCATTTATCAGCTCGAAAGACAGATCAGCGACGTGAGTGATGCTTTTTTCGCCAGCAGCCAGGGACTGAAAAACAAAACCATCTCCGCTTCCGAAAGAGCGCGCCTCAGCCAGGAGCAGGCCAGGCTTCAGGCCGATGAAGCCCGCCTGAATGAAGAATTGAACCGTCTGAGAACCCAGGCGGACGCGATGGTCGCCGCCGCAAGGTAGAGCAGCTACTCCCAGTCCATTTCATTGTCCCAGACTTTTCCCGGCATGGGCAGGCCCGCGAAAGCCTCGTCGCGCAGCGGGTCATCGGGGTCAAGGCCCAGCTTCTCCAATACGAGCATCAGCTGGCGGGTATGCTGCCCGGAGTGCCAGCAGGTGCGCTCCAGGACTTCATGCAGGGAAACCTCGCCATAATAGACCTTGCCCGGCTGGCTAAAGTCGGTCCCCGCGCCGCCGTTTTCCCACCATGAATTCAGCCGTTCCATCACGCCGTCCGCATAGTCCAGCAAGTCATCGTGGCTCGCCATGCCCGGCGGCAGCTTGCTCAACAGCGCCTCATAGGTATAGGGCGCGTCATGCTCGACACGGTTCAGGAACACCTCGGGGATGTTGAAAACATGATAGGCCAGTTCGCGATAGGTGCGGGGCCTTCCAGGCAGGAGCGTGTCGAGTTGCCCGCCCGGAATCTGACGGGTAAAACGCCGCGCGCCGCCCAGAATTCCCTTTAGCCGCTGCATCATTTCGGCCGGCGCAAGCATGTCATGGCCGCTCCATTCAAACCCCGCGACCCGCGCAACGTCACGGAACACCGCGCCGTTGGCCCAGTCGCTCCCCCGCGCGACAACCGGCACCAGCCGCACGCCGAGCGCCTGAAGTTCGGCAAACCCGTTGGCATCCTCCAGAACATTCACGGAGTCGAATTCGATGTCATTGCCGATCAGGAATTCCTTGGCCTTCAGGCAACTGGAACAACCGGGCTGCCAGTAGACCTTTAACGGTGGATTGCCGGGCGCCGGCGCGTTCATCGCGTGCCTCCCTGTTTGCATGAGACCTACGCCAGTTTGCCACAATCGCCCGGGCATGCCAAACGGCCGCGGGGCGCAAATCCGGTCCAACGGCATCCACGATGCGCGATAGACAATTTTCGGTGAGTTCAGTATCCATTGTCTCCTCCAGCCCTGCGGCAATATCCGCTTTGGTGTTAGGCTCCAGACTCATAAATTGAATTGGGAGGTCTCAGATATGTCGTCATTGGGCGACTGGCAGGTCCCGCCAGCGGTACGGCCCCGGCCCGAGGACTATGATTTCGACCTCGACGCCCTGCTTGGGGCGGTGGTTTCCGTGCGGACGCTCATCCCGTCGGACGCCTTCACCAGCGAAACGCTCGGCAATGAACGGCGCGGCAATGGCGTGCTGATTTCCGGCGGCCTCGTACTCACCATCGGTTATCTTGTGGTCGAAGCGGAAACGATCTGGCTCGGATTTTCCGATGGCTCCGCCGTACAGGGGCATACGCTGGGTTACGATCAGGAAACCGGCCTTGCGCTCATTCAGCCGCTGGCCCGCGTCGGCTTCCCGGCGCTGGAGCTGGGCGATTCCTCCCTAGCCGCTTCCGACGAGCGGGTTGTCATCGGCGCTCCGGGCGGAATCGAGCGCTCCATCGCCGCGCATATCGTGGCCCGGCAGGAATTCGTCGGCTACTGGGAATATCTTCTCGAGGATGCCATCTTTACCGCTCCCGCCCATCCCCATTGGGGCGGCGCGCCTCTCATCGATTCCAAAGGCAAGCTGATCGGCATCGGCTCCTTGCAGCTACAGGCGGCGGGCGAAGACGGCGGCGACTTGCCGCTCAACATGTGTGTCCCGATCAATCTGCTGAAACCCATTCTGGGCGATCTGAAAAAGTTTGGCCGCGCCGGCCGGCCCGTGCGGCCGTGGCTCGGGCTCTACAGCGCCGACATCGAGGGTGAGGTGGTGGTGCTCGAACTGGCGCAAAATGGCCCCGCCGAACGCGCCGGCGTGTCCGCGGGCGACATCATCATTTCGGTCGCCGGCGAGGACATTCTCGATCTGGCGGATTTTTACCGCAAGGTCTGGCGGCTCGGTAAGGCGGGCGTCGAGGTGGCGCTGACGGTGGCGCGCGAAAATGGACCCGTGGCGCTGTGCATCGTTTCGGGCGACCGCGACACGCTGTTGAAGCGCCCGAGCGTGCATTAGAGTCCTCAAATAGCGAAGCGGCAGGACAGATAAAAGGATCCGCGAATGGCAGCGCCCGGATGTTGTTTGCAGTGTGAGAAGCGATGTTTGTAGACAGAATCCTGGACAAAATCGGTAGCTGGCTTGCCCGCATCCTGAAAGCGGATACGAGCGGGTATCTGCCCTTTACGGCGTCCGACCCCGAAACCCTGAAGAAAACGCTTCAACCCTGCGATATCATCCTCATCGAGAGCAATTCGAAGATTGCCGGGGCGATCAAATATCTGACCCAGTCAACCTGGTCGCACGCATCCATATATGTCGGCGGCGCGCTCGGCCCGGCCAGGAAGGGCGAAGACCCGCTGACGCTGATTGAATCCAACCTCGGCGAGGGGTGCGTCGCGGTTCCGCTGTCCAAATACGCCACCTACAACACGCGGATCTGCCGGCCCGTGAACCTTTCCAAAGCCGACCGGAAACAGGTCGTCAAGTTCATGGTCGAGGCCATAGGGACAAAATACGACACCCGCAACATTATCGATCTGGCGCGCTATCTTATTCCCACGCCCCCGGTCCCCACGCGCTGGCGCCGGCGCATGATTGCGCTGGGGTCGGGCACGCCGACGCGCGCCATCTGTTCTTCGCTGATCGCGCAGGCCTTCCAGGGCGTGCGCTATCCGATCCTCCCTTCAGTCGAGTATCTCGAGCAGCAGGGCCCCGCGGCAAGCACCCACAGCCGGGAAGAAATCTTGCGCATCCGGCATCACACCCTGTTCGTCCCGCGCGATTTCGACGTCTCGCCCTATTTCAGGATCGTCAAGCCGACAATCGAAGAGGGATTCGATTACAAAAAGCTCAAATGGAGCAACGAAGACCCCGGCGAAGGGGCGATCCCCGTCGTCGGGGCGGATGCGGATTAGGGCTGGTTTGCTCCAATATTTCGCTGTGATATTTATGCTACGGTTGCAATAATTCGACACCACAACCTCCGTTTTCGCCCCCCCTCCCCGGTAACTTTTTGTTAAGACTTGAGTAAGATTCAGCGCAATTCCCGCGCGAGCGGGCCTCTTTGGGGGTAAGCAGATGATGCGGAAAGCCAATTCAATTCTCGCAAAAGCGTCCTTCGGAGTCTCGGTGCTGGCGCTTGTTGTTGCCAGCAGCGCGGTTTCGGCGCAGCAGGCGCCACCGCTGGTGGCCGCCCTCGACACACCACAAGTCAACACGACCCAGGTTTCCAGAAACCTGAAAACGGCCAGGGCCGATTCGACCACCCCCTCCAACGCCCAGCTGTTCGAGATGATCAAGGCGATGCAGGCGCAACAGGGGGCGCTCACCGAACAGGCGCGCAAGGCCAAGGCGGAAGCCGCGCAGGCGAAGAGCGAGCTGGCCGCGACCAGGCAGGAGCTGGAAAACGCTAAAGCCAAAATCGCCGCGAACAGCGAGGACGTGCAGAAGGCCGCCGAGACCATCAAGGTCGCGACGGTCGGCCTGAGGCAATCGACAGCGCCCGGCGGCCGGACGGTGATGGGGTCGCAGCTTTCGGCGACGGCGGTGACGGTTGAAACCAATCCGGGCTGGTTCGCCGAGGCAAGCGCCGGTGCGGTGTCCGTTGGCGATGACGGCCTTGGCTTCGTTATCGATGACCCGGATGGCAACGATAACGCGAGCGGGCTCAACGGTGAGCTGGAATCCGTGTCGGACGGAGAGACCGGTGTCGAGGTCGTGGGCACGATCGGCAAGCGGGACGGCAATGGCAATGAACTCCGCGCCAGACTGGCATATCTGGACTTCGACGGTTCGGGATCCTGCACCGTGCAGGGCGGGGCGGACGTATGCAATTTGCCGTTCGCCAACATCAATGCCGACATTGATCCTGACGACTTGGACAACCCTGGCGACTTCGCCAGGGCTAATGTCGATATCCAGAAGATTGTGTTCGATCTGGAAGCGGGGAAAACCCTTGCCCTTGGACAGGACCTCACCCTGGGGTTCGCCGGAGGCGCACGCCTGGCGTCCATCGATCAGGACTTCGACGTGTTCGCGGCGGAGGTCAACGCAGGCGGCGCCATCATAGACAGCGCTTCGAAAAATCAGTCGAACGAGTTATTCGGCGGCGGGGTCCGGGCCTCGTCAAACATGGTGTGGCGCCGCGGGAACATGACGATTGGCGGCGGCGTGGGCGGCTCGCTGCTGGTCATGAACCGAGACTATTCGATACGCGAAACGGACGATCCGGCAACGCCGGGGGTCGCCCCAAGTTTTGACGATCTCCTGAACTTCGATACCGATGAAACCATCATCGTCCCGGTCCTGGACGCGAATGCGGAAGTGAATTTTTCATTCCAGGCCGGTGGCCGGCCAGCCTACTTTACCTTTGGCTATAAGTTTGAAAGCTGGATCGACGCCATTCGTTCATCGGCCGGGATAGACGACACCGTTGAACAGGCGGTCACCACACATCATGGCCCATACATCAAGCTCGGGATCGCGCTTGGCGGCGAGGGTCAGTAACAAGTAATCCAATCTCTTTTGGCGCTACGGTTGGGGGCCGCCCGAAGAGGCGGCCTTCTCCTTTTGGCGCTATAGTAACCGGGCCATGACCAGGAAACTCATCGCCCTGCTCACCTTAGCTTCTCTCGCGGCTTGCGCCAGCGCGCCAGGTCCGCGAAATCAAAGCGAACAGCGCGCCGCCATGTTCGGGCAGGTCGTGTTCTCGCAAGAATATGACGAGAGCCGCTCCCTGTTTCTGGCCAAATGGAGCGGGCCCCTCCGCATTGCGATCAAGGGAAAGACAGCCCCCGCGCACCGCGCCAGCGTCAAAGCCCACGCCACGCTGCTCAGCCGCCTGAGCGGCCTCGACATCGCCCTGGCGGCGCGTGGCAGGCCGGCCAATGTCACCATCTTTTTCGCGATATGGAAAAGCTGGCCGGCCCGCGCATCAAGAACAGAAAAAAGGTCATCGACATATTGCTGACCTCGGGCTGCCTGTTCTTCTACGACACGGATGCGAAATACCGCATCACCCGGGCCAGCATTTTCGTGCGCACCGGGCGCAGCGCCAACGACATCGAGGCCTGTCTGCTGGAGGAAATGACGCAGATACTCGGCCTGCCCAACGATTCCGATCTGATCAGGCCCTCGGTGTTCAACAATGGCGACGC
>QIGN01000151.1 GCA_003228955.1 Hyphomicrobiales bacterium
GCGACAATACCCGGGAGCGACGCCCACATCGCCGAATTGAGCGCGTTCATGCGGGAGGGATTGCAAAAAGTAATCCAGCATATTGAACCCTCCAGATCGGAAATTATATGACCGTCGGGAGTATGGTTTTCATCTGACATGGCGAGGTCTGTTTTTGGGCCGGGTTATGGCGAAGCGGTATCACAATAGCGCGGGGCAGGTGCAGTAAATTTAATCAAGCGCTGGTTTGGGCGTTGACACAAGCGCTGTTGACATTCTTGGCTGTCTGCAGGACAGGGGAGCATTCAGCCTGTATGACGGTGGCAAACGGGTAGTCGGGAGTTGAGATGGCACAGGGCAGCGGAACTGCATCGAAAAACATAAAGGCGTGCGATCCGGCATGGATGCGCCTTCGCGAGGAGGCCGAAGCGCTGTGTTCGAAAGAACCGGTTCTCGCCGGATTTGTCTATTCCACAATCCTCAACCGCAACCGGCTGGAGGATGCGGTTGCCTACCGGCTGGCGCGGCGCATCACTCATGCGGATGTGGATGCGGGAGAGCTGTACCGGTCGCTGGAGAATGTGCTGGACAAATCACCGGAGCTTGGCGAGGCCTTCCGCGCCGATCTGGCCGCTGTATTCGACCGGGATCCGGCCTGCAACCGCCTGATTGAACCCATTCTTTATTTCAAGGGCTTCCATGCCCTGCAAACCTACCGTTTCGCTCACGAAATGTGGAAAGCCGGGCGCACCGACTTTGCTTTTTATCTGCAAAGCCAGTCCTCGCGCATTTTCGGCGTGGACATTCACCCCGCCGCCGAAATCGGACGCGGCATCATGTTCGATCACGCGACCGGTATCGTGATCGGCGAAACCGCGAAGGTTGGCGATGATACGTCCATCCTGCACGGAGTAACGCTTGGCGGCAGCGGCAAGGAGGCGGACGACCGGCATCCCAAGATTGGCCGGGGCGTCATGATCGGGGCGGGGGCCAAGATCCTTGGCAATATCAAGGTCGGCGATTGCGTCCGGGTCGCGGCCGGCAGCGTCGTCCTCAAGGATGTGCCCGACAAGATGACCGTCGCCGGCGTTCCCGCCAAAGTGGTTGGTCAGGCGGGGTGCCCCGAGCCCGCACGCTCGATGCACCAGTTGCTTGAAGCGGCGTCTGATGCGGTTGAGGACTAATGCGGTTGCAATTCTCCCTTAAAACCTTCATTCACCCCTGAATTGCCATTTGTGAGGGGGAAAAATGACTCGCGAAGAAATCGTGTCCCTGGAGACCTATCTGCGCAAGCTGTTTCAATTGCAGTCCATCGAAGTGCGCCAGCGGCCCAACAAGGATGACTCCGCCGAAGTTTACATTGGAGATGAATTCGTTGGCGTGATGTTCCGCGACGACGATGATGGCGATCTGTCCTATCAGTTCCAGATGGCGATACTGGATATCGACCTGCAGCCCTGAGTACCGTATCGGGCTGAATCCGGATTTGCCGTGCTGTCCTGCGCCTGAGCGCAATCCGCGGCGAGCGGTCCGTTAACCTTTTGCTAAGAATTAGAATGAGGCGATGCGCCTCTTGCGCCATTTTGGCTCCGAACCGGGTTGGTGCGGGAGGTGGCGTGTTCGAATCCGAATATCTGTTATATGCCTATGTCACGGCCATCGGGTTCTGTGCCGCCGGTTTGTGCACCAGTGCCTGGCAGCTGGTCACGGGGTTGCCGTTGAAATTCAGTTTGCGGGCCGAACACAGTTTCGCGGCCCTTTTTGGCGTGCTGGCACGTGTCATGGCGGGTCCGGTGATCGTGATGCGCAATGCGATCCGCGGAGCGGTTGTTGAAGGGCGTGCGCCGTTCTGGCTGGCCCTGTCGACATTTATCTCAATGGTGTGGAGTTTTTTTACCGGCGTTGTCATGCTGGAGTTGCTTTACCGCCTCTAGGGCCTGTTTCATTCGGCCTATCGCTATCCTGACTCCACTATGCAAATCTACCCGCCGATGCTGGGTAAGGAGCTCGAAGTGGCCCTCTATACGCTTGATGACGTGCAGGTTGAAGTTCCCGAGAAGGGGACATACTGGGTGGCGCCCAATGCCATCGTGATCGGCAATGTCAAACTCGGTTCCCAGGCCAGCGTCTGGTTCGGCGCGGTGGTGCGCGGTGACAATGATCTCATCGATATTGGCGCCCGGACCAATATTCAGGACGGGAGCGTTTTGCATACGGACAAAGGCTTCCCGATGAAAATAGGCGAGGGCTGTACGGTCGGTCACATGGCCATGCTGCATGGATGCACAATCGCGCCCAATACGCTGATCGGGATTGGCGCGACCGTTCTGAATGGCGCGCAAATCGGAGCCAACTGCATTATCGGCGCTCATTCCCTGATCCCCGAGGGGAAGGAAATACCCGACAATTCCCTGGTCATGGGGACGCCGGGGCGCATCATGCGCGAGGTCAGCGCCGAGGAGGCCGGCCACCTGAAGGAACTCTCCCGGCATTACGTCGCCAATCTGTCACGCTACAATGCCGGTTTTGCGCCGCAGGCGGATTGACTGCCATGAAAAAATGAGCCGGCGTCGGGGAACGCCGGCTCAAAGTTAGGCCCGGTTGGGTCGGGATGGGGGGATGTGACCCGGGCCTGTGGGAAAGTCAATTTGGAGTACCGTGCGTACTTCGGGTTAATTCGCTCCTGTATCGGCAGCCGGCTTCGCGGCGGCGGTCCGGTCAGGGCGAGAAAGCGATACCCAGTTCTTCGGATTGCTGCCCGATTGCCGTTTGATGAATGTATAGGGCGCCTCGTTCCAGTTCCTGATATCCGCCCGTCTGTTGTCGAGCAGAAAATCGCCCTTTGATGTGCGCACGGTAAGAACCGCATGCCCCTCGTCATTCTCGTCGCGCAGAACCGTTATCAGCAATGAGCTCACCGGCCAGCCGCGCTCGATCAGCAGGCGCTGCTTCAGCAGCACATAGTCCTCGCAGTCGCCCGCGCCATTGGGATAGGTCCAGTTTTCCAGCTGGCCATACAATTCCATGTCCGACACAGGCCGCACCATGCGGTTGACCAGAGTGTTTATTGTCCGCAAGTCTTCCATTTTTTTCGCCGTCAGCTCAACCTGAACGCGCTTCGGCCCTGACTGCACGCAATCAGTTGGAAACTGGCTGCAGAAGACGACGTGGCCAATCGGCGGCAACGACCGCCCATAATCCTTCATGAAAGGTGAGTGTGGCTCCTGCCCCTGTGTGCGTGTTGTAAAACCCGCTCCGGCGGTTGTCGCCGAAACAATTCCCATTGCAAGAATGGCTGTTCCAAGAATTATCTGTTTCATTTGTGCCCCCTGTTGTTTGTGGAGAGCACTATCTCATAAGGGCTTTGAAAATCATGTAATTGCCAAGTATAGGTTCTATTTATATTTCAATTTTATTTGGGTTAAATTTGCTGAAAATTTTAAGTAATTCATTTTGTCTAAAATTTTATCGAAACAGGAGCCAGGACGGCGTCTGTTTTCCAGCGCTGGAAAGTTCGGGTTTTCCGCAAAAAATAGTCAGAATGAAGCTATGAAAATGATGTAGCTGCTGAGGCGCACCGGGGCTGTCTCGCGAACCGGGATGTCTTTGGGGTCGCGCGGAATGGCAGGAATATTGCCGAAAAAAACAGGAAACTATGTAATTTGGTCTATCCGAACTGGCGTTCGAGGGAAGCGGGATCCTGAATTTCGAGGAATTCGATGCTGATGCCCTGATGGATGTGGCGCACCACACGTCCAGGTGTAAGGCCCAATGTCACCAGCTGGCCAATGTCGGGTTTGGGCTCGACCGAGACGGCGCCGCCACCCAGTGAAACGTCCTGAATCTGGCAGTCGAGCGTAGAGCCGTCGATCATCGATATCTTGGTGTTGGTCTTTTTCGGAATAATCCGGCTGTGTTTCCGGTCCTCTGTCAAATTGAGGTGATTCTTGTTGACCAGCCAGGTGAGTTGATTTGCGATCTTTTCGCGCTTGTAGCTCGAAGAGTTTAAATGGAGTGCAAAACCATCCTCATAGGCGCGCACCAACTCGCCTTCTATGCGCCCCATGGAATCGAGGTAAATCACGACCCGCTCGCCCATTTCGCCGACAATGGGCGCCCGCACGGCGATTCCGCCGGGAGACATATTTATGATCTGGCAGGGATATTCCTGCTTGTTCTCTCGCATGAAGCGGCCAAGCAGGGGGAGGTTTACCCTTTGATACCTGCGTCGATCATCCACCAGTTTGGCCCCGCTTCTGTTTGGTTTAAGTTTCCGGCGCTGAGGAGTGCGTGCCGCCTTTTGCAAGGTGCCGGTAGAGTGAGCCGGGCCTGCCAAATTTGCTGGGATATCAATTTTGTTCATAGCAGTGCAATTCGCGCAAATCGCCGACAATCGCACGGATGATAGGAAAAACAGGGTTAACGAAGCTCTAATCCCGAATGCCCCGCTCCCGCCAGCCTGACTGGCGGGGCTGCGCGGGGCAAGTGAAACCGTGAAGTTTCGAGGGTCATGCTTCAGGAGGGTAAATTTCTGTGTGCTTTGCTTTGTTCACCCGCCCTGAGCGGATTTGTTGATATTGTCATTCCTCTTTCTAATCTCTTGTGGCCAGCGTGATTTGATGAAGCTCAAGACAGCGATGATTTCCTCGTCGCTCAGAACACCGTCATAAGCCGGCATCCGGGTCTTGTAGTCGGAGCCGACGATGCTCGCCACTCCCTCCTTGGTCAGTTTGAACAGGAGTTTGTCTGTATGATGCCAGGTGTGCCCGTCTTTGTCGTGCGGCGGCGCCGGAAGATAGCCCTCGGCGTCGCGTTCGATCCAGTTGGGCTGCCCCTCCAGATTGGCGCCATGGCACGCGGCGCAGTTGGCGGCGTAAATCACAGCGCCGCGTGCAACCGTTGCCGTGTCATCGGGCCAGAGCTGGATATCGGGTGCTTCCACACTCCGCGTTGCCCAATAGCCGGCGGCGGCCAGAACGCCGATCATGACAGCGCCAGCCACTATTCCCGTCCATCTGTTCATGATGTCATGTTTGGAGTCATTGTTTGCAGCCGCGGCACTGAGCCCCTTCGCGGCGGAAAGGTCAAGTAACTTTCCAGTATGGACCCTAGGGGTCCTAGCTCAAGGACACCCTCTAGTCTGAGCGCGTCGACAGGCCGCCCTCGAGCACCCGCAAATTCGGCCGTTCTCCCGGGGCGGACGGAGTTGGCCGATCGGCCGGGGCGGATGGCTCCACCAGGGCAATGGGTTGCGCGGGCTGCCTGCCGGGCCAAACCAGATCAAATGATGCGAGTTTCAGCCGTCCCAACTCTATCGAGCCCAGCCAATAGGGCCGGTTATGAGCGCCGACGCTGCCGAGCATCCGGCTGACCTTCTGCCCGGTATGGACAAGGGGCAATACAATCATCTCGAAGCTCGCCTGCTCGTGGTCTCCATTTCCACACGTAAAATCCATTACGGCTCCGGCGCCGTCTTTTGCGACATTGTGGAGCAAGTTCTGGACGGCTTCCCGATCCTCCGTATTCCAGTAGTCCAGCAGATTGCGGCCGCGTAGTTCGTGCCCCAATGCTTCGCACAGCCGTGTTCCGGCCAGACGAAAACGATATGACGAGTTGTCGCCACGTTCGAGAATGAAGACATCCGGCAGGAGGTCGGAAATCATCACCGGTTCGATCTCGAACCGGTTCGGTGCGAAACGACCGTCCCGCACTGAATCCCAATAGTCATAAATCCGTTTGTTCGACTTGTGCTGCATACCACATGCCTCGTGCCTGGTAATTTGATCCTGTAACGCTGCCACTCATGCCGAAATCGTTTCCGTCCCGATTTGAGACGGGGCGGCGGGTGAAACAGCGAGTTCACGAATGGACCAGCACATCCTGTGCCAATCTACAGAAAGCGACGGCAGGCCGGGAAAGGTGATGGGGCGCAGGGTTAACATGGGCCAGCTTGCCGCTTTGGGTGCTACCAGCTATGGCAGGGGCACTATCCAGAACGTGGACGTGGACGCATGACCGCCAGACAGCCAATATTCAACATTCCGGCCAGTGTCGTCGTCGTGGGGCTGGCGATGATTGTGTTGCATGTGGTGCGTGTGGCGCTCCCGCCGGAGGAGAGCCGGAATATGCTTCTGGCGCTGGCGCTGATCCCGGCGCGTTACGCCGCCCCGGTTCCCGGGCTTCCCGGCGGAGACTGGAGCACGATTACATCCTTTGTCACCTATATGTTCGTGCATGCCGATGCCACGCATCTCGCCATAAATACACTCTGGATGCTTGCTTTCGGCAGCGCGGTCGCCAAACGGGTCGGTAATCCGCGGTTCCTGGTGTTTTCAGCCCTTTGCGGTATCGCCGGAGCGCTTGTGCATCTTGGCCTTTATTTCGGTGAGCTGGTTCCGGTCGTGGGGGCGTCCGCGGCCATATCGGGACAGATGGCCGGCGCCATCCGTATCATATTTGGCAACCGGAGCTCCGTGTCATTGCCTCGGAACCTGCACTCAACCCCGCTTGCCAGCATCCGTGAGACGCTGACGGACCGGCGTTTTTTGTTGTTTGTCGGCGTCTGGGTGGCGCTAAACCTGCTGTTCGGCCTGGGGGGTATTCAGATTGATGGCACCGGTGGCAGAATTGCCTGGGAGGCTCATATTGGCGGTTTTTTGTTTGGTTTTCTGGCTATTGGCGCCTTTGATCGCAAGCCCCTGGATCAGGACCCTTCACCAAACGAGTCTTAACAAAGACAGTCGATACCTATTGCGCCGGACGTGGATTGGTTTCATCATTGCGCCAACGTGATGCGTTCCGGGCTTGGCGGGCCCTGCGCTTCGCGCAGGGGCCAGGTACGCTGTATTGGGTGCGTGCATCACTTATCCCCAATTTGCGAGTGCCGGCGGGGGCGTGGCATCGCCAGGCCCGCCGGGCGCGGGCGAGAGAGGAGAAGTTGAATGAATGTAACAACGATACTGGGCGAAAAAGGCGTTGAGGTCATAACCACCAGTCCCGAGGCAACGCTGCTGGATGTCGCAAAAATACTTCGTGAACATGGCATCGGCTGTATTGTGGTGGTGGATGGCAAGGGCGGCATCGCGGGGATTGTATCGGAGCGTGATCTGGTCCGCGCCATTGCGACCTCCGGGGCGAATATCCTCAAGGCGCCGGTATCGAGATGCATGACCAAGAAAGTTGTGACCTGCAAGAAGAGCGATACCATCGAATCCCTGATGGCGGCGATGACGGATGGCCATTTTCGCCACATCCCGGTGGTGGATGGCAGTAAACTCGTTGGCCTGGTCTCAATCGGGGATGTTGTCAGATCGCGAATCGCGGAAACCGAACTCGAAGCCGCCGCCATGCGCGACTATATCGCAACCGGTTAGCGCATTAACCACGCGTTCCGGGCAGGTTCCAATCCGAAAAATTCGCTTCAGGCGGCAAGCACGCCGACAGTGCGTTCGATATCCGCCAGAACCTTCCGCGTCGCTTCTCTGCCGTTTTGAATGGCGTGGTCCGCCATATGGAAGTCAAATAGGCCCATTTCTCCAAGCATCGGCGTGATCATGGCGTCGGGAGGATCGCCCGCAAGGCGCGAACGCGCGATCCGGTCCTGAATTATGTTGAATGCGTCCATCATGACGCTTGAGATGCCGGGCGCATCTCCACCTTTGCCAAAGAACTGACGGCGCAGCAGATTCTGCGCGGCGCGGCCATTTCCTTCCGGCGGCGTATTTTCATCCGGCGGCAGGTCTGCCTCCTCGAAGGCGTCCTGATCGGGAACCACTGTCCCTTTGCCGAAGAAATCCCAGTTCAGATTGACGGCAATCACAACCCGGGCGCCGAGTGCCCGGCACACGGAAACGGGGATCGGATTGACAAGTGCGCCGTCGACAAGCCAGCGGCCTTTGATGTTGACCGGCCGAAAGATGCCGGGCAGTGCGTAGGACGCGTGCATTGCCGGGACGAGGGGGCCCTTGCTCAGCCATATCTCGTGGCCGCTTTTGAGTTCGGTCGCGACGGCCACGAATTTCCTGTCCATCTGCTCGATCCGCAAATCTTTCAGATGTTCGCCGAGTTCCTCCGACAGCCGTTGTCCGGAAATCAGTCCCGAGCCCGCAAAGTTGAAATCGAGGAAACCGAAAACCCGGCGCCGCGTAAGGCCTCTGGCGAAACCTTCGAGCTCATCGAGTTTGCCCGCGATATAACAGCCCCCGACAACGGAGCCTATCGAAGTGCCAACGACGATATCGGGCTTCAGTCCGGCCTGCGCCAGCACTTGCAGGACACCGATATGCGCCCACCCGCGAGCCGCGCCACCGCCCAAGGCTATGCCAATTTTGGCACTCATAATTGTCCTACCCGTTGTGGACGTCACAAATCATTGAGCCCAACGGCACGGGGGATCCCCCCACCGTGGATTCAATACTAACTTGGGCTGCTTAAGCCGGAGTTAAAGGGGGGTAACCAAACCTTGCTTCCCTGGGGGGCGAAACTAAAGCCGCGTGGGATTGGGTGCGTCCCCATAAACGTCATCGGGATCAAAGGTTTTCGACTGCTCGCGAAATTCAAGCTCAAGCTCCGGCGTGAGTTTTCCACCAGTGGGAATCGAGCGATAGAAGCAGGACATGTAACCCACGTGGCATGACGCGCCGGAACCGGCGACCGCTACCTTCAGCCAGATGGCGTCCTGGTCGTCGTCGATGCGCAAATCGATGATTTTCTGTACCAGCCCGCTGGTGGCGCCCTTGTGCCACAGAACGTTCCGCGAGCGGCTCCAGTAATGCGCCTCTCCGGTTTCTATTGTTCTGGCAAGCGCCTCGGCGTTCATATAGCCCAGCATGAGGACATCACCGCTTTCGGCGTCGGTGGCGATCGCCGCGATAAGACCATGTTCGTCGAATTTGGGAGCGAGTTCTTTTCCCTCTTCGATCTGTTCGACGCTAAGGCGTTCGGCAAAGGGAGTGTCAGACATAATACCGGCGTATCCTGTTGTGCAAGGCGCTGCCTTGTCAGTCCTTGCCGTATGCGAGCATCATGAAACGGTCTTGCTGGGACTGGTTTTCCTTGAAGATGCCCGTGAACTGCGTGGTGATGGTCGCCACATTCGGTTTGTGCACGCCGCGCATGGACATGCATTGATGGACCGCTTCAATCATCACCGCAACGCCGAGGGGTTTGAGCACATTGTCAATTGTGAGGGCGATCTGGGCCGTCATGGTTTCCTGGGTCTGCAGACGGCGTGAATAGATATCCACAACCCGGGCCAGCTTTGAAATCCCCACGACCGCGTTGTCCGGCATATAGGCGACATGAGCTTTGCCGATAAACGGCACCATGTGATGTTCGCAGTGCGAATTCAGGTCAATGTCGCGCAGCATGACGATATCGTCATACCCGCCCACGTCATCGAATGTGCGTGAGAGAACCTCAATCGGGCACTCGTCGTAACCCTGAAAGAACTCGCGATACGCATTGACCACGCGTCCCGGCGTATCGCGCAGGCCTTCGCGTCCCGGGTCGTCTCCCGCCCAGGCAATCAGGGTGCGGACGGCCTCTTCGGCCGTTGCGCGATCCGGCCTTTCTATTTCCGGGCCGGCGCCCAGCTGCGGCCCCGCTGTGGGTAATTTCTTGACTAGAGCGTCCATTTGGATCCTTCTCCGCAAAGTGCGAATGCCAGTCTAACTAACACTGTCATACCTTTGTTTCAAATATGCGGATATATTATAACCTGATTTCGCCTCTTGCGAATAACCGCCTTCTATTCCGATATAGGGGAAGCGGCCTATCGGTTTGCACTTGGCGTACGAACGGCTGCCTGGGCAATTAACGGCAACCGTTGCAGGATATATAGTTCATGGCCGTCCGCCGCAAGGGCCGGACCGTCCGACAGATTTGAGAGCCCTCTATGACCGTGCTCGACGAAATCTACAATCCGCGCATTCTGGCGCTGGCGGCGAATATTCCGCATGGGCGCAGGCTTGAGCATCCGCAGGCCAGCGCGACAGCGCATTCCAAATTGTGCGGGAGCACCGTCTCGATAGATTTGTGTATGGACGGCGATGTGGTCACGGATTACGGCCAGACGGTAAAGGCCTGCCTGCTGGGCCAGGCGGCTTCGTCGATCATGGCGCGCAATATTATCGGCGCCAGCGCTGGTGACCTGCGCGAGGTAGGAGCGAAAATGCGCAAAATGCTGAAAGAAAACGGCCAGCCTCCCAATGGGAAGTGGAAGGACCTGGAAGTCCTGGAGCCCGTGCGCGACTTCAAGGCGCGCCATGCCTCGACCCTGCTTGTTTTCGATGCGGTCGAGGAAGCGATAGCCGATATTGAGGCGGCGCAATTATCGGATGCGTCTGATTCCGCTTCGGCTGGTTAATCGCGCAAAATGCATGCTCAGAGGTTGTCCGGAATTTCTGTTTCCCAATATTATTCCAAGTGCCGGTTACCCTCCCTATTTTCGATTTAACTTCATTTCCATCAAAGGGTTTGTTCCAATAGATCGACAGATAAACGGGATGTAAACGCGGAAATGCACTATGTTTTCCATCTACGAATTTATGTCTATTTTTGTTGCGGCAATTCCCGCGATCATTAAAAGTATAAGGACAAGACTTAAAAATGTTTTTTATCAGGGCAGGTACATTCTTGGCATGGGCTATGGTTTTGCTGGGGGCGTTAAGGGCCATTACAGGGCTTTGGGTAGCTTTGCAATTTGATGGGCAGCAACAAATGATTGCAGCTTCAAAGCGTTATCTTGGAACGGGTAGTTCAGGTGAAGCAATTAATCAAGGACTAATGATGCTTGGTGCCGGAATTATAGTTGGCCTATTGGTTGAGATTGCAAAAAAACGTGCCCTCTAATGAATGCTGCTGACAGACGTGGATTTGTCAAATATAACATCGCCTAATATTTAGTGCTATCTTCACGAACGAAACATCAGGCCCAGTCCGTAACCGAGTCATTTGTTTGGACCGATGAATCTCAAACTGAAAATACTTCTTCTTGCAACTCTTCCATTGATCGTTGCGATTGGCGCTATCTCACTTCTCGTCAGCCATCAGGCCTCGGAGCTTTCCCGGCAGGAAGCCGCCGCATTGGAAGCAACCATGCTCAAGGCCAAGAAGGAGGAATTGCTCAACTATACCAGCCTCGCCCTGACATCCATCAATGACTTGTACAATTCCGATGGTCCCAGGACTGCCGCAAGCGAAGATGCCGCTTCTTTGTTTTATATCTGAAAAGGGGGGGACGGGCCATTTTTGCCGCGGCTATCGTCTGGGGATTGTACACATTTTACGAAAGCGCGATCA
>QIGN01000046.1 GCA_003228955.1 Hyphomicrobiales bacterium
CTGTAACGGGCAATCGCCGCCGTTCGCCCTTGAAGGCTCGCACCATTGAAAACAGAGGCCCTGGAAACCATCTGTTTGCAGGAAGACCTCCTTAAGAAAACGGGCGGCGGCCGAATTTTTTTGGATTTATCCTGCCGATCTACCTTTGCCCGCCAGTGCGGGCGTCAAGAGGCTGTGCGGGCATGACATCCCGCGTGAAGGGTTCTTGAAAAGTCAGTTTTAAGGTGAGAAAGAGAGCGTATGGCTAAAAAGAAAAAGCCCCAGCAGAGAAAAGGCTTTCGCACAAACGAACAGATCGTCTATCCGGCCCATGGCGTCGGCCGGATCGTCGCGATCGAGGACGAAGAAGTGGCGGGAGCGAAACTTGAACTTCTTGTGGTCACTTTCGAGAAAGACAAAATGACCCTGCGGGTGCCCATCGACAAGCTGGAACGTGTCGGGATGCGCAAATTGTCCGAAGACAGGGTCGTCCAGAAGGCGTTGACGACACTCAAGGGCAAGGCGCGGGTGAAGCGCACCATGTGGAGCCGGCGGGCCCAGGAATATGAGGCCAAGATCAATTCAGGCTCCCTGGTGTCGATAGCCGAGGTGGTTCGCGATCTCTACCGCTCGGAATCCCAGCCCGAGCAATCCTATTCGGAGCGCCAGCTCTATGAAGCGGCGCTCGACCGCATGGCGCGCGAAGTGGCCGCGGTCCACAAGCAGGATGAAGAATACGCGATTGCCGAAATCGTCGAAATTCTCTCCAAATCCGCCCAGGCGGCGCAGGCGCGCCTGGAATCCGCCGAGGCCCAGGCCGCCGCATGAAACGACAGCGCCAATAGGGCGAACTAACCAGCTTTCAACCCCCAAGAGACCCGGTGCGCATCGCGCATCGGGTTCTTTTTTTGCCGGAGTTTGCCGCAACCACGGCCTTGGAGCCGCCCGGCCCGCCTATTGCGAGCGCAGCTTGGGATCGAGCACGTCGCGCGCCGCATCTCCGAATATGTTGAAGCCGAACACCGCCAGGGAGATGGCGATGCCGGGCCAGATGGCCATCCATGGCGCGCTTTCGACATATTCTTCCGCCCCCCCTTGCAGCATCAGCCCCCAGGCCGGGGTCGGTTCCTGAACGCCCATACCCAGATAGGAGAGCGAGGCCTCCAGGAGGATCGCGTTCCCGACGAATGTGGTGACCAGAATCAGATAGGGCGCCATGACATTTGGTATCATGTGGCGGAGCACGATCCGTGTGTTCGAGAAGCCGTTGGCGCGGGCCGCGTCGATATAGGGTATTTCACGCAGCGCAAGCGCGCTCGAGCGAATGACGCGGGCGCAATCGGGAATGAAGGGAATTGTGATGGCGATGATGACATTCTGTACGCTCGGTCCGAAAATGGAGACGATGGCCAGCGCCATGATAATCAGCGGAAACGCCAGAAAGACGTCCATGACCCGCTGAAAATACAGATCGAATCTGCCGCCGACATAGGCGCTTGTCACGCCGAGCACGAGGCCGATTGTCGAGCCGACAAAGGCGCCCGTGAAACCGACGAACAGGGCCGTGCGCGCGCCATAGAGGAGACGCGAGAGAATATCGCGCCCGAACTGATCCGTCCCGAGCAGATAGTCCGGTCCCGGAGGCATGAGCATGTTCTCAAAAGTGACCTCTATCGGATCATAGGGCGCCAGAAAGGGCGCGAAAATCCCCACCAGCAGCATGGCCAGCACAATGGACCCCGCGAACGCCCCGAAGGGCTGTTTGCGGATCAGGGTCATGGTCGCCCGCAAATAACCTGGCCGTTCCAGTAGATCCTCGGGCCGGGACTTGAGCGCTAGATTCGAATCGATGGTCATCAAAGCTCCGTTTGTTCAGCACCGGCAATTCCCGGTCGCCGTGGCTATATCATAAAATCATGCTCGCCGCGATTGCCGCCAGTGACAGGGCGCCGATCCACAGCGCCCAGTTGCCCCCGCGGCCCTTCCGGGCCTGCTCCTCGGCCAGCGCGGTTATGGTGCTCTGGTCGAGCCTGAGGCCGTCATGGGCCATGCCGGCGAAGGCTTCGGCCGCCATTTCGGCGCGGCCCAGAAGTTTCGGTATTTCGCCCATGAACTGGCCGACCTGCCCGGCGCCTTCGGCCGCGTCCTGCAATTTGCCCTCGACGCCGAGATTTTTCTCCATCCACTCCTTCACCACCGGCTCGGACGTGTTCCACATATTGAGCTGCGGGTCGAGGCTGCGCGCAACCCCTTCGACCACCACCATGGTCTTTTGCAGCATCAGCAGTTGCGGCTGCGTTTCCATGTCGAAGACTTCGGTGTACTGGAGCAGCTGGCCCAGCAGCTGGCCCATGGAAATTTCCTCCGCGGTTCTGTCCATCAGCGGTTCGCCGATGGCCCTGAGCGCCTGTGCGAACAGCTCGACCGATTGCGAGCGCGGAACGTAGCCCGCCTCGAAATGAACCTCCGAAACGCGGGTGTAATTGCGGGTAATGAAGCCGTGCAGGATTTCCGCCAGAAAACGCCGCTCGCGGGGGCCAAGGCGTCCCATGATGCCGAAGTCAACGGCGACGATACTGCCCTTGTCATCAACGAACAGGTTTCCTGGATGCATGTCGGCGTGAAAGAACCCGTCCCGCATGGCGTGTTTGAGAAAGGACTGCATCAGAATCGTGCCGAGTTTCTTCAGATCATGGCCGGCCGCTTTCAGGGCGTCATGATCCCGCAGCGGAATGCCGTCGATCCATTCCAGCGTGAGTACCCGGCGCGAATTGCGGGTCCAGTCGACGCCCGGCACCCGGAAGTTCTCGTCATTGGCGATGTTCTCCGCCATTTCGGAGATGGCGGCCGCCTCCATGCGCAAATCCATCTCGATGGCGACCGACTTGGCGAGGGTGTCGACAATCGCATAGGGGCGCAGGCGCCGCGTCGGCGGGTGGAAACGCTCGATCATGCGCGCGGCGAAAAAATAGCTTTCAAGGTCCCTGCCGAAGCGGGCTTCTATCCGCGGCCTCAATATCTTGACCGCGACGGGTCTGAGCGTGCCGTCCGCTTCGCGCACGGCGGCTTTGTGAACCTGGGCAATGGAGGCTGCGGCCACGCTTTCGGAGAATTCCGCGAACAGCTCCTCCACGCTTTCCCCCAGCGCGTCCTTGACCGCGCGCCGCGCCTCGCTCATGGAAAAGGGCGGCAGCTTGTCCTGAAGCAGGGCCAGGTCGCTTGCAATCTCGGGGCCCACCACATCGTCGCGGGTCGCCAGAAACTGACCCAGTTTGATGTAGCTCGGCCCGAGATCCGTCAGCGCCGCGGAAAGTTTTTTCTCATTGCCGCCCGCCCGCGCACGCCGGCGCAGCGGCGCCGTCACCCTCGCAAACATTTTTACCGGCTCGGGCAGGTTGGGATCGTCGGGCACGACCCGCGCGCCATGACGCAGGATCGTGAAACCCGCCCGGGTCAGGCGGGCCATGTTGAGGATTGCGCGAAACATAACCCTAAATCTTCCACCCGGAATGGAGCGCGGCAATGCCGCCGCTAAGATTGCGGTAGCGGACCTGCTCAAAGCCCGCCTCGCCGATCATCGAAACAAAGCTCTCCTGATCGGGAAATTTGGCGATGCTTTCGATCAGGTACTGATAGGACGCCGCATCGCCGGCGACAAGACCGCCAAGTCTGGGGATCGCGCGGGTTGAGTATTGTTTGTAGACCGTGTCGAGAATCGGCACCTCGACATGAGAAAACTCCAGGCACAGGAAGCGCCCGCCGGGCCTGAGGACCCGCCGGGCTTCTTCAAGCGCGCGATTTAAATGGGTGACGTTGCGGATGCCAAACGCGATCGTATAGGCGTCCATGCACTCATCGGGCAGGGGCAGGACCTGGGCATCGCAGAGGACAATCTGGAGCCGGTCCTTATTGATGCCGGCAAACCGGCTCTTTGCGACGGCCAGCATTTCAGCGGAAATGTCGCACAAAGTGCAGCTGGCCCCGGGACCCGCGGCTTTGAGAAAGCGCGAGGAAATGTCGCCCGTGCCGCCCGCCACATCGAGCAGCCGGTATGTATTGGCGCGTCCGGGGGGCGCCAGCCAGTTGATCATGTCGTCCTTCCACAGCCGATGGAGGCCGCCCGACATGAGATCGTTCATCAGATCGTAGCGCGAGGCGACGCGCGAAAAGACCTGGTTGACCAGCCCCTGCCTCTCGCCCTCGCCAACGGGGGTGGCGCCGAATTGCTCTTCTCGCCCTGGCCCGCTATTTTCTGTTCTCCCATGTGTCATGGGCCTAGTTTATCGCAAACAGATCGCAGCGCCATGCCTGAACTTCCTGAAGTCGAGACCGTGCGCCGGGGACTTGAAGGCGTCCTGGTGGATGCGCGCTTTGAACGCGTCGAACAGCGCCGGCCCGATTTGCGCTTTCCTTTTCCCGAGCGCTTTGCGCAGCGGCTGACGGGCCAGCGCATCGTCTCGCTCGCGCGCCGCGCAAAATACCTTCTTGTTCATCTCGAAGGCGGTGAGGTTCTCATCATGCATCTGGGCATGAGCGGGCGGTTCATCATCTCCCGCCCGGGCGCAAACGCGCAAAAGCCCGGCGAGTTTCTCCATGAGGCCGGGGATCAGGAACGCCATGACCATGTGGTCTTTGTCATGAGCAATCGCGCAACTATCACCTATAACGATGCGCGCCGCTTCGGGTTCATGGCTCTGGCGGACGCCAGGACACTCGAGTCGCACAAGCTCATGGCGAATCTTGGCGTCGAGCCGTTGAGCGAGGATTTGTCGCCGGAATATCTTGCCGCGCGTTGCGGGTGTAAAAAAACTTCGCTCAAGGCGGCGCTGCTCGATCAGCGCATCGTCGCGGGGCTCGGCAACATCTATGTGTGCGAGGCGCTGCATCGCGCGCGCCTTTCCCCGCGCGGTTCGGCTGGCAAGCTTACATTGCGATCTGGAGAGCCAAGCACGGGTGCGCGCAGGCTGGTGGAGCAAATCAAATCGGTGCTCGAAGATGCTATCGAGGCCGGCGGCTCGACCCTGAAGGACTATCATGCGCCGGAAGGGGATCTTGGATACTTCCAGCATTCGTTTGCGGTCTATGGCCGGGAGGGGCTAGAATGCCTGGCGCCGGGTTGTGAGGGAACCATCCGGCGTATCGTTCAGGGAGGACGGTCGAGCTTCTATTGTCCGCGCTGCCAGCGCTAGGACACATCCATTTCACTTCAATAACAGCTGCGACGATTTGTCAGGAGTCGATATGGCGTACGAAACCATCACCGTCGAGAAAAAGGGCAAGGTCGGGCTCATTACGCTGAACCGCCCCGACGCGCTCAATGCGCTCAACGCGCAACTCATGACCGAAATGGGCAAGGCGCTCGACAAATTCGAGGAGGGCGGGAAAGTCGGCTGCATCGTGATTACCGGTTCGGAACGCGCCTTTGCCGCGGGGGCCGACATCAAGGAGATGCAGCCCAAGACCTATGTGGAAGCCTATAAGGAAAATTTCCTGCATGACTGGGAGCGGGTGACGCGCTGCCGGGTGCCGGTCATCGCGGCGGTGGCCGGCTATGCGCTGGGCGGCGGGTGCGAGCTGGCCATGATGTGCGATTTCATTATTGCCGCCGACACGGCCGTGTTCGGCCAGCCGGAAATCAATCTCGGCATTATTCCCGGCGCGGGCGGGACCCAGCGCCTGACCCGGCTGGTTGGCAAGTCGAAGGCGATGGAAATGTGTCTCACCGGGCGCAACATGGACGCCGAGGAAGCCGAGCGCGCCGGGCTGGTAAGCCGCGTCGTCCCGGCCAACAAGCTCATCGAGGAAGCCCTCAAGGTGGCGGGCAAGATCGCGTCCTTCTCAACGCCAGCGGTCTTCATGGCCAAGGAATCGGTCGAGCGCGCCTACGAGACCACGCTGGCGGAAGGCATCCGTTTCGAGCGCCGGCTGTTCCATTCCCTTTTCGCCACGCAGGACCAAGCTGAGGGAATGCAGGCCTTCATCGAAAAGCGCTCCGCCAGCTTCAAGAACCTGTAGGTGGCGGGACAACCCTCCCATTCGAAACCCCTGCGTAAGCAGGGGTCCATAGGACCGCCCTTTCCGGACCCCGGGGTTCCCCGCCTGCGCGGAGACAGGCAAGCCCGGGGTTTCGGCTGGTTTTGAAAGACTGAAACACTGCACAGGCCAATACCCCCTCTCTCCACAGGGGAGAGGTGAGTATTTGTAAGAGGCGTCCCGGTTGACGCCGTACCGGGCGGGCCCTATACAACGGGCCAAATGCGCCCCACCGAAACCGGGGCCCAGTTTCCAGCATCTAAAGGTATTTGAAAAATGGCGACTACGAAATCCGCGAAGAAGGCGGTGCGCAAAATGGCCCGGAAAACCGAGGTCAACAAGTCCCGCCGCAGCCGTATGCGGACCTATGTGCGCCAGGTCGAGGAAGCGATCGACGCCGGCGACCGGAAGGCGGCGCAGGACGCGCTGCAAAAAGCGCAGCCGGTCATCATGCAGGCGGCCCAGCGCCGCATTCTGCACAAGAGCACCGCGTCGCGGCGTGTTTCACGCCTGTCCGCGCGCGTCAAGGCGATGAGCGCTTGAGGGTCTTTTTACCTGGCGTGCATCTTGCCGGAAAACCGGTTTCCATCCCCGCCTTCGCGGGGACAAGCTTTTTCGATGAAGCACTCTAGAAACACTGCCCTGTCTCCTCCCGGCCGTTTCAGATACGATGGCGCCCGCCATGCCGGGGGAGGCAATATTGAGTGAACCCATCACCACATTCGCCAGGCTGCTCGATCCGGTCACCGTGGATGAGTTTTTCAGCGACTATTACGATCAAAAGGCACTGCATGTCCCCGGTACGCCGGAAAAGGTGGCGGGCATCTGTTCGTGGGACGCCTTCAACGATCTGTTGCAGCGCACCGCGATCTGGTCCGACAGGTCCTTCAAGATGGCGCTGGACGGGACGACGCTGACCGCCGGGCAATATTGCGAGGCGGCGGCCAACCGCGACGGGATGCGGGTCATGCGCCCCATTCCCGAAAAGGTGGTGGAATATCTCGGCCAGGGCGCGTCCATCGTCCTCGATCTCGCCGAGACATTGACTCCGGGTCTGAGGGCCGCGAGCCAAGCCATCCAGATGGCGACGGGCTGCCAGGTATCCTGCAATATTTACTGCTCCCAGCAGGCGCACCAGGCTTTCCCCTCCCATTTCGACACCATGGACGTGTTCGCCATCCATATCGAGGGCAAGAAGACCTGGCGCATCTATGAGGGCCGCTTCGATGGGCCGCTTGAGCGGCCGGGCTTCAACCAGACCAGCTTTTCACCCGACTATCACGGCAAGGCCAAGGGCGAGCTGGCGATGGAGGTGGAGCTCAAGCCGGGCGATCTGCTGTATTTTCCCAAGGGCATGTATCACGACGCCCTCTCGTCTACGGACAACTGCCTGCATCTCTCCTTCGGCACCACCCAGCCCACGGGCCTTGATTTCATGCGCTGGTTCAACGACGGGCTGGACGAGGCGCCATTGTTCCGCAAACCCATGCCGCCCCATGACGACGTCGCGGCCCATGACAGGCACATCGAGGCGCTGCGCGAAAACCTGATGGAGATCATGCAGCAGGGCGACGTCGCCAGACAGTTTCGCGCCGATCAGCGCGACAAGGCCTTCGCCATGCTCTCAGGCGTTGCCGTGCCCAACACCCTGTCGCGCTACCGCGTGCGCGGGCGCGGGGTGCGGGTCGTGCGCCGGGGCAAGGAATCGCGCGTCACCGCGCCACTGGGAAACTGCAATATGCCCGAAGGCGGCGAGGGCATGATCGAATGGATGCTGGCGCGCGATCATTTCGAGCGCCGCGAGCTGGCGGCGCAATTCCCCGATGTCAACGAGCAGACCATCCTCGATATCCTGCAGGCGCTCTCGTCCGTGGGGGTGCTCGAAGCGCTTTGAGGGTGGTCCCCGCCCGGTAACCTTTTGTTAGAGTCGTCCGGGCATTATCGGAACATAACACGAACATTCCATTGACCGGATGGCCTGCACGCATTACGTTCAAGGCGATTTAAGCCCCCGGCACGTCAGGCATCATGACCAGAGAGTTCCAGGTAGAGTGCCCGATCTCGCAGGAGATCTGGGAGATGAAGTATCGCTTCAGGGGCGATGACGGCAAACCCGGCGATGCGAGCCTCGCCGATATGTGGAGCCGGGTCGCACGGGCGATTGCCGAGGCGGAGGACCCGCCCGAGCGCGCGCTCTGGGCGCGGCGTTTCGAAGACGCTCTCTCATCATACGAGTTTTTGCCCGCGGGCCGCATTCTGGCCGGGGCCGGGACGGGGCGCGGCGTCACCCTGTTCAACTGCTTCGTGATGGGGCTGATCGCGGACGACATGGCCTCGATTTTCGACAATGTGAAAGAGGCCGCGCTGACCATGCAGCAGGGCGGCGGCATCGGCCACGATTTCTCGACCCTGCGCCCGCGCGGCGCGGCGGTCTCCAGCATCGGCGCGGAGGCTTCCGGGCCGGTCAGTTTCATGGATGTGTGGGACGCCATGTGCCGCACCATCATGTCGGCGGGCACGCGGCGCGGCGCGATGATGGGCACCATGCGCTGCGACCACCCGGACATCGAGGAATTCATTTCGGTGAAAGGCGACGCGAGGCGCCTGCGCATGTTCAATCTCTCGGTGCTGGTCACGGATGATTTCATAGCGGTGGTGAAGAGGGACGGGGACTGGAATCTCACCTTCGGCGGAAAAACATACAAGACCCTGCGCGCGCGCGAATTGTGGGACAGGATTTTGCGCGGGGCCTATGACTATGCCGAACCCGGTGTCATTTTCATCGACCGCATCAACGCGCTCAATCCGCTCAATTATTGCGAGACCATCTACGCCACCAACCCGTGCGGCGAGCAGCCCCTGCCGCCGCACGGCGCGTGCCTGCTGGGGTCGGTCAATCTGGCGCGGCTCATAGACAAACCCTTCAGCGAAGACGCAGGCCTGGACGAGGAACGCCTTGGCGAGCTTGTCAGCGTTGCGGTGCGCTTCCTCGACAATACCATCGATGTGTCAAACTATCCCCTCGACGCCCAGCGCCTTGAGGCCCGGGCCAAGCGGCGCATCGGGCTCGGCGTCACCGGGCTTGCCGACGCGCTCATCATGTGCGGGCGGCGCTACGGGTCGAAAAAGGCCGCCCGGCTGGCGCGCAAATGGATGGGGCTGATCGAGCGCGCCGCTTATCTGGCGAGCGCCGAACTGGGGTCGCAGAAGGGCGCATTTCCCCTGTTCGACGAGAAAGAATATATGGCCGCCCCCCATATCGAACGGCTCGACAAGGATGTGAGAAAAGTTATTTCCGCGCTCGGCCTACGCAACGGGCTGCTGACCTCCATTGCCCCAACGGGCACAATTTCCCTGCTCGCCGGCAATGTTTCGAGCGGGGTCGAGCCGGTGTTCGACACTCAATATACCCGCCGCGTTCTGGGCAGGGATGGCGAGCACACCGAACAGCAGGTCGAGGATTATGCGCACCGGCTCTATCGTCACATGTTCGGCGACGACGCGCCGCTGACGGAAAATTTCGTTACCACAGCCGATCTCTCTCCGGACGATCATCTGGCCATGCAGGCGGCGCTCCAGGCCCATGTGGACAGCGCCATTTCCAAAACCGTGAATTGCCCCGAAGACATTTCCTTCGAAGATTTCCGCCCGCTCTATGAGCGCGCCTTCGAGCTGGGCCTCAAGGGCTGCACCGCCTACCGGCCCAATCCCGTCACGGGCGCGGTGCTTTCGAGCGCGCCGCAAGAAACACATGAGGAGACGGAGCGCCAGGAGAGCCTGCCGCTCGGCGCCGCGCAGACGCCCGCGCCGCGCGAACGCGACGGCATTGTCTATATGTCGGAGCCGTTGCAGCGCGACGCCTCGCTCCCCGGTTTCACCTATAAGCTCAAATGGCCGGACTCCGGCCACGCCATATATGTCACGCTCAATGACATCGTTCAGGACGGGCGGCGGCGGCCCTTCGAAATTTTCATCAACTCCAAGAATCTGGAACATTACGCCTGGACGGTGGCGCTGACGCGCATGATTTCGGCCGTGTTCCGCCGGGGCGGCGATGTCTCCTTCGTGGTGGAGGAACTCAAGGCCGTGTTCGACCCGCGCGGCGGGCAGTGGATGGAGGGGCGCTATGTGCCGAGCCTGCTGGCAGCCATCGGCGGCATTATCGAGCGCCATATGATCGACACCGGTTTCATTGCGCCGGCCCAGGGTTTCGCACCGGAGGGCGGCGAAAACGGAACGACCGTCGAGCAGATGAAAGACCTGCGCTATTGCCCCAAATGCGCCCAGGCCGCGCT
>QIGN01000064.1 GCA_003228955.1 Hyphomicrobiales bacterium
CGACATTACCAATGATCCCCAGTAGCTCAGTTGGTAGAGCAGTCGGCTGTTAACCGACTTGTCGCTGGTTCGAGTCCGGCCTGGGGAGCCACTTTTCAAAAGGGTTCGACCCGGTTCGCGTTATCTAGGGTCCTGACCCTAAGCTTCGCGCAGACCGAAAATCCGACATCGAGCCGTCTTGATTTTTCCAACTGACTGTTTTTCGAAAAGCCGGTGTGCCTCCTTCACGAGTTTGAGCAAACTGACACATTCATCCATGCAGGAATCTGGACTGCAAACATATCACGTAGCGGGCCGACAAATTCTGAAGATGATCTGTCAGCGATTCTTGGACCGGGTTCCGCCATGAATCCCAAAGCTCTGGATAGCTCATAGCCCGGAATTGGGGGCCTGACCCGGATATGCGTTTTGAGAAATCGTCTATTTCACGCCGGTGTTCTGCAAAAACAGTGTGACCCTCGGCCTCGACAGGCTCCCAATAGAGATACAGAAGGGTAACAGGTTTGCCTGGGAAGCTGTAATCAAGACCAAATGCGTGCTTGATGAGTTGGGCCGCATTCAGCCAGTCATAGGCATCAGGTTCATCCATCAATCGCAACATTTCGCTGAACCAGCCCTGTTTGCGCCGATGGTCTTGGATTTGCGCCTCATAAGCAGATGAAAACTTGGACCGATGGCGAGTCAAATATTCGGTCAGTTTGGATTCGATACCGATGATTTCATTGCCCGTCTGTAAGAGCAGGTCAAGGTTGGGTGCACGACGGCCACGCAATCCGGTTGGGCATTTCATCTCAAACCCCATACTGTCAAATCCCCGCTTTCCCAACAGCGTCAGGTCGGAAAGATGTCGGCGAAACGGAGCAAAACAATTCACGCCAAGCGCTGAAGAAGAATGTGCGGCGCGAAATTTGGTTTCCAGTTCGTTACCGTCTCCTTGGCGCAAATCAGCTTCGAAATCTTCTGGGAGCACGGCCGGAAGAAGGTTGTCATGAAAAGAGATGGCGTAACCGTTCCGGTCCAAATCAATGGAGGGCGCGAAACGGGCAAGAGCATCCTTAAGAGCTTGGACCGCCAGATTCTTGGTTTGGTTCGGTGAAAACATGTTTTCTCTCACAATGCGAATAAAAACTGAATTTGACACTCAAAGCAACAATTGACGCCCTGTTCGCCGACGAGAACATCGCTGCGGACGCTATTTTCTCGGCCGGGAGCGGCACCTCCGTTCTCGTCCGTGTGGTGTCGCGCCGGGCCATGATTGCTGCTCCTAAACTTTAGCGGTTTTGAACTTACGACCCGCCTTTGGTCAGCGCAGCCGCAGCCTCCGGTAGAGATAGCACAATGTCCGAATATTGTCTGGGCTGATCTTCCCGGACTTTGCGTTGAAAGCGTTCATCAGCGGTCGCAAACTGCCAACCACGCTCTATAGCCAGCGCCAGATAGATGCAGTCGGTTCAACGGCGAGACTGGTTCCCGCACGGGTTATACCAAAGGTCGATCTCTTCTCGGGTACCAAAATTTGATTGGTATGCGGGGAATAATCGTTACTCAATCAAAGGGGTCCAACACAAAAACGCAAAATCCTCAGGGAGGTCATGTTCGAGGAATGGGTATTATCTGGCCGGGCTTTCGTCCAAACCAAGTTTTCCAATTTCTTCCAAAATAAGCCTGAATGCGCTATCGGGCGAGCGGCACAAGGTTCGATATGCGTTAACGACGAGGAGCCAGTTTTCAAAACGCGATTAATTCAGATTACCTGAATATGTAGATCGGGCTCGACCAGGCCTGATTGCCATCTTCCTGGGTGATACGGACATAAAGCGGGTTGTCCTGCTTCGCGCGCAGGGTAATGTCCTGTTCCACGTCCATCTTGAAATGGGGATTGTCGTCGGGCAGCCGGAACAGGCGCAACTTGCGGCCGAGTTTGCCCGCATCGAACACCATGTCCTCAAACCCGATGCTCCCGATATCCACCTTCTCGCTCACGACGGGCGTCTGAAGCTCGATGCTTCCACCCTTCTCCCCCTCCAGCCAGACGTCGAAGCCGCCAAAATTACCGGTGGTCAGGGCCTTCCAGTGAAGCGCGTTAGCGCTTGGCTGATCGAGCGTCTTGTCCTTGTTGAAGAAGTTGATGCCGCGCGCACTCATAATCCTGTTGCCGGAAAATTCGGCCGTGCCGTCCCAGATAACCTCGCGGTAACGGCCGCGATATTCAGCACCCTCCCAGACAACCCGTATCCGGTTTCCAAGGTCATTTTCGCTATAGGGCCGGTGCGTGGCGAGATGTTCAAGACCATTAAACACATCGATCCGCTCAATGGGCGCAGATCCCGTAACATGAATCTTGAGCGTCACGCCGCCCGATGGCAACTGCACGATATCGCCCATCATGGCTTCGTGGGCGTTGCGTCCTTGCGCATCCCCAAGCGCAGGGTCGTCATGATAGAGCTTGGCCTCCGCCTTGAAGCCTGCTGTCACGTCGAGGATCATCCGGTTTCCGGTGGTCCCGTAATGGTGCCGCTTGCGGTAACAGTCGAAAATCGCCGCCCGTGTCAACTCGCAAGTGAGGAAGCAGGTAAGCCCGCCAATGGCGCCGAATTTTGAACTTCCCGGATAGCTGGCGCCGGGCCTGCCCTTATGGCCGTCCGAATTGCACACAACGCCCATCCGGTACCCCATCTCAAGGGCATCGTGTAAAATCCATTCAAATGTGCCCCATGAGGAATGCACCTCGACGGCTGTCTCCACCCGGCCGTCATGAGCCACCTTCACATCCGCATACCGCCCCCCGCAATGGGCGAGGCAGACCGCGTCCTCGCCATTTTTAATGAGCGTTTCAAAAAGTTGTTGCGCAGTGCCGCAGTCGGTATCGACATCAGAGTGATCATTGATGAGCGCGTGGGAGGAACGGTAAATCGGCCTGTCCTCGGTCATGTAGAATACATTGCGGTCACCGCCAAGGAAGGTGTTGCCGGACCATTCATAACCGGGCAGAGTGACGAAACGCCCCGGTTCGTTGAATTCGCCGATAATGCCGTTCAGTTCAGCCCAGAATTCCCTGGTGATCTGGAAGTCGTTGCCCTGATGACCGGTTACATCGACAAATGCCTTGTTCCGCGCGAACTCCATATATTGCCGCGCACTGCCGGTGCCGATGGTCTCCTCGCTTTGGCCGTGCACATCGCCCCAGAAATGCAACAGTTGTCCATCCTCATGTTCAACGATGCGTATCGGATTAGCCGTCGCCAAAATGTCGCCCGCTTTATTGAGTATTTCAATATGGTATGTTCCCGGTTCCTCTGCTTTCAGCCCTTCAATCACCTGGACAAATTCACCGGATGAAAACGTCACTGTTTCCGGCAGGCCGGTCAGTTGCGGTGTGCTGCGCAAACGAACACTCATATTGACCTTATCGCTCGGATTGCCCCATTTGTCCTCAGCCTTGAGGGATAGGCGGAATGGCTGTCCGGCCCGATGGGTTGTGGGCGCAACGGCGCGCCAGGTTTCAGGCGCGCCGGATACGATATTGATCGTCGGCTGGTCGGGTACAGGCACATAGGTGTAGGTGGCAATGGCATCAACAAGAACGCGGAACTCGAAAGTGTCCTCGCAGAAGGTCTGCAGCCGCATTCCCGGCGAGCCGCCACTCTGCTCGCCATACACAATCGTGATAGTATCGCCTTCTTTCATGAAACCGTTGACGATCCTGATATAGAGGGTTCTGTCCCAGGGCCGGACATTGCCCTTAGTGTCGTAGCGCATTTCCAGTTTAGCGTTATTGCTGGCGGTAACGGTGGTGTAGCCCGGCGCCCTGGGATCGTCGAACTGAGGCGCAGTTTGATCGGACGCAAAGCGCGATACAACCTTGATGCTGCCGCTGTCGTCGATGCCGTAAAAGCCCGCTGTGTAAACCAGCGTGAAGGTGGCCCAGGAGCCGGCTTCTATCGCCCCCGCCGGCTCTATGGTGGCCGTCCCGGAGAGCTCCAGCGGTATATTACCTGAAATATTACCCAGGAACTGGTTCTGAGCTGCCTTCACGTCATTTTCTCCTTTAATTCGCCTAACTGATTCAGGCACATGTATCACCGCAGGCCAAGCGTTTTGGTAGCGCGCGCTTAAGCGGCTATGCGCCGCTCAGGCCGCCGCAACATGGCACAGTGCCGCGCCTTTGATGGTCGTGCGGTGCATGGTGCGCTCATATTTTGCAACATCATACCGGGTCGCGCAGTGCATGGTGCAGCGGTTGTCCCACATCACGATGTCACCGGGGCGCCACTTGTGCGCATAGATGAATTGCGGTTGCACGCAGTGGGCGTAGAGCCGTGCCAGCAGGGCTTCACTCTCGTCAGGCTCCAGGCCCTTGATTGCAACCGTGAATCCCTCATTGATATAAAGTGCCTTGCGGCCGCTTTCAGGATGGATGAATGCCACAGGATGCTCGGTGTCCTGCCACTGAGCCAGTTGTTCGGCGCTGGGTTGCGGGCGCTTTCCCCCTTTTGCCATCTTCATATAGCGATGGCGGTAATTATGCACTGCGATGCGCCCGTCAATGAGTTCTTTCGTTTCATCATCCAGCGCCTCATAGGCGGCATACATGTCCGCATAGAGCGTATCGCCGCCTTCGGGAGGAACGGTGAGGCCATGCAGTATTGAGCCCATCGGCGGTTTTGCCTCATAGGTCATGTCGGAGTGCCAATACGCACCGCCATTATCGAGCGGCTTGACACCACCGCGCCCACGATTGGACAGCACAAGAATTTCTGGATGGTCCGGGAGCAGCCAGTCCTTAACCGAATGCACCTGCAATTCGCCGAAATGGCGGCTAAAAGCAATATGCTGTTCCTGATTGATGCTCTGGCCGCGCAGAACCAGAATAGAATGATCCCACCAGGCCTGCCGGATTGCCGCAACCGTTTCTCCATCCAGTGGCGCGGACAGATCGACGCCCTCGATTTCCGCAACATACGTCGCGCCAATTTCCGTTACCGATATTGCCATGATATTCTCCTATTGCTGCATGCCCCACCGATTGACGGTGCGAAGCTCAATATTCCGAAAAACGACATTCTCCACCACGATGCCAAAAAGGATCACCGTGAACAGGCCGGCGAACACGGCATCGGTATCGATGTTCTGGCTGGATTCGAATATGTACCAGCCCAGCCCCCCGCTGCCCGAAGACGCACCGAAAACCAACTCGGCACCAATCAGCGTGCGCCAGGCGAAGGCCCAGCCGATCTTCATACCGGCGAGAATCGAAGGCAGCGCGGCGGGAACAAGTATTTTCAGAACATAGAAAATACCCCTCAGTCCATAATTGCGCCCGATCATCCGCAAGGTGGGACTGACATTTTCGAACCCGCTATGGGTGGAGAGTGCTACCGCCCACAATACGGAGTGGATAAGAACGAATACCAGGCTGGCCGTCCCCAGGCCGAACCACAGCATCGCCAATGGCAGCAGGGCAATTGCGGGCAGTGGATTGAACATGGCCGTGGCCATGGCGATGAAATCGCTGCCGAAGCGGGTTGCCGTGGCCCAGAGGATCAGGAGTGCGGCGAGGACCAGCCCGGCCGAGTAGCCGATGAGGAGCACCTTCACCGAAAACCAGACCTTGTAGATAAGATCGCTATAGAACAGGTCGTTGTAGAGCCTCATAAAAGAGATCGAAAAGCTTGGCAGCATCAAAGGTTCCACGTCAAAGCCGACAGTGTAGGCCTGCCAGGCCGCGACCAGAGCCAGCAAAATGACGGCCTTGCGAACGCCGTTGATATTCCAGATGCGTTCGGCAAGGGAAAGTTTATGCGCAACGTCGCTGATCTGGGCCTGGGCAATATCGGAGACCTCATATTCGGGACGAATGACAAGCTTTGGAAGCAAGCCTTTGCCGGCGGGTGGTTTGATGCTCATTGTGCCTGCATCCCCCACCGGCGAACGGTCCGGTTCTCGATTGCGTTGAAGACAACATTCTCGACGAATACGCCGACCAGAATGACCGTGAACAGACCCGCAAATACATGGGCGATCTGCAGTTCCATCTGGTTTGAGAATATGAACCAGCCAAGACCGCCGGATGCGCCCTCACTGGTATCGGAAATCGACCCGCCAAAAACCAGTTCCGCCGCAATCAACGTGCGCCACGCATAGGCCCAGCCGATTTTCAGGCCCATCAGGATTTGCGGAAAAGCGGCAGGGATCAGCAACTTGCCAACATAGACAAGCCCCTTCAGCCCGTAATTCTGTCCCACCATGCGCTGGGTCTCGCTGACGCTCATAAAACCCACATGAGCATTGAGCGCTACCGGCCAGATCACCGAATGCAACAGCGTGAAGATAATAGCGTCCGCACCGAGCCCGAACCATAACAAAGCCAGGGGGAGCAGGGCGATGGCGGGCAGCGGATTAAGCATTGCTGTCAGCGTACTCAGGACATCATTGCCGAACCGGGTCATTGTCGCAGCCGTCGTCAGCAATGTGGCGATCACCAGGCCGATAGCGTACCCCGTTACCAATACGGTCATCGAGTTCCACACCATGGCCAGCAGTTGCTCGCTGGCAACGGCCTGGTACAATGCCTGGGCGGTTGCGGAGAATTTGGGAAGGATCAGTTCGGAGACACTGCTCAGCTGCGTATACGCTTCCCATACCACGATCACCAGCACCAGGATCGAGAGTTTCCTTACACTGTGCATCCCGATGATGCGTTCAAACAGAGTAAGCTTTCGGGCGACATCGCCGATGTCGGCTTTGGCAATTTCCGTCGCCTCAAATTCCGAACGGACCAGCACATTGGGAATGTTTTTCATCACCCGCGCGCTCCCGGCTTGACATCCTCCTCGAGGATTCTGTCCGCAAACAGCATGTCGTGGATGTGCTGTTGCACTTTTGCGAATTTCTTGTCGCCGACATTGTCATGGTTGAGATGATGTGCGTTCAGTTCCGCCTTAACCTGCCCGGGATGCGGCGACAGGACGAGGATGCGGCTGCCGACAATCAATGCCTCTTCAATGGAATGGGTGACAAAAAGAACCGTGAAATGCGTATCTTCCCACAGTTGCAGAAGTTCTTTTTGCATCTGCAGGCGGGTCAACGCATCAAGGGCGGCGAAGGGTTCATCCATGAGCAAAACGTCGGGCTCCATCGCCATGCCCCGCGCAATCGCCACGCGCTGCTTCATGCCGCCCGACAGCATATGCGGGAAAGTATCCTCAAAGCCGGTCAGCTTGACTTTTTGGATGTATTCCATCGCGATTTCTTCCGCTTCGGCCACGGTATCGGTCTTGCCGCCATTATGAAGCGCGAAAATGATGTTCTGCTTGACGGTTTTCCACGGCAGAAGCTGGTCGAATTCCTGAAACACCATGACCCGGTCGGGACCGGGTTCGGAAATTTCGCGGCCCTTGAGGCGAATGGCACCTTCCACCGGCTTCATATAACCGGCAATACCCTTGAGCAGGGTTGATTTGCCACAACCTGACGGGCCAAGCAGAACGAACCTGTCGGCCGGGTAAACATCAAATCCGACACGGTAGGTTGCCGTGATCAGATGTTCCTTGGTCTTGTATTGGAGCGTAACCCCGTCAACCTTCAAAATGGGTTGGGTTGCGGCGGCGGCGGGCTTTTTGCCCGCCGCACTTCCATTGCGTTCAGCCATCGATCAGCTGCCGTCCTGATCGTAGCTGTTTTCCCAGAAATAGTCCTTCCAGCTCGCCGGCATGTTCTTGATGGAACCGATCGAGTACATGAACTTGGCAAACTCCATCGTAAGTTCGGGTGTTTGCGAATAGAGTATCTCGTCGGGATCGCCGACCATCTTCTCGATGTCTTCAAGTTTCAGCTTAGACTTTGTGAAGCGTTTATACAGGGCGGCTGCATCCTTTTTATTGTCATTGATCCATTTGATGGCTTCGCCGTAGGACGTGTAAACGCATTTATACAGCTTCGGATTGGATTTCTTCCATTCTTCCTTGTTGTACATGGCGACCGTTGAGTGGCGCCCGCCGAGCACGTCATAGGATGTCAGAACGGTACGAATTTTATCGCTTTGCAGCTCCTGGAATGATGTCGGCAGAGTGGCGAAATGGCTCCTCACAGCCTGACCGCCCGCCAGCAGGGCAGCGGCGGCTGTCGGATGCTTCATCGATACCGTCAAGGAATCGAGTTTGAATGCTTCCTCGGCACCCCATTTCTTTTTGGCCGCCATCTGCAGGACAACCGCCTGGATTGAGACCTTGACCGAAGGCGTTGCAATCTTGTGGTCGACCAGACCCACATAGTCCTCAAGCTTTGTGACCCGCTCGTCGTTGGTGTTCAACTTGAGCGGCATCGCCGAAAGCGTCGTCATGGCCCGGACATTCAGCCGGCCCTTGGTCTTGTCCCAGAGTTTGAGAAGCGGGCCGATGCCGCCGGCGGCAAAATCCACATTGCCGGACAGCAGGGCCTGGTTGACCGCTGCACCGCCACTGAAGCGATGCATGGTGACCTTGATGTCCCCGAGCCCTGCTTTGGACGCGCAGGCCTGGACCATTTTTTTATCAACCACCACATGCATGGGAAGATAGAGAAGCCCGAACTGCTGGGCAAATCTCACCTGGTTAGCTTCCTGCGCAATGGCAGCTGCCGACATCGAAGCGCCGGCGATCGCAAGGATTGCCGCACCGGCGGCAATTTTACGAACAGAGTGTTTCTTTAAAGTTTTCGTCATTTGGATTCCCTCCTTTTTCTACTTTTCTTCACTGCTCTTTTGGATTGGCCCGATATTATTGTTATGGACCGGTTTTGTATTTACTTTGCCTCATTCCGCCGCCACGGCAAGGCTGCCGGGGCCGGTGACGCTGAGATTAACACGCAAGGCTTCTGTCTCCCAGACATGTTCGGGCATCACATTTGCCAGATTTACATCAGGGCCGAATTCTGAAACCAGGAATTTCTTGAGGTCGTAGACATCGCAATGATGCGTGCCGGATATCCAGGGTCCGATCAATTCAAAGATGACCCGGCTCATGTCCATTCCCTCACGCAATTCAGACAGCAAACGCCGGTTAGGCTCGCCTTCGATCAGCAATTCCGCACCCTCCACCAGCACCACGCCGGCCCCGGCTTCAAAACATTCATTGGCCTGGGCAATAAGCTGGGCAGCACTGGTCGCATCACTCTTCGATCCGACTTCGCCGTGCACCTCAAGACCGCAATCGACTGCGGCGCGGATGAGTGTGCGTCTTGCATCTCCATCGAGAGGCACGACATTGTCGGAGACTTCTATGGCATCGAAGCCGAGCCGTTTTGCTTCTTCAAAAAACGGCTTTGCGGCTGCCAGCCCCTGGGTTGCATATACATACTCAACGAATTGCCCGCCGATGAAGGGATGCACATCGTGCTGCTTGTAGAGATTGATTTTGTCCGTGAGATATTCTTCGCTGTAAAGCCGGGAGGTGCCGGCGACAAATTTCGCCAGGTCCACAACCGGGGCGAGCAATTCAAGCCAGTCGCGCTGTTGGCCTAAGGGCAGACCCCAATCCATCATCATGGTGAGCCCGCTCTTGCGCGGCTTTTCCCCGCTGCGCACTGACGTCAGCGGCACCATCGCGAATGGCTCTTTTGCGGAAGTCTTCACCGTCATTCCAGTTTCTCCGAAAGCCCGATGGGCAGATGGTCCGGCGGAAGAAAAACCTGATGGTAGGTCGTGGGCGCATCCCGGTAGGAACGCCCGAGAATTTGCCAGAACGTACCGTAACTGCCCTCGGCCAGCCCCAACCTGCCGCACACATCGGGGCCAAGCTGCTCACACTGAATCTGATGCTCAAAACGCAAGGTTGGCATGCTGTAACTCTTGTTGAGAAACTCGCGCAAAGTCAGTCCGCTCAGTTCCTCGCGAGAACGCTGGAGCAAAGACCCATATCGCTCGAACGGCAGGTAGAAACGGGTATACCCCTTAAACCGGTCGTCCACGTTCAAGATGCGTTCAATCCGTACAAACGATTTCCCCAAATCCAGGAATTCCCTCCAAGGCGGTTTGAGGCCTTCAGTTTCGCAATCCACCTGCGTAATTGACAATACATGCAGATAGATGGGCAAAATCGACTGGCCATCGCCGGATCTGAAGCGGAAATGCAGCAGGTCGCGTTTTGCGACCTTCTCTTCATCTGCATAATCGGCTTGCAGTGTTGTGCCCGCGACAAAAGTGCCCATTCCCGGACGCCGAAAGACAACGCCCTGTTCAACAAGGGCGTTCATCGCCTTTTGGATTGTGCCGAGACTGACGGGCAGAGAGTCCATCAGATCGCGCTCGCCGGGCATCCGTGAGCCGGGGGTGAATTCCCCGGACTCGATTGCATCCAGCATGGCATTGGACAGGCGCAGATATTTGGGCACTCTTTCCATGCCAAAGGTCGACGACTGCGAAAATCGCTGGACAATGGAAGCTGTATTGAATGTCTCGCTCACGCTTGCGCGCCCCCTCCGGCCCCGCTGTCTTCCGGCTCTTGATGGCCGTGTGAACGGGAAAATCATCTCTAAATCTCTAAATCTATATAGCTTTAAAATTTCATTTGATCAATATGCGTATTAATTATTTTCTCCTGATGCTATTTTTTCTTGATGACTGTCAGTGTTGCGGCGCTGACAGTTACGGCCATAATTTCATCTGATCCAATTCTCAAACCATCATCCCGGTTGCACATACCCATTGTTTTTTCTGTTTCAGCATTGGCGCAATTGTGCCCCTGCCGCGAGAGCACGGGCAAGTCACAGTGCCGGGAAGCGGAGCACTGCTTTCAGGCCCGGTTTGGCATCCAATAGCGAGAACTCGGCGCCATGAATGCGCGCTACTGCGGCAACAAGGCTCAATCCCAATCCGTTGCCCGGGCTTTGACGGGAATGATCGAGACGATAAAACCGTTTCAATACATTTTTGCGCTCGTGTTCGGGAATACCCGGGCCGTTATCTTCAATTATGGCCTCGGCCTGGCCCGCGCGCATCGCAATTTCGATGCCGATGTTTCCCGGTGAGGCGGCATATTTCAAGGCATTCTCCAGTAAATTCGCCAGTGCTTGAGACAGCAACCGCGGATTGGCGCGAATCTCAATGCCGGGTGTAATTTTCTGCTCAAACTTAACACTGCCCTCCTCCATGGCCGGGCTGTAAAACTCGGCAATCTCAGCGCCAAGTTCACCCAGATCTGTTCTCTCCAAATCGCTTGACGCATTTCCCGATTCAGCTTCGGCAATTGACAATAAGGCATCGAAAATACTGAGAAGTTCATCAATTTCCTTAACGCCCTGCTCAATTGACTGGCGCAATTCTTCGGCGCCGGGTTCTTCCAGCAGAAGCATTTCAAACTGACCGCGCATGCGATTGAGCGGGCTGCGCAGATCGTGGGCAATATTATCGCTGACCTGATGCAGGCTTTTCATCAATTCCTGGATGCGATCCAGCATGGCGTTTAATTTGCGCGCGACCATGTCCAACTCGTCATCTTTTCCGGCAAGCGGGACGCGGCGGTTCATATCTCCGGCCATGATCTCGGCGCTGGTCTGATTTATGGCATCAACCCGGGCGAGCCAGCTGCGGCTGAGGAAAAGACCGC
>QIGN01000011.1 GCA_003228955.1 Hyphomicrobiales bacterium
AGCCGTGAGCCAGAAAATCCCCGAGGCGAAGCCGGGGCAAGGCCGAACGGCCGCCGCCCGGTCAGGGCGCGCCCGCGCAGGCCCGTCCAAAGGACGGAATCGCCGTGAGCGAATACAACCACCCCCGAGCGAAAACAAACCAACTTAGGGCATTGGCAGTTTGGCTTTCTCCGCCGCCTGGCCGTCGCTCTCTTCGGGCTCCGGGCCCGGGTCGTCGGGCGCGCGGGGGGGGGAGAAAATCTCGGCCTCGAGCGCATCGTCCGCTCCCGTCGCGGCGGCGCTTTCGCGCTCGACTTCCGCGATCCGCACCCCGGCTTCGCGCGCTTCGGTTTCCTCCAGGCGCGCGCCCTGAAGCTCTGCTTCCGCGCCGCCCGCCTCCTCGATGACGAGCGGTTCTTCCGACGCGGCCAGCAACTCAAGCGGAGCCTTCCATTCAAAGGCATCGAGCCGTCCCGTGATCGGCGACACCGGCGCCCATTGGCTGGAAATATAGTCATCGGCGCTCCAGGCCGGATCGCGCGGCGCGCGGACCGCGCGCGCCAGCCATTCACGCACCCGGCCCTGATCGCCGGTCTCGCCCCCTTCAATGCGCGCCATCAATGTGCAGATGCGCGCCGATGGCCGGTTCTCCAGATAGGGTTCGAGAGCGCTGCGCGCTTCCTCCCACGCCCGCGCCTCGATCGCCGCGGCGGCAACCGCGATTGCGCCCTCGGCCTTGGCGTGATCGGGCGTCCACTGCGCCAGATGCGTGACTCGCTTCAATCTTTCACGCGGTCCCTCGCCGACGCGCGCATGGGCGTAGGCCAGCGCCAGATCGGGGTGCGGACTGATCTCCCAGGTCTTGGCAATGATCCGCGCGGCGCGGCTGGCATCGCCCTGGGAGGCCATCACCCGCCCGGCAATCGCGGCCGCGGGAACAAGCTCCGGCGCCAGTTTATGCGCCTCGAGCGCGAGCTCGCGTGCGCGGTTCATGTCGGCTTCTTCCGCTTCCATCGCCTGCGCCGTCAGCAGCACCGCGCGGCGGCGCGCGGCCACAGGCTTGTCGATCTGCTTCTGACGCCGCGCCACATCGAGGGTCCGCAATGCGCCGGCCCAGTCGCCCGCCTTGCACTGGAGTTCAAACAGGGCGTTGACGCTCCAGGCCAGATCCGGGTTGCGGGCCATGGCGCGCTCGGCGAACTGGCGCGCGGCCTCGGTTTCGTTTTCGCGCCTGGCTTCGAGGAACAGCCCGCGCAAACCCAGCATCCGTGTGCCCGGCGCCTCGGCCATGGCCTGAAAAATTTCCCGCGCCGCCGCCCGGTCGCCATGCAACTGCGCAGATTGCGAGCGCAGCAGCCCGGTGAGCGGTTCGCGCGGCAGCAGTTTATGCGCTTGGGCGGAAAATCTTCGGGCCTGATCCTTGTCCCCCGCACTCACCGCAATAAGGCCGCGCGACAGGGCGTCGAGGCCCCGTTTCTCCCGCTTGCGCTTCATCAGACCGGCCACGGCGGCAGGGCGCGAGAGCAGATAGCGCAGCAACGACCATATTATCAGAGCCGCGAGCAGCGCCCCGACCAGCGCCAGCCCGGCGACGAACACCGATGTCTCGAGCTGATAGCCCAGCCACTCCACGGTGAGCGTGCCGGGTTTGTCGGCGAGCCAGGCCAGCCCGGCCGCCGCAATCCCGGTCACAAGGACGAAAAGCGCGAGCCGCCACATGATGCCCTACCTGCCCTTTTCCGTGCCGGGGCCTGCCTGAAGGCCGGCGAGCAGGCCGCGCCCGATTTCGGTCAGTTTCGCCTTGACCGCGCGCTGCGCGCGGGCCTTGCCGAGCCATGGCTGAAGGCTTTTCAGCGCCGCCCCGCTCAGGGCGTCCCCCTGTTTGAGGACGCCAGGCAGGTCGCCGGCCCGCATATGCGCCTCCATGCGCGACAGGACGGCGGCCGCGCCCGGCCCTTCGGCCTGTCCGATACGCCTCACCCGCACCACCGAGCGGGCGTTGGAAACAAGCCGGTCAAGAAATGTATCGGCCCCGGACCTGGCCGCCGCGCGCCGTGCGTCTTTCAGAGCCGGCGCAAGCGCGGCCAGCAACGCCCCATCGGCGGGAACGCCATCGCCGGCACGGGCGGCGAGCGCGGAAAAATCCAGCCCGGCGGGGGCGGCCTGTTCCAGCGCGCTCAACTGGGCGGCAAAGGGCGCGCCGCGATCAATCGTCCGGCGCAGGATTTCAAACGCCAGGGCCGGCGCCGCGCCATTGCCGCGCGACGGGGTTTGCGCGGACGGAGCGGCGGGCCGGGCAGCCAGTTTCGTCACCCTGCTCTCAAGCGCCTCAAGGCGCTCATTGCTCGCGCCCGGCGAGACGGCGCGGGTGTCAAACGCGGCCTTCGCCGCCGCGAGTTCCTCCTTCAGGGAAGAAATGCGTTGCTCCAGTTCCCGGGAAACTTCAGTGATTTTTCCGGTCAGAGCCGCGGATCGCGCCAGGCCCGATGCGCCTTCCTCGCCGCCCTGCGCCTGAAGCAATTTCAGGGTGGCTTCAAGTTTCTCCAGACGTTCATTCAGCGGTTGAAGGACGGGGGCTTCCGGTTCCGGCCTGCCTTCAAGCGCGGCAAGACGCTCCTGAAGCGCTTTGAGCGCCCCGCCCTGACTGGCGGCCTCAACCGTTTTCGCCTGTTCGCCAATCCGGGCGTCGAGCGCGGTCAGACGCTGCCCGAACTGCTCAATGGCCCGCGCGGTTTCAGGCGCCGCGCGCCCCGGCGCGCCCAGCGGCAGACGGTCGAGCGCCACCCCGGCGCCGACGACACCGATCAGCCCGCCGGCAAGACCGGCGGCCAGATGGGTGACAAAGCCCCTGATGTCCGATGGTTTGGCGCGCCGGCGCGGCGGCGCGGCGCGTGCTTTGGCGGCGCCGGGGCCCGTGCGCGGGACCGACGTTGCGTCCGTCCCGGCGTCGCGGTCAGGCTTTTCCGCCTCGTCCTCGGTCCCGGTCTCGACTTCCGCGGCTTCCAGATCGATGACCCGCGAGGGCCGTTTCGATTTGTCCGAAACACCATCTCCATTGGCGTCCACGCCCGGGCGGTCTTTATCGTCACTCTTCATACTCTTGAGCGGTCCTCGTAACAGCATCTCCAGCGCCTAGCATTTTGCCGCCTTGGACCTGGTTAATGCAAGCAGATCATCTTCCGACGGGCTGGGGGAGACTATAATTCGCGCACTATCGAGGCCCCTCAGCGGAGCCGCCACATTTTCCGACAGGCAAAAGTAGGCCGGTTTTGCCGCCGCGCTTTCAAGCCCCCACGACACAATCAGCTCCATATAGGCGCGCGCGCTCGCCGGCGACATCAGGAGAACGCCTTCCAGCTCGCCCGACTCAAGCGCTTCATGCGCGGGCGCGGAAAAGCCGTCCGTGGCGCTCATGCGGTAGAGAGCCGGTTGCGCGGCTTCAAAACCCTGCTCCTCCAATGCGCCTTTCAGATCAAAGGCAACCTGCTCGCCCGCCAGATGGAGCAGGACCCCGCGCGCGGGGCCGCTTTTCGAGACGATGAGCGGCGCCAGCCCCTCCGCCGTGCCGGGCCCCTCGTGGACCTGTTCAAAGCCCAGATCCCGCGCGCGTTTCGCGCTTGCGCTCCCGACCGCGAAGAGCGGCAGGGAAAGGACCCTCTCCAGCGCCCCGGATGCTTCAAGCGCGCGCAGTCCGTTGCGGCTGGTGACGATGAGCGCCTGCACGGTCGAGATATCCGGCAACTCGGGTGTGAGGAATTCGACCTTGAGAAGGGGCGAAACAAGGGCGTCATGCCCCAGAGCCCTGAGCTTTTCGGCCTGAACGCCCGCATCGGGCGCGGGGCGCGTGACCAGCAGGCGCATCACTCGGGTTCCTCGAAAAAATCTTTGCCGCCGGCGGCCAGCAATTCTTTCGCCGCGCCGATGCCCATGGCCACGCCATCGCTTGCCGGTCCGGCGCGTCCAGCTTCGTGCGCCGTGGTTCCCCCGGGTGTGAGGATTTGCCCGCGAAAGTGCAATTGCCCCTCCTTCAGCACCGCCAGCCCGGCAATCGGCGTGCGGCAGGACCCGTCCAGCTCGGCCAGGAACGCCCGCTCCGCGCCGACGCGAATCGCGGTTTCGGCATGATGGATCGCCTTTAGAAGGCGGCGCGCAGATGCATTGTCGCAGCGTGTCTCGATACAGATCGCACCCTGTGCAACGGCGGGCAGCATCTCTTCGGGCTCGACAAGGGAAGTGATATGATCCTGTTTGCCCAGCCGGTTCAACCCGGCGACGGCAAGCAGGGTTGCGTCGGCCAGCCCGTCAGCCAGTTTGCGCAGCCGCGTCTCCACATTGCCGCGAAACTCGATGATTTTGACGTCCGGCCGCAACCGCCGGACCTGCGCCTGACGCCTTAGGGAAGATGTGCCGACGACCGCGCCCTGCGGCAAGTCGGCGAGGCGGGACGCTTTTTGAGACAGAAACGCGTCGCGTACATCCCCGCGCTCAAGCACGCAGGCGATCTCAAGACCATCCGGCAAAACCGTCGCCATGTCCTTCATGGAATGCACGGCGAGGTCAATTTCACCCGACAACAGCGCTTCCTCTATTTCCAGCGTGAACAGCCCCTTGCCGCCGAAGTCGCGCAGGGATTGGTCCTGAATTTTATCGCCGCTGGTTTTGTATGTACAAACCTCGGGCGGAGCTTCCGCGAGCCCATGCGCCGCAGTGAGCCGCGCCGCCACGTCCCGGGCCTGCCACAGTGCCAGCGGCGAGCCTCGGGTGCCTATTTTCAGGGGACGAGATTGCACGCACTTCGCTCCGGGTGCTAACTCACATCGGGTCAATTTAATATCGCGCGCCATTTAGCCCCGATGCCCCGCGCAATGCAATCAGGCAGCAGCAATGACCGCCAGCAATGACAATCGCGAACTGCGCCTGCTCGGGATCGAGACCAGCTGCGATGAAACCGCCGCCGCGGTCGTGCTGCGGCGCGGACCCGCAAACGGGGTGATACTATCGAACCTGGTGCGCTCGCAGCTCCACGAACATGCCGCCTTTGGCGGCGTGGTGCCGGAGATCGCGGCGCGCGCCCATGTGGAAGTGCTGGACGTCCTCATCAAGCAGACGCTGGACGAGGCGGACTTGAGCATGGACGGTCTCGACGGCGTGGCGGCGACGGCGGGGCCGGGTCTGCTCGGCGGCCTGCTGGTCGGACTCACAACCGCAAAAGCGATCGCGGCGGCGCGGCGCCTGCCGCTGGTGGCGGTCAACCATCTCGAAGCCCATGCGCTGACCGTCGGTCTTACGGACGCGCTGGAGCCGCCTTACCTGCTGCTGCTCGTCTCGGGCGGCCACACGCAATTGCTCGGCGTCGAGGATGTTGGCGCCTATAAGCGTCTCGGCACTACGCTTGACGATGCGCTTGGGGAAGCCTTCGACAAGACGGCGAAGCTGCTCGGGCTGCCCTATCCCGGCGGCCCGGAGGTTGAGCGCCGCGCCCGCGAAGGGGATGAAACCCGCTTCGATCTGCCGCGCCCGATGGCTGGGCGCGCGGAGCCGCATTTTTCATTCGCCGGCCTCAAGACAGCCTTGCGGCGGCGCGCGGAAGGATTGGGCGCCGTCACCGATCAGGACATCGCGGATTTGTGCGCCTCGTTCCAGCGTGCGGCGTGCGACGTTGTGATTGACAGGACCGCCACCGCGATGGCGCTCTATAGCCCGGCATTTGAGAAAAAACTCGTGGTCGCGGGAGGCGTCGCGGCCAATCGGGCGCTGCGCGAGGGGCTTGAGGGGCTGTGCGATGAAAAGGGCTTCACGCTCCATGTTCCGCCAGCGGCGCTGTGCACCGACAATGGCGCCATGATCGCGTGGGCCGGCGCGGAGCGCCTGGCGCGGGGCCTGAGCAACGGTCTCGATTTCGCGGCCCGGGCGCGCTGGCCGCTGGACCCGGACGCGGCGCCCGCGACCGGCGCAGGCGTCAAGGCATGAGAAATTAGGGGAATAGCGATGGCCTATCGGAAAATCGGTATTGCCGGCGGCGGCGCCTGGGGTACGGCGCTGGCGCAGGCGGTCATCAAGTCGGGGCGCGAAGCGCTGCTCTGGGCGTTCGAGGCGGGGACCGTGCGCGACATCAACGACGATCACATCAACCGGACCTATTTACCGGGTATTTCGCTCGACCCGTCCCTGCGCGCCACCGGCGATCTGGCCGAAATCGCCGCCTGCGACGCGATTTTGATGGTCGCCCCGGCGCAGCACACCCGCGCGATCACCGGTGAGCTTGCAGAAGTTCTACCCGAAGGCCGCCCGGTCCTCATGTGCTCAAAGGGCATCGAGCAGTCGACGCGCAAGCTCATGAGCCAGGTGATGGCCGAAACCATGCCTCAGGCCGTTCCGGCGGTGCTGTCCGGCCCCAGCTTCGCCGCCGAAGTGGCGAACGGCCTGCCTGCCGCCCTCACTCTGGCCTCCGAAAGCGAGGAAATGGGCGAGGCGCTGTCGCTGGCGCTCGGCCACGCCACATTCCGGCTTTACTGGAGCGGCGATCTCATCGGCGCGCAGATCGGCGGCGCCATCAAGAATGTGCTGGCCATCGCGGCCGGTATCGTTGCGGGGAAAAAGCTGGGCAAGAACGCCCACGCGGCGATCACCACGCGCGGCTTCGCCGAAATGGAACGCTTCGGCCGGGCGCTGGGCGGCAAGACCGAAACCCTGACCGGGCTGAGCGGCCTCGGCGATCTCATTCTGACCTGCGGTTCCCCGCAATCGCGCAACATGTCGCTCGGGGTTGCGCTCGGAGAGGGCAAAACGCTTGAGCAGGTTCTGGGCGCGCGAAAATCCGTCGCCGAAGGGGTTTACACAGCGTCTGCTGTTGTCGAGATCGCGCAGAGTACGGGGCTGGATTTGCCGATCTGCGAGGCGGTCCATTCGGTGGTTTCGGGTGAAGCCACGGTGGACCGGGCAATCGAAGAACTGCTCGCCCGGCCGCCGCGGGCGGAATTGAGTTGAAGTCTGTTTCCAGCCCTCAGGCTGGTCACACTGCCACCGGCGCGCAATACTCACATGCAAGGAGGCGGATATCATGGTGATTAGGGTAGAACCCCTCGAGGGCCCGATGGGCGCGGTTGTTCATGGCCTGGATTCGACCTCGCCGCTAAGCGATGAGGATTTCACGATCATCGAACGGGCGATGTGCGACCACGTCGCCATCGTCGCGCCCGCTCTGGAGGAGAATGTGCCCTGGCTGCGGGATTTCGGCTCGCGTTTCGGGCCACTGGTGCCGCATATACTCGACCAGTATCATCACCCCGAAGGCTTTGAGGTTTCGATTATCGCCCGCAATACCGGTACGAGCGAATCGCGCGGCACGGCCAAGCCGGCCGGCGCCTTCTGGCATAGCGATCTGAGCTATGAGAAAAACCCGTCCGACGCCATCTTTCTCTATTCAACGCAGATTCCGGGCACGGGCGGCGATACGCTGGCGGCGAATATGTATCTGGCTTATGACGGCCTGCCGGAGAAAACAAAGGGCCGCATCGAAACCCTCACCGCGACCCACCGCTGGGGCTGGAACACCGGCGGAGCGACACCGAAGCTCACAAAAGAACAGCAGGATACGCACCCCGATGTGGTGCACCGCGTCGTGCGCGTTCACCCCAGGACCGGGCGGAAAATACTTTTTGTCAATCCGGGCTATGTGATGCGCATCAACGAAGTGAGCCGGGATGAGAGCGATGAGTTGCTTGAGGAGCTGTTCGAACACGCGCTCCGGCCAGACTATCAATACCGGCACGAATGGGGCCTCAACATGCTGCTCGGCCTCGACAACCGCGCGTCGATTCATGCCGCCGTGGACGACTATGACGAGCCGCGCCGGATGCTGCGGATGATCGTCGGCTGTACGGAAACTCCGGGTCTGGACGCCTGAATGGACCGGTTCTGCCGGAATTGAATCAATAACATGGGTGAGCAGGGTCAAATGTCTCCGGTTCGGGTTTCTTATTTCAGCGACGTTTTGTGTATCTGGGCCTATGCGGCCCAGCGCCGGATCGAACAGCTGGTGCGCACATTCGGCGATGAAATTTCGATCGACGCGCATTTCTGTTCGGTGTTCCCCGACGCCTGGGGCAAAATTGAAGAGAAATGGAAAACGCGCGGTGGCTTCGAGGGCTTCAACGCGCACATCAACGAGGTCGCCGGCAAGTTTCCGCATATTGAGGTCCATGAGCGGCTATGGCTTAAGACCCGGCCGCGCACGTCGGCGAGCGGACACATGTTTCTCAAGGCCATCGAGATCATCGAGCGCGAAGAGGCCGGGGACGAACGCGCCGCGAAGCCCTATCTCGACAGGAATTCCACCCGCGCGGCGTGGGAGTTGCGCTGCGCGTTCTTTGCCTCCGCGCGGGACATTTCCGACTGGCGCGTTCACAAGGAAATCGCCGGGCGCGTCGGCGTCGATTATACCAGGGTCGAGGAAAAAATTCTGTCCTCCGAAGCCGTCGCCCAGCTCGCCAGCGATTACGATCTCAGCAACAAGCACAAGGTGGAGGGCAGCCCGACATTCATCATGAATGACGGCCGTCAAAAGCTGTTCGGCAATGTCGGGTACCGGCTGATCGAGGCCAACGTGCAGGAGTTGCTTCGAGCCACGCGGGAGGACGAGGCGAGCTGGTGCTAGAGACAGCGCGGTCAGGCCGCCGGGCTTTTCAGATGGGCGATCAGATCGTCCAGGTCCTGCGGCGAAATCGACCAGCGCGGCATCGCCCGGTCGAGGGGCTTGCCGCTCGGGTCAAGTCCCCGGGTGATCGCGCGGCGCAGGGTTTCGTCGGTGTAGAAGTCATGGTCTCCGTGGCCGTCGTCTTTCTCGCTCGCGTCATGCTCGCCGAACAGGGCGGCCGGCGTCAGCGGCGGCACGACCTTCCAGAATTGCGGCATCGCCCGCCCGCCCTGCCTGCCGGCGCCATGGCAGGAGACGCAGCCGCCGCCCATCATCGACATATGCATGCCCCCGCCGCCGGGGCTGATCGGCGCGCCGGACGCGCTCGTTGCGGTGAAGTAGATGCGCTCGCCATTGGTTTGGAACCGGGTCGGCCAGTCGCCCTGACCGGTCATCGGACCAAAACCGAGAAATCCCCGCGCCGCGACGAAAGCGACAGCCGCGAGGGCAACAATACCGGCAATCCTGGCGAAGCGCCGCGCACCGGAGGTTCTGCCATGTTTCATTCCTGCAAGTCCCCAACTGTTCCAGTTTGCATCTGCGATTTCAGGGATCGGGAAGTCTTTTTCATATGTATCCCGGAATTTCTGTGCATCCTTACAACGACCGGGCCATCGCGCAATTGATATGGGTCAAGATTGATGCTTTGTCCGCGCGATTTTTCGAGATTTACGCATTTGGGCGGCGGACGTATGAAGGCGATGACAGTCATAAAATTACTGCTCGGCATCGCGCTTGCGGCGGGCGTTTTGTCCTATGGCTGGTGGGGATCGCGGGCCGGGTTGCCGTCGGAGTGGCCCGATGGCGCCATGCTGCGCCAGTGGTTCGATGGGCTGGGCGTGTGGGGCCCCGTCGCGGTAATTGCCACGATGGTCGTGGCCATCCTCGTCAGCCCGCTGCCCAGCGCGCCGATCGCCCTTGCCGCCGGGGCAATCTACGGGCATTTGTGGGGCGGGCTCTATGTTCTCGCCGGCGCGGAAATCGGCGCCCTCGCCGCCTTCGCCGTTGCCCGTTTCTTCGGCCATGACCTTCTGCACAAATGGTTTGGGGATCAGCTGAACCGGGGACTCGCCGGGTCGCAGAACGTTCTGATGGGGACCGTCTTCGCCAGCCGGCTGCTGCCCTTCATCTCGTTCGATATCGTGAGCTACGCCGCGGGCCTGACATCGCTGTCATTCTGGCGTTTCGCCGTCGCCACATTGGCGGGCATTATCCCGGCGAGTTTTCTGCTGGCCCATTTCGGCAGCGAGATGGTGGCCGACGAAACGGACCGTATTCTGGTCGCGGTCATTCTGATCGGCGCGCTCACCGCGCTGCCCCTGGTCTTGAAGCTTGTCGCCAGATACCGTCAGAGCTGATGGCATCGCAAACAGGCTCACTGCGCCGGGATTTTCTTTCTCCAGCGCTCGGGCACCTGGTCTATCGACACGGTTTTCTGCAATTTGCGGTCATGGACAAAGGCAACGAGGTCGGCCAGATCCTGGCCCGA
>QIGN01000075.1 GCA_003228955.1 Hyphomicrobiales bacterium
GCCGTCGAAAAAGAAGACTTCGAAGGCGCGATGGAGGCGCTGGCGAAGCTGCGTGCACCCGTCGATGCCTTCTTCGATAATGTCACGGTCAATGCGGATAATCCCAAGCTGCGAGAAAACCGCCTGAAGCTGCTCAACCAAATTCGTGAGGCAACGCTGGCCGTGGCGGATTTCTCGAAGATCGAGGGCTAGCCCGAAGCCGTCATTCCGGCGAAAGCCGGAATCCAGTGCTGCGTCAACGGCGTATTGAGAGGTTGCTTCTGGATCCCGGCTTTCGCCGGGATGACGAGTGGAGCCGGTTCACCGATGTATTATTCACATCTCTCTCATTGCCGCATTGTGTCTTGCCAGCGCCAGCGTTAAACAGGCGCGAACAACTCCCGTTCCATTCAAGGAAAGATCACATGAGCCAGGCGAAAAAAGCATCCGCCGGCACTCCCAAATGGGTTTACAGCTTCGGCGCGGGTGCGAGTGAAGGCTCCGCCGCCATGAAGGACCTCCTTGGCGGCAAGGGGGCCAACCTTGCCGAAATGGCCAATCTCGATTTGCCGGTGCCGCCCGGCTTCACCATCACCACGGATGTGTGCGCCGCCTATTATAAAAATAGCGGAGGTTTGCCCGATGAGCTGAGGCCGCAGGTCGACGCCGCGCTCCAGGTAGTAGGCGAGGCCACGGACCGCGAATTTGGAAATCCTGAAAAGCCGCTTCTCGTTTCGGTGCGTTCCGGCGCCCGCGCCTCAATGCCGGGCATGATGGATACGGTGCTTAATCTGGGGCTCAATGACGAGACGGTCGAGGCCGTCGCCAGACAGTCGGGCGACAAACGCTTCGCCTATGACAGCTACCGGCGCTTCATCCAGATGTATTCAGACGTGGTGCTCGGTGTCGGGCATCATCTGTTTGAAGACATTCTGGAAAATTACCGCAATCTCAATGGCTATTCGCTGGACACAGATTTGTCCGCCGGCGACTGGCTCGAGATTATCGATGCCTATAAGAGCTGCGTCGAGGAGGAACTTGGCGAGCCCTTTCCGCAGGATATTCATGCCCAGCTCTGGGGCGCTATCGCGGCCGTGTTCGGCTCCTGGGAAACGGCCCGCGCAAAAACCTACCGGCGGCTTCACGCCATTCCCGATGACTGGGGCACGGCGGTCAGTATCCAGGCGATGGTGTTCGGCAATATGGGAGATACCAGCGCCACCGGTGTCGCGTTCACCCGCAACCCCTCCACCGGCGCGAAGGAACTCTACGGCGAATTTCTGCTGAATGCGCAAGGGGAAGACGTTGTGGCCGGTATCCGCACACCGCAGAGCCTTACCGAAGCAGCGAGGCTGGAAGCGGGCGACGACAAGCCCTCGCTTGAAGCGGTAATGCCTGAAGTGTTCGCGGAGCTGAGTGAAGTCTATGACAAGCTTGAGGCCCGCTACCACGACATGCAGGACGTGGAATTCACGGTTGAGGAAGGCAAGCTGTGGATGCTGCAGACCCGCAGCGGAAAACGTACCGTCAACGCGGCGCTCAAGATCGCCGTGGACATGGTTGGAGAAGGCGTCATCTCGAAGGAGGAGGCGGTCGAGCGCATCGATCCGAACCAGCTCGACACACTGCTCCACCCCACCCTCGACCCGCAAGCCGAGAGGACCATTGTGGCTGTTGGCCTGCCGGCCTCGCCGGGCGCCGCGGTTGGCGAGATTGTCTTCAATCCGGACGAAGCGGAAAAGCTCGTCGCTCAGGGGAAATCCGTCATTCTGGTTCGTATCGAAACCAGTCCGGAAGATATTCACGGGATGCATGCGGCGGCCGGCATTCTCACCACGCGCGGAGGCATGACGAGCCACGCGGCTGTTGTGGCGCGCGGCATGGGACGTCCTTGCGTGTCGGGCGCCGGAACCGTGCATATCGATTATGACGCGCAAATCATGAGTTCAGGCGGCGAGACTCTCAAAAAAGGCGATGTGATTACCGTGGACGGGACAACCGGGCAGGTGCTCAAGGGCGAGGTCGCGATGGTCCAGCCCGAGCTGACCGGTGATTTCGCAACGCTTATGGGATGGGCCGACAAGCTGCGCCGTATGAAAGTTCGCGCCAACGCCGATACGCCGCGCGACGCCGCGCAGGCGCGCGAGTTCGGAGCTGAGGGCATAGGGCTGTGCCGGACCGAGCATATGTTCTTCGACCATGAGCGCATTCTGGCGGTGCGTGAGATGATCCTGGCAGAAAGCGAAGAGGGACGCCGGGCGGCGCTCGACAAGATATTGCCGATGCAGCGCGACGATTTCGCGGAGCTGTTCGAGATCATGGGCGCGCTGCCGGTTACCATCCGCCTGCTCGACCCGCCATTGCATGAATTCCTTCCGCAGCATGACGAGGAAATCGCGCAAGTCGCGCAGGCGCTTGGCACAAGTGCCGGGAAGCTGAAATACCGCGTCGGCGAGTTGAAGGAATTCAATCCGATGCTTGGTCATCGCGGCTGCCGGCTGGCCATCACATATCCTGAAATCACCGAAATGCAGGCGCGCGCCATTTTTGAGGCGGCGGCGGATGTGGGCGCCAGGGCGGGAAAGCCCGTTGCCGTGGAGGTTATGATCCCGCTGATCGCGTCACGCGAGGAATTCGAGTTTCTGAAAACCCGGATCGTCGCGGTCGCCGACGCGGTTCAGGAGGAAAAAGCCGCCAGGCTCACCTATCAGATCGGCACCATGATCGAGTTGCCGCGGGCCTGCCTGCGCGCCCATGAGATCGCCAGGGAGGCTGAGTTTTTCAGCTTCGGCACCAATGATCTGACGCAGACGGCCTATGGGCTGAGCCGGGACGATTCGGCGAGTTTCCTCGGCGCCTATACCGCGCGCGGCATCTTTGAGGTGGACCCGTTTGTGTCCATCGACAGGCTCGGCGTGGGTGAACTTATGGAGATCGGCGTCAGGCGCGGGCGCGAAACCCGGCCCGACATCAAGCTTGGTATTTGCGGGGAACATGCGGGCGATCCGGGTTCAATCGACTTTTGCGAACAGGTGGGGCTCGACTATGTTTCGTGTTCACCTTTTCGTTTGCCGGTGGCCCGTCTGGCCGCCGCGCAGGCTGTTCTGCGCAGAAAACAGGCCAAATCCTAGCCACAATTGGGGTTAAACGTCAGAAAAAACGGCTTTTTTCCGGCGTTTTTCTGATCCATATTTTTCCCACAGTTGATTTGGATACTTCACTCATCTTGCTGGACACGGAGTCGGGCAGGCTGGTGGGGTTAATACTCATGTAAGTCTTTTCCTGCCTAATAATCCTTCACCCTCAAGGGGGGGTGTCGCCCAGGCGGGGTGGGGTATCTCGCCAAAGGGCTTTAGGGGAAGTCATTATCTCAGGTTGAGTGCGCCTTCCCAGGTCGTAACGAGTATTGGGTAACTGCCCGGGCAAAACCGGGTATATGCCCGAGCTGTAAAGCGTATTGGGTAACTGCTCGGATGGGGATTCGCATAATCAGCGGAAAGTGGCTTCTTGCCGCCGTCGTTCTGGTCACGCCGGTTATGGGCGTTGGTTATTACGCGGGTGATCCGTCGAATCTGGGTTTTACCGTCCATGCGGCGCTGTCGGGTGTCGGGTCAATTCATGGCCGGCAGGCGCCCCCGCCCGGATCCAAGAATCCAACCATGACGATTGCGCGCGAGGCTGAACATCTCTTCGCCGCCCCGGTCAAGGGGCCGCGCGCCGACCGGTACATGGACTTCACGCGTTCGCGGAAAGGTCTGAAGCCTGAAACACGGATTGCGGCACGCCCGGTTCAGGCGGATATGATGGTCACGGCGTCTCTGACGAGGCCGTGGTCACCAGAAGTTTCCGCGCAGACAGGGGAAACGATGGCCGCCCGGCGCCCGGTTTCAGTTGACACTCGTGACGAAGAGTTTGGTCTTCCGCCAAGAATACCGTTTGGCGACCGCACAAGTGCTTCACTGTTTATGTCATCTCTGGCTTCTCCCGATCCAGTTGGATTTCCCGAGTTTTCGAGCAAGCCGGACGGGCTACCGTCAACGCGTCCAGCCGCGATCAGCCGTGGCCTGAATTTCAAGGGTGAGTCGGAAAAGGAATATCAGGTGCGCCAGCGCCGCTGTCTGGCGACCGCCATTTACTTCGAGGCGCGCGGGGAATCCACCAAGGGCCAGAAGGCGGTCGCGCAGGTGGTCATGAACCGGGTCCGCTCGACGCTTTATCCCGATACCATTTGCGGTGTTGTCTATCAGGGGCAATTGCGGCGCACCGGCTGCCAGTTCTCCTTCACCTGCGACGGCAAGGCAGATGTGGCGCGCGACAAGGTAAAATGGCGTCAGGCAAATTTGCTCGCAAGGCAGACGACCACGGGAGAAACCTGGCTGGGCGACATCGGATACGCAACCAACTATCACGCCAATTATGTGAGTCCTCGCTGGCGGCGGGGAATGAGCCGCATCAAGCAAATTGGCAAGCACATCTTTTACCGTGTCAGGGCCAAGCAGATCGACGACGTGCTGGCTGACGACCCGCTCCCTACGAATGAAAGTCCAGAGCGAGGTCTAGCGCTTTCGGGGAGTGGGTAAGGGCGCCCACGGAAATCAGATCGACGCCGGTTTGCGCGATCTCACGCACATTCTCCAGACTTACGCCGCCTGAAGCCTCGGTCATGATCTCGCCATCGGCGCGTCTGACCGCCTTGGCGAGATCGCTCAGGTTCATATTGTCGAGCAGAACGGCGTCCACATCCAGTGACAGAACTTCGTCAAGCTGCGCGAGCGTATCGACCTCGACTTCAATCTGGATCAAATGGCCCGCATGGGCGCGCGCGCGGTTCACCGCCGCCTCGATCCCGCCAGCCGCGGCAATATGGTTGTCCTTGATGAGAACCGCATCGAACAGCCCGAAACGGTGGTTCCGTCCGCCGCCCGCACGCACCGCATATTTTTCGAGCGCGCGCAGGCCGGGCGTTGTTTTGCGGGTGCAGCAGATATGCGCGCGCGTTCCCTCGATGGCGTTTGCAAAGGCGCGCGTCGCCGTTGCAATGCCGCTCAGATGGCAGAGGAAATTCAGCGCCACGCGCTCGCCCGTCAAAATTGCGGCTGCGGAGCCTGAAACATGCGCCAGTGTGTCTCCCGGCGTCACGTCCCCGCCATCGGCGACGACGCTCTCGAATTTGACGGACCTGTCGCACATGCCAAAGGCCGCTTCGGCGCATTGCAGGCCGGCGATGCGCCCCGGCGCGCGCGCGACGATGGCCGCCGTGACGTGTGTATTTTCATCAACGGTTGCCTGGGTCGTGATGTCGCCCGCAAGCCCCAGATCTTCTTCCAGGGCCGCTTTGACCGCGCGCTTCGCCTCAAATGAGGGGAAACCTTTCGTGGAGGCTGGTTTGCTCATTGCCCGAATGCCGCGTGAATGACATTGCCGGTGGGCCTCTCGCAAGCCAGAGCGCTATCGCTGATCGCCTCCGCCTCATCAAGTGTGAGCGTGCTGCCATGCGACCAGTGCGCGCGCGGTTCCGGGAAATCCGAGCGGCAATGCGCGCCGCGCGATTCTTCGCGGGCGAAGGCCGCCGCTGCGATGAACCGGGCAGTGGTGGCCCAGTTGCGCACCGCCGGCGGGATATTGCGTTCCAGTATGCTGGCGATATCTTCGAGCGCCGCGCGCAGGCCGTCCGCGCAGCGCACTACGCCTACATTCTGCGTCATGACGCGCCGGAGCTGTTTTATTGCTGTATCCATGCTCCGGTCATCGAATCCGGCAGGGTGCCGTTCGGGCGGCGGCAATTCAGCTGCAGGGGCAAGCAGATATGGCGCCAGACCGGAAATGTCAGCTGCGATCCGCGCCCCGAACACGACTGTTTCCAGAAGAGAATTGGAGGCGAGCCGGTTGGCGCCGTGGACGCGGGTGCAGGCCACTTCGCCGCACGCCCACAGTCCATCGACAGTGGTGCGCCCATTGGCGTCGGTCAGAACGCCGCCCATATGGTAATGCGCCGCCGGGGCCACCGGGATGGGTTCCCGCAACGGGTCGATGCCGGCGCGCGAGCAGGTTTCAAAAAGACCGGGGAATTTTTCCGCGAAACGGCCGCCAACAGCCTCGCGGCAGTTCAGGAATGCGCCGCGGCCCGCCGCCACTTCGCGAAAGGTCGCCCGCGCCACCACATCGCGGGGAGCGAGTTCGGCATCTTCATGGATGGCGCTCATATACCGCTCGCCGTGCTTGTTGATCAGGATCGCGCCTTCACCGCGCAGGGCTTCGGTTGCCAGCGGGGCCGGGTCGCGGCCTATGTCGAGCGCCGTGGGGTGAAACTGCACGAATTCAGCGTCCGCGATCACCGCGCCCGCGCGGGCCGCCATGGCCACGCCTTCACCGCGCGCGGCTGAGGGGTTCGTTGTCACCTCAAACAATTGCCCGACGCCGCCGCTGGCAAGCACCACCGCTTTTGCCGGGAGGGTGAAGACATCTCCCCGGCCAAGCGATCCGGTGGGCCAAATATGGACACCGCGCACACGGCCGTCCATTACCGCCAGCGCATGAACGCTCATGCCCTCCAATATGTGTATGGACGGGGTCTTTCGCACGGCCGCCATGACCGCCGCCATGATGGCCTTGCCCGCCAGATCGCCTTTCACGCGGGCAATGCGCCGCGCGCCGTGGGCGGCTTCGCGCGATAGCTGGAGCTTGCCTTCCAAATCCCTGTCGAAGGGCACGCCCAGACGCAGCAGATCCTCGATCCTGTCAGGGGCTTCGCGCGCGAGAAGATGGGCAAGGGCTTCATCGACAATGCCGCCGCCGGCGCTGATGGTGTCGCGCGCATGAGCCTCAACCGTATCGCCTGTCGAGATTGCCGCGGCGATGCCGCCCTGCGCCCAGCCGCTTGAGGTTCCCTCGCCCAGCGGTACCGGTGAGATCACAACCACAGGATGGGGGCTGAGTTTAAGGGCGGTAAAGAGTCCGGCAAGCCCGGCCCCGACGATGACGACGCATTCGCCGCGCATGGCGGCCGGGGGAAGGGTGCTGGCCGGTGCTGCTGAGGCCATGGTCTGGCTCCTTGCAGACGTCGCGAGGGTTATTTGCCCAGTTCGACCATGCGCTCGACAGAGGCTCGGGCACGGGCGGCGACATCCGGATCGATGGTGATCTCTTCCTTGAGGTAAACCAGTGAATCCAGAATCTTGGGCAGCGTGATGCGTTTCATGTGCGGGCACAGATTGCAGGGCCGTACGAATTCGACACCCGGCGTTTCAGCCGCCACATTGTCGCTCATGGAGCATTCGGTCACCATCACGACCTTTTTGGGCTGCTTGTCCTTGACGTAATTGATCATGCCGGTCGTGGAGCCGGTATAGTCCGCCTCCGCCAGGACGTCCGGCGGGCATTCGGGGTGGGCGATGATCTTGACACCCGGATCATTTTCACGCGCCGCCCGCAGGTCTTGTGCCGTAAAGCGCTCATGCACCTCGCAACGGCCCTTCCAGCTGATGATCTCCACATCGGTCTGGCCGGCCACATAATGCGCGAGAAATTCGTCGGGCAGGAAAATCACTCTGGGGACGCCAAGCGATTCCACGATCTTCACCGCGTTCGAGGATGTGCAGCAGATATCGCATTCCGCCTTCACTTCGGCCGAGGTGTTCGCATAGGTGACCACCGGCACGCCGGGGTAGGTTTCGCGCAAGGCGCGCACGTCGGCGCCGGTGATGGACTCAGCCAGCGAGCATCCCGCTTTCATGTCGGGGATGAGCACGGTTTTATCCGGGCTCAGGAGTTTGGCCGTCTCGGCCATGAAGTGGACACCGCATTGCACGATGATCTCAGCTTTCGTGTTGGCGGCCTCTTTCGCCAGTTGCAGCGAATCGCCCACATAGTCGGCGATGCAGTGAAAAATCTCCGGCGTCATGTAATTATGCGCCAGGATGACTGCATTGCGTTCCTTCTTCAGCTCATTGATGGCCTTGACGTATGGCGCAAACGCCGGCCACTCGATCGGCGGGACCACGGTAGAGACGCGCTCATAGGCCTGCGCGGTTTCTCTCGCTAATTCAGGCGTGTACTCCAGATCAGGCATGTCCATGATGCCGTATTTGCTCACTGCGTCCGAAACGCCGGGTGCGGTCTCGATGATCGGCATTTGAGCCTCCTGCCTTCAAATATACTCTAAATGAGTATATAGTGGGCGTTAAAAGGACCGGCAAGGTGTGCCGGCTCACTTTCTGATATAGTCGATTTGAGCAGAAATAGCCAGTGGATGGTGTGACGCAGGCTGATTCGGGGGGTGAATTTATGCGGGCTGAGTTTTTTCTTCGCCTTCTTGAGGATGCGGGAAGACGAAGCGCTGATAGAAATAGCCGATGCTGACCAGCACAAGTCCAAGTCCGATGAAGGAGAGGGCGCGCAGAATACCCGACAGGTTGGACAAATCGGACAGGAAGACTTTCGTGATCGTGAGCATGATGATCGCGAGCGACGCATACCGGAAGGCAGACAGCCCGGTTACGATTCCCGCGCCCAGCAGGCTTGCCCCATAGAGAAGCCAGATCGCGGAATAGGCGTACCACTCCGCGTCGCTGGTTACCCCACCCTGCAAAATTGATCCATGGAAGAGGGCGCGGTTTTCCAGGGACAGATAGGCAAGAACAAGCAGAAGAGCCGTTGCGCCAATGGTCCTTACATAGATCTCACGGCGCCGGCCATGCGATACCCAAAACAGGACGCAGCAAAGCAGGGCAGGCGCCAGATAGGCCAGCAGGAGTAAATTAAACAGGCGTCCTTCACCAATTGAATCACCGGTTATCATCGGGTTCCAGAGCAGGAGATGGCCCAGCAGGATTGCCGTGAGAGACGCCATGCCAAGAATGGCGGCGGCCCACTCCACCGTGATCCGGCTGGTGCGGTCATAGAGCCGTTGAAGACCGATGGCGAGACCGATCATGGAAATTGACTGGATGCTCAGCTCGGCAAGATCGAAGGTGGGGGAATAGACATTGCCATTGTTCAGTAGATGCCGGATCTGCAGGCCAGCCAACGCCACCGTACACAGGATTCCGGCCGCTTCCAGAATTTGAACGGACCGATCATCTGCTTGTCTTCGGAACAGCATGGAGGCGCCGACGAAAGCCGCCGCCGGCGCGCCGTATCCATACAGCAGCCAGTTCAAGATTGGCGTGGAGCCAAGCGCGTTGCCCACGATCACCGGGTCGAATACCAGGCGCGCCATCACCACGACGGCCATGCCTGCCGCCAGGTAGCGCAGCCCCGGAACCGGGCGTCTGAGCGCCACCCAGCCAAGTCCGGGGCTTACGAGCGCCAGCGCAATGGTGAGCCAGCCTTTCTCCAGCAGGATTGTGAAAGCGAGGGCCAGCGCCATGACCGCGGCGGCGGCGTAAATCCCGGAGCGCCAGCCCCATATTTCGTCAGGCCCCTTGCGGAACATGACGTCGCTTGCCCCGACATAAACCGCTGCCACCAGCAATCCGAGAATGCCAAAGGGCACGTCCTGCTCGAAATTTGTCGCCCGCAGATAGGCATAGGCGAAAACAGCAATCGGCACGATTGCGGATGTGAGAATCCAGAAAGGGTGACTCATCCCGCGATGAGTCTTCACAAAACCTGCCACGGCGAAACCGGCGGCGAAAACAGCGCCGCCGCCGAGGAACATCCAGAGTTCGGAAGGCGCTCCCAACGAGGCATCCAGATAGGCCACGAATGGAGTGGCGGCGAGAAGCTCGGGTATATGCCAGGTGAGGTAAATGGCCCCGAACAGGATTGCCGACCAGACGACAGTTACGGAAAGATTCCGCCAGCGCCACGCGCTTGCGAGCAACAAGAGAGTTGTTGTGCCAAGAAGCAGCAGGGAGGGCACGGAGTATTCTTCAAGCCTGACGGCGGGCAGGACAAGAAAGGTTATGGCGGCGAGAATTCCGGTGGCGACCCAGTCCATCCGCTCTAAAGCCGGGTCTTTTGTCTCCTCCCCTTCCTCCTCCAGGTCTCCGTTCGGCATGTAAGCAAGGAAATAAATGGACATGGCCATGAGCCCGAGAATGTAGACGCTCATGGGCGCGATGTCCCCGATACCCCAGTTCCCCGTATCCCATATCAGGCCCCATGCAACAGCGCCGGCCGTGGCGCTGACGGCGAGCCAAAGCCAGCCCTTGAGCCGGGC
>QIGN01000104.1 GCA_003228955.1 Hyphomicrobiales bacterium
TCATCGCTCGGGATATAACCCACATAAGAGTCCCCTTCGGCCTGCGCCCAGGCCCAGCCTTCGTTCTCGTCATAGACGGTGACGCACTCGCCATGGAGGATTTCCGTCTCCAGGGCCGCATCGAAGCGCGGCGCGCGGCGCAGGGGCGCGGCGGCGGCCACGACCTGACGGGTCTCTCCTTCAGCGTAGTTCGGCACGTCAACGCTCCCGCGCAAATATTCCGCCGCAAGGTCGTCGCGATAGGCGTTCACGCGCCTGTCGGGGCGTTTCGCTCCCATTATGCGTAACGCCGCTTAAAGAAATCGAACAGCGCGCGCGCGCCCTGCGGCTCGCCGCCCTCGGGCCGCCCCGGTTTTGCGTGCGGGACCCAGCCGTAAATGTCCAGATGGGCATAAATCCGGGCCTTCGAGACGAACCGCTTCAGGAACAGCGCCGCTGTTACGGACCCGGCGAACGGCCCGCTTGAAATATGATTCACATCGCCGACCTTGCCCTTGAGACCGGCGTCATAGGGCGCCCAGAAAGGCATCCGCCAGAGCGGGTCGTCCAGCGCGGCTCCGCTGGCCAGAACCGCTTCGGCAAACTCATCGCCGGTGGAATAAAAGGGCGGCAGGTCCGGCCCCAGAGCCACCCGCGCCGCGCCCGTCAGGGTCGCCATGGTGATGAGATGGTCCGGTTTTTCCTCGTCCGCCAGCGCCAGAGCGTCGGCCAGAACAAGCCTCCCCTCCGCGTCCGTATTGCCAACCTCGACGCTCATGCCGTTGCGGCTCGCCAGGACATCGCCGGGGCGGAAGGCGTTGGCGGACACATTATTGTCAGCTGCGGGAATAAGAACCCGCAGGCGAATTTTCAGTCTGGCGTCCATGATCATCGACGCCAGCGCCAGCACGGCCGCCGCGCCGCCCATGTCCTTTTTCATGAGCACCATGCCCGAGGTCGGCTTCAGGGACAGCCCGCCGGTGTCATAGGTGATGCCCTTGCCGACCAGCGTGATTTTGGGTGCGCGCGCAGGGCCCCAGCTAAAATCGATCAGCCGGGGGGCGCGGTCGCTCGCCCGTCCCACCGCGTGAATGAGGGGAAAATTATGCTTCAGCAGCGCCTCGCCGGCGATGACTTTAATTTTCGCGCCATGGGCGCGCGCCAGCTCGCGGGCGGCTTTTTCAAGCTCGGCGGGCCCCAGATCGTTCGCCGGTATGTTGATGAGATCGCGCCCGAACGTCACCGCATTGGCGATTGACGCGAGGCCCGCCGCATCCACGCCCTCGGGCAATACGAGCCTTCGCGGGGCCGCATTGTCTTCTTTCTTGTAGCGGGTAAAGCGGTAGCTCCCCATTGCCCAGGCCAGCGCCGCCAGGCCGCCGTCGTCCGGCGCGCGGGCAAAATGATAGTCCCCTTCGGGAAGCGCCCTGGGCAAAGCGCCCGCCAGCATGGCCCTGCGCGCCGGGTCATCCTCCTTGCCAAGCCCGAGCACCGCCCCGGCTGCCGCGCCGTCCTTGCCCGGCAGCAGGACAACCGAGCCGGCGCCCGCCTTCCAGCCTTGCGACTCGATCCAATTGGCCTGCGCCCGCGGCAGGGCTTTCAGGTCCTTTTTCAACGTGGCGGGCGCCGCCAGCCAGACGGGCCTGGAGGCCGCGCCCGGCCCCGGCTTCGCGAAGCATTCGGGCAAGCGGCTCCGGCCTGAAGACCTGGACCTTGCCGTTCCGCTCGATTTCGAATTGCCCATGACGGCAAACGCCTTATATTCGCGGCGCGCAAGCGCCGTCCCGTTCCTGGCCGTCTGTATGCCAAGGAGCGGCGGCAAAAACAATGGGAGGTGTCAGATCATGAGCGGCAGTCCAGGATACCGGCTGGTCATCGGCAACAAGAATTATTCGTCCTGGAGCCTGCGCCCGTGGCTGCTCATGCGCATGTTTGGCATTCCCTTCGATGAGATCAATGTGGATATTTACAGCCCCGGCACGCGGGCGCGCATATTGGAGCATTCGCCTTCGGGAAAGGTGCCGGCGCTGAAGGTGGGCGGTCTCACCTTGTGGGATACGCTCGCCATTACCGAATATCTGGCGGAACAGCATCCCGAATTCGCCATCTGGCCGAAGAACCGCGAGGCCCGCGCCATGGCGCGGGTAGTCAGCGCGGAGATGCATTCCGGCTTCGACGCTCTGCGCTCGGAAATGCCGATGGACCTTGTGAGTTCCAAGCCGGTTGAGGAGGTGAGTAAAGGCGTCGCGCGCGATGTCGCGCGGATTGTCGAGGTCTGGAAAATGTCCCGCGCGGCCTACGGCAATGAAGGCCCGTTTCTGTTCGGAGAATTCAGCGCCGCCGACGCCATGTTCGCGCCGGTGGCGACACGCTTCCGCACCTATGGCGCGGATTTGGATGCTCACGGCGACGATGGCACGGCCCGAGCCTATTGCGAGGCGATCCTTTCGCTTGCCGAGATCGAAGAGTGGACGCAGGCCGGGCGCGAGGAAATGTCCGAACTCGGCACGCCTTACTAGAGCACGTCCGCGCTAAACCGCGCCAGCCGCCCAGGTTTCAGATGATCCCGGCGTCCGCGCAATTGCGCCGCCTCGCGCCCCTTCATGGTTAATCCTTTCTTGACCACTGTCCCGGATTATAACGCCAGCGAAACAAGAGAAGGCCTCATGGCCGCAAGGACAGTTCCATGGTCACGCACCAGGGAGCGGCGCATAGTGCGCGCCGCCGGCTCACTTGGAAGTTGATGACGAGCGTGGCGATCGTTTTTCTGGTTACCGGGTGCAATAAAACCGGCAACAAAAACTCCCTGAAGGCCCAGCTTTCGAACATCGACTATTCGCGAACGGCCAAGCGCCCTCCGCTCAAGCCCAATAGTCCGGCCTATATCGCGACGACGCGCTGGGCGCGGGCGCATCAGAAAAATCCGAAGGACCCCGCCGCCGCGCTCAATTATGCGCGCAGTCTCAAGAAAATCGGGTCGAAGGGCCGGGCCATGGAGGTGCTTGCGCGCACCTACCAGCTAAATCCCGGCCACGGCGAGCTGGCGTCCGAATATGGCCGCCTGGCGCTTTCCCAGGGCAAGGTCCAGATGGCTGAGAAACTGCTCAACCAGGCCCGCAAGAGCGGCCGGAAGGACGACTGGAAAGTGCTCTCGGCGCTCGGCACGGTGAATTCCAAACGCGGAGATTACAAGCAGGCGCAGACCTATTATCTTGCCGCCCTGCGCGCGCAGCCCGGCGCCACATCGGTTTATAACAATCTGGCCCTCTCCTATGCCCTCGATGGGCGGGCGGGCGATGCCGAAGACTTGCTGAAGAAAGCCATCGCCAAGGGACATAATACGCCGCGCGTGAGGCAGAACCTTGCGCTGGTGCTGGGCTTGCAGACCAAATTCGGCGAGGCCCGGCAGATTGCCCAGACCGATCTGTCCGGTGAAAAAGTAGCGTCCGATGTCAAATATCTCAGGAGCATGGTCAAAACGACCAAGGCCGCCCGGGCGTCCCGGCCGGCAGGCAAATCCAGGGACCACGCTGGATCCATCACGACAGCCGCCCTGCCATCGGCGAGGAAACCCGCCGCGAAACCGCTAAAAGCCGAACACAAAATCGCGCCGCGGACGGTCAAAACAGCCGCTACTCGCAAGTCTCCCTCAACCGCCAACAGCCGGCCGGCGCCAGCCGCTCATGCCGCCACGGCGAATGTGAAGCCGCCGACCCGTATCCTGCCGCGCCCCAGTGCGCCGGCCTGGAGCACGTCGGTGTCGCGAAGGAGCGCGGCCCTGCCCGCACCCGTGAAGGTTTCCGTGATCGCCGGCGAGAAGTCCCCGGACTTCGAAATCCTCGAAACTGAATAGCCGCCCTGTTAGAGCACTTCTCGCTCATGCGCGCATACCGGCGACGCTGGATTGGGGATTTACCTCAAGTCAGATGCTTCGGGACGCGCCCGGAGCCTGTCCCCGGGCTGGCCATAGGCAAGACCCGTGGGGGCGCTCCTCGGCATCAGGCATGAATCCGGTATTGCCACAATCCTCACCCTGGGGAGGCTCGAAGAGCCGTCTCGAAGGATTTAACGCCCGTGGCCGTATCAACCGCCGCGCACCGCCATAACCCTGATATAGGCAGGCCCCAGAATGACGACGAACAGCACGGGGAGGAAAAATACGATCATGGGCACGGTCAGTTTCGGCGGCAGGGCAGCTGCCTTTTTCTCGGCTTCGGCCATGCGCATTTCGCGATTTTCCAGCGCCATGGTCCGCAGGGCTGTTCCGATCGACGTGCCATAACGCTCGGCCTGAATGAGGCTCGTGCCCACCGCCTTGACGCCCGCCAGCCCGGTTCGTTTACCCAGATTTTCATAGGGTTTGCGCCGGTCGGGCAGGTATGACAGCTCGGCGGTCGTCAGGCTGAACTCTTCGGCCAGTTCAAGCGAACGCGCGCCGATCTCGGTCGCAACCTTGTTGAAGGCCGCCTCTATGGACATGCCGGCCTGTACGCAGATCAGCAACAGGTCCAGCGCATCGGGAAAGGCGTTCTTGATCGATTTCTGCCGGCGCTGGATGAGGTTCGCGATGAACAGGTTTGGCAGATAAAAACCGAAATAGGCCGCGCCCAGTGAGAGCCCGGCGCTGACAATATTGGGCAGCGGTGCCTCGCGCAGGAAGAAAAGATAGACGACCGCGGCCGCGAATGTGACGAAGGGCAGAATCAGACGGAAAAACAAGAATGCGACAACCGGCGCCTGGCCCCGCATGCCGGCCATCTTGAGCTTCTCGCGAGTCGATTCGGTCTCAAGCAACTTGCTCAGATTGAGCTGCTCGACAATCTGCTTCATGAAGCCCTTTGGTTGATTTCTCAACTTCGCCTGCCGGCTCGCATCGGCCAGTTGCGCGAGCCGCTCCGCGCGCATTTTCTCGCGCTCGCTGGACACATATTTCATGCGCGACCTGGTTCGGTCTCCGGTCAGGGCGGCCATCGTGAAACTGGCGACGGTCGCGAACGCCGCGACGGCCGCAAGAACCATGATCAGGAACTGGGGTTCCAGGAACTGCGAGAGAAAATCATACATGGCGCCGCGCATTACCCTCCAGGATCAATATTCGAAGTTGATCATTTTTCTCATGACGAGAAAGCCGACGAACATCCAGGCTCCACTCACCATCAGCATCAGTTTGCCGAGCTCTTCGGTCCACAAAAGCATCACATAGTCCGGCGTCATAACGACCAGCGCGCCCATCACGCAGAGGGGCAGAGAGCCGATAATCGCGGCCGAAGCCTTCGCTTCGGCGCTGAAGGCCTGCACCTTGCCGTGCAGGCGCTGCCTGCCGCGCAAGACCTGGGAAAGATTGTCCAGAGCCTCGGCGAGATTGCCGCCCGCCTGCTGCTGGATCGCCACCACGATGGCGAAGAAATTCACTTCTTCGATCGGCATCCGCTCGAACATCCGGGCAAAGGCCTTGGACAAGGGCACACCGATGCTTTGCTGCTCGATGACGGCGGCGAATTCGCTTTTGACCGGCTCTGCGGTTTCTTCGGCAATGATGCGCAGGCAGTCATTCAAAGGCAGGCCGGATTTGACACCGCGGACAACGACGTCCAGCGCGTTGGCAAATTCGATTATGAACTGATTTTGCCGCCGCTTGGCCAGAAAGCCCAGCAGCCAGCGTGGAAACCCGAACGATCCGGCCAGAACCGCCAGTCCCGAAACAAGCGGCGACGACCCCGTTGCCAGTAGAACGGCACCAAGCACCAGCCCGCAAATCGCGCTGGCGATGTAGAAGGACTTGACCGGCACATCGAGTCCCGCCTGCTCCAGGCGCGCCTTCAATGTCAGTTTCTTCTTGGATCTTTTCCTGGCTTCGAGTTCCTTCAGCGTGTCCTCGACCTGCTTTTTGCGCATGTTCGCGTTTTCCGGCAGCACTCCGCCCCGGGCGGTGGCCGTATTTCCCTGCGCTACGGATGCGAGGCGCTTGCCGGTTTTGCGCTCCCCCGACAGGAACGGCATGACGAAAACATAGGCAATGCCCCCCACGCTCAGCGCGGCGAGGAAAATCACGGACAACCTGAGGAGTTCGGGATCAACCAAGATTCTCTCCCAGCGGACTGCCACTCTCGTCGCTCACCTCGCTGGCCGCGAGAGCCTCGGCCAGATTGGCTTCCTCATTGTAATATTTGGCGCGATCCCAGAATTTGGGCCGGGCGATGCCGGTCGAGCGGTGGCGGCCGATCATCTTGCCCTGCTGATCCTCACCGAGCAGTTCGTGAATAAAGATATCCTGAAGCGTAATCACATCGCCTTCGAGGCCCATCACCTCGGTGATATGAGTGATCTTCCTGCTGCCATCGCGCATACGCGAGGCCTGTATGATCACATCGATCGACGACACGATCATTTCACGGATCGTCCTGCTGGGAAGATTGTAACCCCCCATCAGAATCATACTCTCGATGCGGGACAGACATTCACGCGGAGAGTTGGAATGGAGCGTTCCCATTGAGCCGTCATGGCCCGTATTCATGGCCTGAAGCAGATCGAAGGCCTCGGGTCCGCGCACTTCGCCGACGATGATGCGGTCGGGGCGCATACGCAGGCAGTTTTTAACGAGATCACGCATCGTCACCTCGCCTTCGCCTTCCAGGTTTGGCGGGCGGGTTTCCAGCCGCACCACATGGGGCTGCTGCAACTGCAACTCCGCCGAATCCTCGCAGGTAATGATGCGTTCTTCTTCGCCGATACTGGCGGTGAGACAGTTGAGCAGGGTCGTCTTGCCCGAACCGGTGCCGCCGGAGATGACCGTATTGCAGCGCACCTTGCCGATGATCGCCAGCAGCGCGCGGCCCGTATCGGAAATCGAGTTAAAATTCACAAGCTGTTCCAGGGTCAGCCGGTCCTTCTTGAACTTCCGGATCGTCAGTGTCGGCCCGTCCAGCGCCAGCGGCGGAGCGATGACATTGACGCGACTGCCGTCGGGAAGGCGCGCATCGCAAATGGGGCTCGATTCATCGACCCGGCGGCCAACCTGGGAAACAATCCGCTGACAGATATTCATAAGCTGGCTGTTGTCGGCAAAGCGGACAGCTGCGTGCTCGATCATGCCGTCGACTTCGATATATGTGGTGCCCGCGCCATTGACCATGATATCGGCGATGTCGTCGCGGGCGAGCAGCGGCTCCAGCGGACCGTAACCCAATACATCGTTACAGATATCCTCGAGCAGCTCTTCCTGCTCGGCAATACTCATCACCACATTCTTGATGGCGACAATTTCCGAAACGATGTCGCGGATTTCCTCGCGTGCGGCCTCCGCGTCAAGCCGGGCCAGCTGCGTCAGGTCGATGGTGTCGATAAGGGCGTTAAATACGGTGGTCTTGACGTCGTAATATTCCTCCGAGCGCGCCTGATCCATTGCGGTGGTCGAAGGAAGCGCCTGCGCGGCCGGCGGCGGCGAGGGAGCAGCGGCTTGCGCTACCGGCTGTCCGGGAACCTGCGCGGAAACACCCTGGTCAGGCGTCGCCGGCGCGGGCGGCGGTCCGGTGGGCAACGCGGTGTCCACGCCATCGCCGCCAGGCGCCGGCGCCGGGTTGGCGGGCGGTGGCGCCTGTTGAGGAATCCCCGCGTCGGGCGTGCCCCGTTTACCGAACATAGGCTACTTCCCCAGCCGCTTCATGTTGAGCTTGGCCAGGATTGGAGCAAGCAGCGATTTAGACCCGGATTTGGCTTCGGTTTTATTGGTCAGCATCCTGGCCAGTTCGCGGAATTGCTCCGCGGCCTTGGCCTTGGGAGAAACCTCTTCGATCATCTGGCCGTTATTGGCGGCTGTCCCGAATAAATGGGCATCAAACTCAATGACAGCGTGGGCATCGATATCAATGGCGCTGACAAACTCCTTGGCCGATATATCCGGCCGCTTCGGAATTCCGACCTGATTAAGTACAAGATGCGGCGGCAGGTCATTGGGGCGCGCGGCGGTCAGTTTTTCGATCAGGTTTTTGGCGTTTCGCAGATTGGCGAGGTCGGGCTGCGCGACAATGACCACACGGTCCGATTGTATCAGCACCTGCTGCACCCAATCGGTCCAGATGTGCGGAACGTCGACGGCGATATAGGGAACATTCTTGCGCAGGACATCCACCACCGTATCGCACGCCCCGGCGTTCAGATCGTAAGGCCTGTCAAGAGTGCCGGGCGCCGCGAACAGACTGAGATAGTCCGAACAGCGCGACAACAACCTGTCCAGCAGCACTTCATCGAGACGGTCGGGAGAAAAAAGCGCGTCGGCAATTCCCTGAACCGGATCCTGGTTGAAATCGAGGCCGGCGGTGCCGAACGGCAAATCGAGATCGGCAATGACCACTTCACTCTTGATGTCCTGAGAGATGGCCCAGGCGGTATTGTGACATATCACGCTGGCGCCGGCGCCGCCCTTGGCGCCAACAAAGGAAATGACACTGCCAAGCGGATCGGTGCCCGGCTCATTGTACAGATTGGACAAGCTCTCCATGAGCTGCGAGACGCTCAGCGGCATCACCATATATTCCGATACGCCGCGTTGCAGCAGCTCCCGGTAAAGCAGCACATCGTTGACATGGCCTATGACGATCACCTTGGTGCCGGAATCGCACTGCGAGGCGAGACGGTCCAGGTCCATCAGCATCGCATCGCGCTTGTGCATGGACTCGATGATGATGAGATTTGGCGTTGGGGCATCGCGATAATAATGCGACGCGGCCTCCAGACCGCCCATCTGGACGCTCACATGCGTCCTCGCAAGGCGGCGGTCCTGGCTTGCCTGCTGCAGCAGGGCGGCGGTCCTGTCATCCTCGCAGAAGGCCTGAATATTGATACGCGGCAAGGGTTTGGCGTCAACTTCCGTCGCCGTGAGGGGCTGCTGGGGCTGCGGCGCCTGCTCAGTGCGAACCCAGGCCTCCTCAGCCGCTTGCACCGGTGCGGCGGCGGGCGCGGGGGCGGGGGCGGCGGGTATCGCATCCGCGCTTTCCGGCATGGGGTCGCCAGGCTGGAGCATCGGGTCGGAAACGGGTATCTGAACGCCGTCGCCGCCGGGCGCGGGAGCCATGACACCGGGCTCCTGCCCTGGCGGGCCGGGCGCGGTCTCGGGGGCCGCCTGCTCTTCAACAGCATCTGGCGGCAGCTGGCCGGGCTTGTACGCTAAGTCGCTCAATTTCCGCCTCCACCGCTGACATCGCTCACTTTAGTGCTCTCGTCCTCAGCCTTTTGGGCGACCGTGGATTCGCCCTTCACATACTTTTCGATAAGGACATCACGGCGCTGGCTGTCACGTGGCGTCATGCCTCTGGGTTCGATGAGATCCCTTGGATTTGCGACCATTGCCGCCAGGTTGCGCTGGGTTGCGCATCCCAGATTGCGGTAGGGGGTGTTTTTCGGATTGCGGGCGAGATTGTCCGACCAGTCGCCGCATTCGGGGCCCTGCGCGGTAAACTTGTTGTAGGAAACCTTGATCGGCGCGCTCCCCGCGCCGCCGCCGGAATAAGCGTCGAACTGAACGTCCCTGCGCGATATGCCCAGGGTCGTGAACTCGCGGCGCAACTGGCCCATGGCGTGCATCACGGCGATCTCGTTGGCCCCGCCGCTCGGCGCGCCGACAGTCAGCGGCCCTTCGTTCTTTTCACGATACCGGCGCAGGAAAGCCCGCAACTCGTAGGTTTGGTTGCGGGTCAGGCCGTAAGACCCGCGCGGCACCGCCAGATCCAGGGTCATCGGTGTGCTGCCCACGAGAATCGGGTGACGGGCGGTCGGGTCGGCGACCAGCCAGCCCTTGACGCCTTTGTCACGTTGCACTGTACATGCAGCGAGCGTGGCGCCCATTGCCAGCGCGGCGGCTGCCCGAAGAATAGTCGAGCTTTTGCGCCTCCCGGGACCGGCTTTGCGTTTGCTTTGAATTCTCATTGTAACGTTCTCCGCTCCCGGCCTATTCGACTATAAATCCGACATTGCCCTGATATTGCCCGATGGGCAGTTCCTTTGGCTTGCGCCCGTAGATGCGATTCAGGCGCCCCAGCAGATTCGACTGGGCGTCGGAGGCCACCGCAAATCCCTTGTCGGGCCGCGTCAGTTTTTGCCG
>QIGN01000013.1 GCA_003228955.1 Hyphomicrobiales bacterium
GCGGCCCTGGGTTTCAAATCGGTCATCAACAACCGCCCGGACTCGGAAGACGGCGGGCGGCTCGGCTCGGACGCCGCGCGCAGGGAAGCGGCCAAAGCCGGGTTGAGCTACGCCTATATACCGGCGCCGGGTCATGCCCTGTTCGAGGATGGCCTGCTCGACGCATTCGATGAGGCGCTGCGCCGCCTGCCGGGTCCGGTTCTCATCCACTGCCATACGGGAACCAGATCCGCGATCTTGTGGGCGCTGGCGGCGGCGCGCATCTCTCCGGTGAAAAAAGTTCTGCGCACCCTGGCCGAAGCCGGTCTGGACATCGAATTTCTGGAACCGCAGCTCAATGAGCAGGCCGCCGCCCATTGCCGTGAAACGGATAAGGCCCCGGCGCGGGAAGGCGGCACCGGCGCCGGCGGTTCCCATGCCGCAATCGCGCCTCGGGGTGAGCCAACGCCCGCGGCCGCAAGCCCCGCATCATAAAAGGCGCCCGCGGGGGCGGGTGGCTCATTGGACGGGACCTTCCATCGCGAAATCTATTTCAGCCACTCCGGAATGCGGTCAAGCCCGAGCAACTCCTCAAATGACGGCCTTGGCCGGACTATTGCAAACCCGTCGCCGGAGACCATCACCTCAGGGATCAGCGGGCGGGTGTTATAGGTCGAGGACTGCACCGCGCCATAGGCGCCCGCCGTCATCACCGCCATCAGGTCACCTTCGTGAAACGGCGGCAGGGCACGGTCGAGCGCCAGATAATCACCGGTTTCGCATACCGGACCAACCACGTCGGTTGTTTGCGGGCTTTCTTTGCGCAACTCTTCGCGCACCGGCCACATCTCATGCCACGCCTCATAGAGCGTGGGGCGGATGAGATCGTTCATGGCCGCATCGACAACCGTGAACGTCTTGTTGGCGCCCTTTTTGGTGTAGAGCACGCGGGTGACCAGAATTCCGGCATTGGCGGCGATCATGCGGCCCGGTTCGAACAGCAGCCTGACGTTCAGATCCTTCGCCGCCGCGCGCACGGTTCTGGCATAGTCGTCCGGATGCGGCGGCACATCATTGTCGCCGCGATAGGGAACGCCCAGCCCGCCGCCGAAATTGATGAATTCGATTGAGTGGCCATCCTCGCGCAACTGCCCGGCCAGATCGCGCAACAGGGCAAAGGCATCGCCAAACGGCGTCAGATCGGTGATCTGGCTGCCGATATGCATATGGACGCCGCGCAGCTGGATACCCGGCATCGCGGCGGCCCGGGTGTAAAGTTCGCGTGCGCGGGCATAGGGCACGCCGAATTTGTCTTCCGCCTTGCCGGTGGAAATCTTCTTGTGGGTTTTGGGGTCGATGTCCGGATTGACCCGGATGGCGATGCGCGCTTCATGCCCGCCCGCCGCCGCCACTTCGCTCAGGGCGGTGAGTTCGGCCTCGGACTCGACATTGAAGGCATGGATGCCTTCTTCAAGCGCAAACGCCATTTCTTCACGCGTCTTGCCGACCCCTGAAAAGACGATCCGTTCCGGCGCGATCCCGGCGGCGCGCGCCCGGCGCAACTCGCCTTCGGACACCACATCCATGCCCGAGCCCAGTTGCCCCAGCGTCTTCAGAACCGCCAGATTGGAATTGGCCTTGACCGAATAGCAGATGAGCGAGTCCGCGCCGGCGAAGGCCTGCGCGAAAACTTCATAGTGACGCGTCAATGTCGCGGTGGAATAACAATAGAACGGCGTGCCGACCTGCGACGCCATATCGTTCAGAGAGATGCCTTCAGCGTGCAGAACGCCGTGCCTGTAGGCGAAATGATGCATGGGACGCTCGCGGCCAGGCTATCGAAGCAGCCTGTCGAGAATGAAGGGGCGGTCGGGACGGCTGGGATTTCCGCCATCGGCAGCCTGCGCGTCGGCGGCCTTGGCCGCGGGCGGACGCTCAAGCGGGCCCTTGCGGCCGCACGCACTCACGCCGATGGCCGATGCCAGAAGCACCACTAGAAGGGGTGTCAGCTTGCTGCGCATGGTCAACAGGTCCAAAGCTCGCTCCAATCCTCGCGCCGCCTTCGCGGCGCTTCAACCGTTGTTTTAGCCCGATGTCGGGTCGCTTTCCAACCGCTTTATCCATTTTTGCGCCATTTTGCGGACATTTGAAGGCGCTGTACCGCCGAAGCTTGTACGGCTTTTCACCGAATCTTCAACGCTCAGAACGCTAAAAACGTCATCGGTGATCCCGGACTCGATCTTCTGCATATCGCCAAGCGGCACATTCTCCAGCGCAATCGCGGAGGATTCGGCCAGGGCGACGATCTTTCCCGTTACGCCATGCGCCTCGCGAAACGGCATATCGAGGTTGCGCACCAGCCAGTCGGCCAGATCGGTCGCGGTGGAATATCCCTCCCCCGCCGCCTTGGCCATGGCCTCCTTGTCGGGCTCCAGATCACCCACCATGCCGGACATCGCGGCCAGCATCAGCGATAGCGTATCGAGGGCGGTAAAGGCCGGAACCTTGTCTTCCTGCATGTCCTTCGAATAGGCCAGCGGCAAGCCCTTCATGACGATCAGCAACTGCGTGAAGGCGCCGAACACCGCGCCGGTTTTGGCGCGCACCAGTTCCGCCGCGTCGGGGTTGCGCTTCTGCGGCATGATCGAGGACCCGGTGGTGAACGCATCGGAGAGCTTCACAAGGCCGAAACCCGGCGAGGACCAGACCACGATTTCCTCGGCCAGGCGCGACAGATGCACCGCCGTGATGGACGCGCCGGAAAGGGCCTCCAGCACAAAATCCCTGTCCGACACCGCGTCGAGCGAATTGGCCGCCGGACCGGAAAAGCCCAGCGCCTTCGCGGTCTGTTCCCGGTCGATGGGAAACGATGTCCCGGCGAGCGCGGCCGCGCCCAGCGGACATTCATCGGCCCGTTTGCGCGCATCTGCAAAGCGGCTCCGGTCGCGGGCGAACATCTCCACATAGGCCAGGCAATGATGCCCGAAAGTGACCGGTTGCGCGCTCTGCAAATGGGTGAAACCCGGCATCACGGTAGCCGCATGGAGAAGCGCTTTTTGCGCCAGTTCCCGCTGCAAATCATGCAACAGCCCTTCGAGATGAAGCAGCGCCTCGCGGATATACAGCTTGAAATCCGTGGCCACCTGGTCGTTGCGCGAGCGCGCGGTGTGCAGCTTGCCCGCGACCGGCCCGGCCAGCGCGGCGAGGCGCGCCTCGATATTCATGTGAATATCTTCAAGGGCCCGCGAATACTCGAAATTTCCCGCCTCGATTTCTGACGCAATCGTGTCTAGACCTTTAAGAATAACGCTGGCATCCTCGCGGTCAATAATGCCTGTACGGGCTAGCATTTCACAATGGGCTCGCGACCCGGCGATGTCCTGGGCGCTCAGGCGCTTGTCGAAATCGATGGAGGCGTTTATTTCCTCCATTATCGCGGCGGGACCCGAAGCAAACCGGCCGCCCCACATTTTATTCGTCATTTCAGACCTTCTTTGGATCGTTGCAATGAGCAAGACACAAGCAATAAAGACTCAAGGGACGTCCCGGGTGGCAATCATAGCTCTCGTGGCCGCACTGGTTGCCGCCGCCGCATTCGGGGCGGTATACGTGAATTCCGGCGACAATAGCAATGTTGCACAGAGCGAGAATGCGCCAGAGAGTAAACAGGCCGGAACCAAGCGCAAGGGATTTGCCCGCTATTCAGTCGGCGAGATGATCACTTTCGTCGCCAGCTCCGAACCCAAGGACCTCCCGGAAATCAGGTTTATTGACGGTGACGGCGCCGAGACATCGCTTGCCGGCTGGCGCGGCAAGGTGGTGCTGCTCAATTTGTGGGCGACCTGGTGCGCGCCGTGCCGCAAGGAGATGCCGATGCTTGATGGACTGCAGGCGGAACTGGGGGGCGATCAGTTCGATCTCGTGGCGATCAGCATCGACCGGGGCGGTCTTGAAAAACCGGGAAAATTCCTCGAAGAGATCGGGATCAAGAACCTCAAGCTCTACAACAACTCGTCAGGCAGACTTGCCTCTTCGCTGAAGGCGTTCGGAATGCCCACCACGCTGCTGATAAACCGGGAGGGCAAGGAAATCGGCCGGCTCGTCGGCCCGGCGGAATGGGACTCAGAGGAGGCGCTGGCGCTGATCAAGGCGGCCATCGCCGACAAGGGCTAGAAGTTCTTGAGCACAGCTACCGGGCCGCGTGTTTCCCGATAAATTCCACCGCATTGCCGACGCCGTCTTCGGCGCGGATTTTTTCGCCCAGTTCTTCGGCGTTCTGCCGGATAGCGGGATTGCGCATGATCTCGCGGATCGCCGCGGCAAGGTTCTCGGCGGTGAGCTTTTTCTGCAGAATGGGTCTGGCACCAACGCCGAGGGCATAAACCCGCGCGCCCCAGAAAGGCTGATCGCCGAAGAACGGGCAGATGATTGTGGGCTTGCCGTGGCGCAGCCCCGCCGCCGTTGTGCCCGCACCGCCATGATGCACCACGCCCGCCATACGCGGGAACAGCCAGTCATGGGGCGCATGGTCAATCTGTAAAACCGTCTCCGGCAGATCGCCCGGCTCAAGCCCGCCCCATCCGGTGGCGAGAATCCCGCGCGCGCCGGCCCGGGCGAGGGCGTCGACAGCAATGCGGGCGACCCGCGCCGGGTTGCGTCCGGCGATACTGCCAAACCCGATATAAACGGGAGGATCTCCAGCATCGAGGAACGCCGTCAGCTCAGGTGGAGGCCGCCACGCCCCGGGCCGGTCCAGAAACCAGTAGCCGGTCACCGTCACCGATTCGGGCCAGTCGGAAGGCGCGGGGCCGACATGGGCGGAGTAGCAATGCATCACCGGGATTGGCGCGCCCGTACGGGTATCGAGAATATCGCTCCCGCGCGGCAAAGGCGGCAAAACCTGCTCCCGGCGCCATTGTTTGACGAATCCGCGTGTAACCAAGTTCATTGTTTTCAGCGCGACGGCGTGGGTTGCCCGATTATACCACCGGCCAAGCCGCCACGCCGGAAAGCCGAAATTGGGGAGCTCGGCAGTCGGCACCAGCATTGGCAAAGGGATTGCCAGAATGCAGGGTACACCCAGTTTTTCAGCAATATGCGGGCCGCCAAAGGCCAACGGGTGAAAGATGATAAGATCGGGATCGGCATTTTTCGCCGCTTCCCAGCTGTCCTTCAGCATCGCCCGCTGCATGGGAGCCGATAGCCTGGTCATCTTGATAGTGGCGGTGATGATTTTGAAAACGTTGTTTGCGTTTTCCAAGATAGCGCGGCCCACATCCGAGCGCGCCAGATCGACCAGATCGTTATTCAAATAGCCGTAGATGAGGCCATGCCCAGTGATAAAGCTCTCGAAGCTGGAACTGGTACAGAGCGTGACCCGGTGTCCGGCCGCCTTCAGGCCTTTGCCCAGCGCCACATAGGGCTGGACATCGCCGAGTGTGCCCAGAGTGACAATGAAAATGTTCATGCCGTCAGCCTGCCAGGCGCCGGGGGGAAACAGGCAAGCTCCTACCGCGTCGGTACCGGCTCGTCGCCGCGATAGTCGTAGAATCCGCGCCCGGCCTTACGCCCGAGCCACCCGGCCTCGACATATTTCACAAGCAAGGGGCAGGGGCGGTATTTGGTGTCGGCGAGCCCCTCATAGAGCACCTGCATCACCGACAGGCAGGTGTCGAGCCCGATAAAGTCCGCCAGTTGCAGCGGGCCCATGGGATGGCGCGCGCCGAGCCGCATGGCGGTGTCGATGGACGCCACATTCCCCACGCCCTCGTAAAGCGTGTAGATCGCCTCATTGATCATCGGCAGCAGGATGCGGTTGACCATGAATGCGGGGAAGTCCTCCGACACGGCAACCGTCTTGCCCAAAGTGCCGACAAATTCGGTCGCCGCGGTGAAGGTCGTGTCTTCCGTCGCGATGCCGCGGATCATTTCCACCAGTTCCATCACCGGAACCGGGTTCATGAAATGCATGCCGATGAATTTCTCCGGCCTATCGGTCGCCGCCGCCAGCCGGGTGATGGAAATGGAAGAAGTGTTGGTGGCCAGCGTGGCTCCGGGCTTCACAACCGGGCACACTTCGCGCAGAATCTGGAGCTTGACCTCTTCGTTTTCGGTTGCCGCCTCGATCAGCAGATCAACATCCGCGAGGGCTTCGATTTTCTCCGCCTTGCCGATATGTTTCAGCGCCTTGTCCATATCGCCTTGCGAAATCTTGCCCGACGCGACCTGACGCGAGAGGTTGCCGTTGATGGTCGCCAGCGCCTCGTCGATGCGCGCCGGGTCGATATCGTTCAGCAATACGTCATATCCCCCAAGCGCGATCACATGGGCTATGCCATTGCCCATCTGTCCCGCTCCGATCACGCCCACTTTCTTGATGCTCATTTCACTCTCGCTCTGGCTACGCGCCTGTTGTTCGTGCGATCACTCTAACCGTCCGCTTTTTCCAGTTCAGACTGGAGCTCGGGCAATATCTTGAAAAGGTCGCCCACCAGGCCATAATTCGCAATCTGGAAAATGGGCGCTTCCTCGTCTTTGTTGATGGCGACGATCACCTTGGAATCCTTCATGCCCGCAAGGTGCTGGATGGCGCCTGAAATGCCGATTGCTATATAGAGTTCCGGCGCCACCACCTTGCCCGTCTGCCCGACCTGATAATCGTTCGAAACATAGCCCGCGTCCACCGCCGCGCGGCTGGCGCCCACCGCCGCGTTCAGCCGGCCCGCGAGCGGCTCGATAAATTTGGCGAAATTTTCCTTCGATCCCAGCGCCCGCCCGCCCGACACAACGACCTTCGCCGAAGCGAGTTCGGGACGGTCGGAGCTGGTCAGTTCATCTCCACCGAACTGCGACAGGCCGGCTGGCGCGGGCACGTTGATTTTTTCGATTGGCGCGTTTCCGCCTGTCTCGGCGGCTTGAAACGCCGTTGTGCGAACCGTGATGATCTTGATGGCGTCGCTCGATTGTACCGTCTGCATGGCATTGCCCGCATAAATCGGCCGCTCGAAGGTGTCGGCGGATTTTACCGCCGTGATTTCTGAAATCTGGGCCACGTCCAGCAGCGCCGCGAGCCTCGGCATGTAATTTTTCCCCGTCGTCGTCGCGGGCGCGAGTATGGCGCCATATTGCGCCGCGAGCGGCACGGCCAGCGCCGCCATTTCCTCCGCCAGATGGTGTTCCAGATGCGGCGCTTCGGCGAGCAGGACCTTGGCCGCGCCGGTAATTGCCGCCGCCTCGTCGCCGACGCTGGCGCATCCGTTGCCCGCCACCAGTATATGAACGTCCGGATCAATCGCGAGCGCGGCGCTCATGGCCTTGGGGGTCGCCGCATTCAGCGAAACATTGTCATGCTCGGCAACCAGCAGAACGGCCATCAGATGACACCCGCTTCGTTCTGGAGTTTTTCAACCAGTTCTGCCGCGTTGGCCACAATCTCACCCGCCTCGCGCGCCGCCGGTTCTTGCGTTTTGAGAACTTTCAGACGGGGCGCGATGTCCACACCATAGTCGGCGGCCGGTTTTTCCTCGAGCGGCTTCTTCTTGGCCTTCATGATATTCGGCAGGGACGCGTAACGCGGCTCGTTGAGACGCAAATCCGAGGTGACGATGCAGGGCATCTTCAGAATCACCGTCTGAAGCCCGCCATCGACTTCGCGCGTGACCCGCGCCTTGCCACCGTCCAGCTCCAGTCTGGAGGCGAATGTGCCCTGGGGCCAGCCAAGCAGCGCAGCGAGCATCTGACCCGTCTGATTGCAATCGTTGTCGATGGCCTGCTTGCCCAGGATCACCAGTTCGGGGGACTCCGCCTCGACAACGCATTTCAGCAGCCTGGCGACCCCCAGCGGCTCAAGCTCATCGTCGCAGGATATGAAAATGCCCCGGTCAGCGCCCATGGCGAGGGCTGTACGGATTGTTTCCTGGGTCTTCTGCGGTCCGATGGAAACGGCGATGATCTCTTCGGCCGTACCCGCTTCCCTGAGCCGGATCGCCTCCTCGACGGCAATCTCGTCAAACGGGTTCATGGACATCTTGACATTGGCGAGATCGACGCCCGACCCGTCCGCCCTGACGCGGATTTTAACGTTGAAATCGACCACCCGCTTGATCGGGACCAGAACCTTCACGATGTCTCCCCAACTGGAATTCCGAACCTGCATACAGTCATGTGCAAATGCGAAATCAACACCCCGTGGCGCGGGAACCGGGATAACCTAAGTTCAGTCAATCCGGCGGATTCCGCCCCTGATTTTTCTTTTCGCACTTGCGAAATCGCGCGACGGTACTGCCGCCATAACCGCAAGTCAATGCTCCACAAGACGGCTTGCGCGCGCGGCGCCCATGCGCCCGCTCACGCACCTCCCTGTGTCTGGTCGAACAGCGCCACGCCCGGCCTGCGCATAAACAGGATGAGAACCGCGCCAGCCATCAGACCGCCCACATGCGCCCACCAGGCAATGCCTTCTCCCGATGACGTCACCGCGCTGAACAGTTGCAGCAGAACCCAGAAACCGAGCGCCCAGGCAGCGGAAATTTTCAGCGGAATGCGCCACAGCGCCAGGACCCATATCTTGACCTTCGGATGGAGCATCATATAGGCGGCGACGATACCCGCCACGGACCCGCTGGCGCCAATGACCGGAATGTCCGAATTGCTCATGACAGCGGTATGCAGGAGCCCGGCGAAAATGCCGCACATCAAATAGAACATGAGAAAACGGAAATGTCCCATGGCGTCCTCGACATTGTCGCCGAACACCCACAAAAACAGCATGTTCCCGAGCAGATGAAGCGTGCTGCCATGCACAAACATATAAGAAGCAATCGTGAACTGTTCAGGCATGGGAAGCGGATTTTGCAGCAACTGGAGGCCTGAAGAGGCCAACCTGGCGCCACCGAGAAACTCTACCGGAATGAGAGAGAAATCCACCAGATATTCCTGGACGGAAAATACGAATGTCGTGCCGAATAAAAAATATATGGCGGTGTTGAGGACGATCAGGCCGACCGTAACATACTGGAAACGGATGGACTTGAGCGGGTTCGTATCGTGGATGGGGACGAACATCGGGGCCGTGCTCTACCTGTTTTCGCCGGGAGTCCAGAGCCGGTCCGCCTTGCCTTTGTCATTCACATACCGGCTGGCGACGAACAGAAAGTCCGACAGGCGGTTGATATAGTGAAGCGCCGCTTCGCCCACGGTTTCATCTTCTCTTGCCGCAAGTTGCGCCATGAGGCGCTCGGCGCGGCGGCAAACCGTGCGCGCGGCATGCAGCGCGGCGGCGGCGCGCGTGCCGCCGGGCAACACGAAGGAGCGCAGCGGTTCGAGTTCGCCGTTCAGCCGATCGATTTCATTCTCGATCCGTTCCACCTGGGAGGGAATAATCCGCAGCGCTTCGCGGGTTTCTTCCTTGCCCGCTTCCGGTACGCACAGATCGGCGCCGAGGTCGAACAGATCGTTCTGAATGCGCTCCAGCATCTTGTCGACCTCGCCTTCGGACGCCTCCAGCTCAAGGCGCGCAACGCCAATCGCGGCGTTGGTTTCATCCACCGTGCCAAAGGCGGCGATACGCGTGTGATGCTTGGGAACGCGCGCGCCGCTGCCGAGCCCGGTGGTTCCGTCATCGCCGGTGCGGGTGTAGATTTTGTTCAGTTTGACCATGCGATCGTCAGCCCCGGGCGAAATAAATTGCCGCCATGACCACGACAATGGCGGCGAATTGCAGCCCCACGCGCCAGCGCATGAGTTTTTGCGACCGGTTTGCACCGTCCTCTTTGAGCATGTTCCACAGACCGAGCCCGAGCACGACGGCAACCGCCATGAGCGCCAACGGTATGAATGAATAAAGAACGGTACTCATCGAAAAACTGCTCCTGCGAGGCCTTGCGCCCCTGCCGGTTACCGGTTGGCCATCACCCGGTCCAGCATGCGTGCTGAAAACAGGCGCCGCGCCCAGGCCAGCATATAGGTTGGCCTTGTGACATAGTAGTGCGGACGCGGGCGCGGAGATTCAACCGCGTGAACGAGTTTCTCCAGCACCGCATCGGGGCCAAGCGTGAACTTCGCCGGCCCGCCCGCTTCCAT